>NZ_JBHRSJ010000021.1:0-57894 GCF_042643485.1 Azotobacter bryophylli | reverse complement strand
GAAGAAGATGGAGGGTTACGGCGCCACCTGCATCTACGTGGTCGACTCCGGCGGGGCGATGCAGATGCAGGACATCCGCGAGCGCTTCCGCGCGCTGAAGGACGCGCTCGATCCCGCGACCCAGACCGGCATCCACGCCCACCACAACCTGAGCCTGGGGGTGGCCAACTCCCTGGTCGCGGTGGAGGAGGGCTGCGACCGCATCGACGCCAGTCTGGCCGGGATGGGCGCCGGCGCCGGCAACGCGCCGCTGGAGGTGTTCGTCGCCGCGGCCGAGCGGCTGGGCTGGCAGCACGGCACCGACCTCTACACCCTGATGGACGCCGCCGACGAGCTCGTCCGCCCGCTGCAGGACCGGCCGGTGCGGGTCGACCGCGAGACCCTGGCGCTGGGTTATGCCGGGGTCTACTCCAGCTTCCTGCGCCATGCGGAGGTGGCGGCGCGCAAGTATGGGCTGAAGACCGTGGACATCCTGGTCGAGCTGGGCCGGCGGCGGATGGTCGGCGGCCAGGAGGACATGATCGTCGACGTGGCCCTGGACCTGCTCGCCGCCGGGCGCAACCACTGAGCGGCGGATGCATCGACAGATCAACCCGAGGGGGCGAACGACCATGAAATTCCACGTAGACATCCAGCCCTCGGGGCAGACGTTCGGCCTGGACGCCGGGCGGACCATTCTCGACGGCGCCCTGGCCGAGGGCCTGATGCTCCGCCACAGCTGCCGCACCGGGGCCTGCGGCAGCTGCAAGGGCAAGATCGCCAGCGGCAGCGTCGACCACGGCGAAAGCCCGCTGAGCGTGCTGCCCGAGGCGGAGCGGGCGGCCGGCCTGGCGCTGTTCTGCTGTGCCAGGCCGACCTCCGACCTGGTCATCGACGCACCGGAAGTCACCGCGCTGCGCGGCGTCACCGTGCAGCAGATGGGCGTGCGCGTGGCCAGTATCGACAGGGCCGGCGACGACGTGGCCATCGTCCGCCTGATGCTGCCGCCGGGCTCCCGCTTCGACTACTACGCCGGGCAGTACGCCCAGGTGCTGCTCAAGGACGGCAGTCGGCGCAGCTACTCCATGGCCACCCGCGCCGCCGCCGACGGCCAGATCGAATGGCACATCCGCCGGGTGCCGGGCGGGGCGTTCAGCGGCTTCGTGTTCGACGGCCTGAAACCCAAGACCGTGCTGCGCCTGGAAGGCCCGTTCGGTTCCTTCTACCTGCGCGACGGCAGCGGGCCGCTGGTGTTCCTCGCCACCGGCACCGGCTTCGCGCCGATCCGGGCGCTGCTGGAAGAACTGCGCGAACGGGCCGCAAACCGCCCAGTCCACCTCTACTGGGGCGGCCGCCGGCGCCAGGACCTGTATCGCCACGACGAACTGTTCGCCCTACAGGCCGAACTGCCCTGGCTGCAATACACCCCCGTCCTCTCCCGCCCGAGCGCGGCCTGCGACTGGCAGGGCGCCACCGGCCACGTGCAGGACCGGGTGCTGGAAGACTTTGCCAGCCTGAAGGACGCCGAGGTCTACGCCTGCGGCTCGCCGGCGATGATCGACGCGGCGCGTCGCCTGTTCGTTGCCGAGCGCCAGCTGGAGGAGGGGCGTTTCTATGCGGATGCGTTTGTCTGAGGAGGATTGTGTAACCTGGCCGCTTGCCTACTACGTTTTCAAGCTACCGCCTCTGTAGGCAAAGGCAGCCCTATTGTTGAGTGCGCTGCCGACGGGCACCGGGCCGTTTATGCTCGCGGAGTTTTATCGCCGCGAAGCCTCGGTGGTATCACGCACTATCCTGCTATCAACGCTCGGTTCTCTGATCACCCTCTCGCTATGCCTGTACTGGATTGGGTAGAAGTCGACGCCCGTATCTACTTCGGAGCGGCCTAGCTACTCCATGGCCCCCCGCGCCGCTGTACCGCTGTTCCGGCCCCGCATCTGAGACTGTTCTGATGGGGGAAGCGACCGGTTGGTAGCGGCCAGAAGTGGGCATTCGTCCACTCTCCGCAAAACAGACGTCAGACGGCGGAAAAACTCACGACTCGGTTGTCAGCTTGGCGAGCCATATGAATGAACTGTGTCGCGCTCCCGAGCACGCTCGGCAAGGAGAGCGCCCGTTTCAATCCCCTGTGCTACTAATTCCCCGGTAGACCAGAGCCCCGAGCAGGGCACCGATAATCGGGGCCACCCAGAACAGCCACAGCTGATCGATAGCCCAGCCGCCAGCATACAGAGCAACTCCGGTGCTGCGTGCCGGGTTCACCGAAGTGTTGGTGACCGGGATGCTGACCAGGTGGATCAGCGTCAGCGCCAAGCCAATGGGGACAGGCGCGAATCCGACTGGCGCACGCTTGGAGGTCGAGCCGAGGATGATCAGCAGGAAGAATGCGGTCATCACCACTTCACTGATTGCGGCAGCTAACAGCGAGTAGCCGCCAGGCGAGTGCTCGCCATAACCGTTGGAGGCGAAGCCTGCGGATACATCGAAGCCAGCGTGTCCGCTGGCGATCAGATAGAGCACGCCACCTGCAGCAAGTCCGCCCAGGAGTTGAGCGGCGATGTATGGTGGCAACTGCTTAGCCAGGAGTCGCCCGCCGGCCCACAAACCGATGGACACAGCGGGGTTGAAATGCCCTCCGGAGATATGCCCAACGGCGTAGGCCATGGTCAATACCGTTAGGCCGAAGGCCAGAGCAACTCCCAGAAGCCCAATCCCCACGTGAGGAAAGGTGGCAGCCAGCACTGCGCTACCGCAACCGCCCAAAACCAGCCAGAAAGTCCCTAGAAACTCAGCTCCATATGCTTTCATATGCCTGTCCTTTTGCAATGAAAGAAGCCTGTTCGCAATGCCGCGACTAGGCAAAAGCAGTGTAGATGGTGCTTTCTACGGGGGCGAAAGAATCTGCTCTGTGGCCGCGAGCCGAACAAAATCCATCCAATCGTCGTCCGGTTTGGGTCGACTTCAGCCTTTCTCGACCGGCAGCACCCGACCCAAAACTGCCTGTTTCACCGGACCGGAACCGCGCTGACAGAAAGGCACGGCCAACTACGCCTCCGTCCTAAGGACGCTCTCGGGGCCTCAGCGCCTGCAGAATGGTTTGATCTGACGGCGCCCTGAGTCGGCATGTCGTCGAACGGGAGACGTAATGCATTGGCAACCATGCGGCAGGCGACAGGAAAATCAGCTGTACTGAATATTCCCGATACCTAAGCGGCAGGAGGTAACCTCATGGCCCGCGCACTATTTACTGCAATGTTGACGGCGACTCTCCTCGTGGCATCGGTCGGTACGTCCTTGGCTACGGATCAAGCCGATCAACGTCGTGCCGCTCGGGGCCTTCGCCACGAAACGCGTCAGTCTGCCCGCCAGACCAAGCAGGATTGCCGCGCCGCCGACCAGAAAAGCAATGCCCAATGCCGGCAGGATAAGCGGCAGACCAAACAGCAAGGGCGGGAGAAAGCCCGAGACATCAAGTACTGAGCAGTGAGCACGACTTTGACCTCGCCCCCATTGCTGAAGCGCAGGGCTTTCATCGCAATGCACTCGAAGTTGCCACCGTCCCGCGACTCGTGGTGTGCGGCAACAGCGCAAGCGGGCGCTGGACACCACCTGGCGCTCCACCTCTCTGCACGGCAGCTTGCACACCGCCAGGATCCGCTTGGCAGCATTAACCAGGAAACGAAGTCGTAACGTGTCGCCTCGAACGTCTGCTTCGGCCGCTTTCTGCCTATGACGACAGATCGTTTGGGAGGGCGTAACCCCATTAGGGGGCAAGCCTCCCCGACGCCCGCCGCCTCGCGCCCTCTTCAATGCGGCGAAACAATGATCTTGACGTTGTGCTCCTTGTTGTTGACCAGTTCCTCGAAACCGCGGCCGACGATGTCTTCCAGGCCGATGCGGCCGGTGATCAGCGGTTCGACGTCCAGGCGGCCGTCGGCGATGAAGGCGATCACGTCGGCGAATTCGCCGTTGTAGGCCAGGGCGCCGATGACCTGTTTCTCGGTGGAGACCAGTTCGAAGAAGTTGAACGCGCTGGGTTCCTCGAAGATGCCGACCAGCACGCTCTTGCCGGCGTTGCGGATGACGTCGATGGCCAGCTTGGCGGTGTGCTGGTTGCCGATGCACTCGAAACTGACGTCGGCGCCGAGGCCGTGGGTGTGGGCGCGGATTTCCGCCAGCGCGTCGCATTCCTGGGGATCGAGCACCAGGCTCGCGCCCACTTCCAGCGCCTTGGCCTTGCGCGCCGAGGACATTTCCAGGGCGATCACCTGGGCCGCGCCGGCCGCCCTGGCGCACATGATGGTGCACAGGCCGATGGTGCCGGCGCCGACCACCACCACGTTCTGGCCGAGCAGGCTGCCGGCCTTCTTCACCGCGTGCATGCCCACCGCCAGCGGTTCGATCAGCGCGCCGGCCTCGACGGGGAAGCCGGCCGGCAGCTTGTAGAGCAGTTCGGCCGGCACGTTCACCCGTTCGGCGAAGGCGCCGTTGTTCATCAGCCCGGTGAAGGCCAGCTTCTCACAGAGGTTGTACAGGCCGCTGCGGCAGTAGTAGCAGGTGCCGCAGTGCTGGCAGGCGTCGGCGGCGATCCGCTCGCCGGGGGCGAAGCCGCTCACGCCGGCGCCGAGCTTGACGATCTCGCCGCTGAATTCGTGGCCGAGGATGCACTGGCCCTGGATGCCGGTGAGCGGGTGGGGCTTCTCGACCGGGATGAACACCGGGCCGGCGACGTATTCGTGCAGGTCCGAGCCGCAGATGCCGCACCAGTCGACGCGGATCTGCACCCAGCCGGGCGGCGGGTCGGCGGGCAGCGGCACGTCTTCGACGCGGATGTCCTGACGGCCGTGCCAGACGGCGGCGCGCATGGTGGCGCCAAGGGAGGTTGTCATTGTTCTTTTCTCCTTCAGGGCTTGCGATGAGTGGGCGACCGGCGCGGGCCGGCCGCCGCCGGTTTCAGTGTTGGGCGAGGAAGGCCTGGATCAGCCGGTTGACCTCATCGGCCGCTTCCATCTGCACCATGTGCGCCTGGCCCGGGAGGATCTCCACCTGCGCCTGCAGGCCCCGGGCATGGGCGGCGGGGATGATGGCGTCGTCGCTGCCCCAGATCACCAGCGCCGGATGGCGGCCCTGCTCCAGCACGCCGCGCAGGTCGATCCGCTGGCGGCCACCTTCGGACAACCGCTCGACCAACTGGCGCAGCGCCGCGTCGACGCCCTCCAGACGCTTGTACTTGAGCATGTCTTCCAGCATCTGCCGGGTGATCAGCGCCGGGTCGGAGAACAGCTGCACCAGTTGCGGCTTGAGGGCGTTGCGGTTGCTCGCTTCGACGAAGCCGTTGAGGTAGTCGCCGTTGATCTCCGCGCCCAGGCCGGCGCTGCCGATCAGGGTCAGCGAGAGCACCCGCTCGGGCGCCAGGCGCGCCAGGTTCAGCGATACCGCGCCGCCCATGGAGTGGCCGACGAGGTGCGCGCGCGGGATGTCCAGGTGGTCGAGCAGGGCCAGCGCGGCCCGGCTCAGCTCGTCGAGGTCGCCGCTTTTCAGCGTCTTGCCCGACTCGCCGTGGCCCGGCAGGTCGAGGGCGATCACCCGGCGGCCGGCGGCCAGCGCCTCGTGGTTGAACAGCCAGTTGTTCAGGTCGCCGCCGAAGCCATGGACCAGCAGCAGCGGGGCGCCGCCCTCGCCGCGGTCGAGGAAGCGGATGACGCGGCCGTCCAGCGCGACCTTCTGCGGCGCCGGGCCGCTGGCCTGCTCGTCTTCGCCGCCGGGCACGAACTCGGCCTGGAAGCGCTGCACCACGGCGTCGATCTCATCTTCGCTGGCCTCGCCTTCGACCACCACGGCGAGCAGGGCGCCGACCGGCAGGGTCTCGTCCTCCTTGGCGACGATGCGCCGCAGCACGCCGGAGAAGGGCGCCTCGACGCTGCTGGAGATCTTGTCGGTTTCCACGTCGAGCACCTCGTCGCCCTTGGCGATCTCGGCGCCTTCCTCCTTGAGCCAGGCGTTGACCTTGCCCTCGGTCATCGACAGCCCCCACTTCGGCATGGTCAGGGTATGGATCCGGCTCATGCGACCTTCCTCCTGTCGACGATCTTCAGAACGGCGGCTTCGATCTTCGCCGCGTTGGGGATGTACAGGTCTTCCAGGGCGTCGGTGAAGGGCACCGGGGTGTGCGGCGCGGTGACCATCTCGATCGGCGCCTTGAGAGCGGCGAAGGCCTTCTGCGCGACCAGCGCGGCGATGTCGGTGGCCACCGAGCAGCGCGGGTTGGCCTCGTCGATCACCACTAGGCGGCCGGTCTTCTCCACGCTTTCGAGGATGCTGTCCTCGTCCAGCGGGCTGGTGGTGCGCAGGTCGAGCACCTCGCAGCCGATGCCTTGGCGTGCCAGACCGGCGGCGGCCTCCATGGCCAGGTGAACCATGCGGCCGTAGCTGACCAGGGTCACGTCGTCGCCCTCGCGCAGGAAGTTGGCCTCGCCGAAGGGCACGCTGTACAGCTCTTCCGGCACCTCGCCCTGCATGCCGTAGAGCATCTTGTGTTCGAGGAAGATCACCGGGTCGTCGTCGCGGATCGCCTGGATCAGCAGGCCCTTGGCGTCGTAGGGCGAGGAGGGGCAGACCACCTTGAGGCCGGGGATGTGGGTCCAGAACGAGGTGAGCATCTGCGAGTGCTGGGCGGCGGCGCGCAGGCCGGCGCCGTACATTGCGCGCAGCACCAGCGGGGTGACCGTCTTGCCGCCGAACATGTAGCGGAATTTCGCCGCCTGGTTGAGGATCTGGTCCAGGCAGCAGCCGGCGAAGTCGACGAACATCAGTTCGCACACCGGGCGCAGTCCGCGGGTGGCGGCGCCGACCGCCGCGCCGACATAGGCGATCTCCGACAGCGGGGCGTCGAGCACCCGGCCGGGGAAGGGGTGGTAGAGCCCCTTGGTGACGCCGAGCACGCCGCCCCAGGCGTCCTGCTCGCCCGGTGCGCCGGCGCCGCCGGCGATGTCCTGGCCGATCAGGAAGACGGTCTCGTCGCGGTGCATCTCCTGGGCCATGGCTTCGTTGATGGCCTGCTGGTAGCTGATCTTTCTCGCCATGATGGTTTTCCTTCTTCTTGTTCTTGGAATGGGGGCTCAGGGGTAGGAGACGTAGACGTCTGCCAAGAGGTCTGTCGCCGGCGGCTTGGGATCGCTCTTGGCCCTGACCACGCTGTCCTCGATCAGCCGCTCCACCTCGCCGTCGATGTCGTCGAGCTGCGAGGCGTCGAGCAGGCCGACGGCAAGGGTGCGCTCGCGGAACTGCTTGAGGCAGTCGCGCTCCTCGCGGATCTGCCGCAGCTCGTCCAGGTCGCGGTAGGTCTGGGCGTCGCCTTCGAAGTGGCCGTAGTAGCGGGTCAGTTCCACCTCGATCAGCGACGGTCCGAGGCCTGCGCGGGCACGGGCCACGGCCTCGCCAGCGGCCTCGTGGACGGCGAAGAAGTCGAAGCCGTCCACCGTCACGCCGGGCATGCCGAAGGCGGCGGCGCGTTCGGCGATGCGGCCGCAGGCCACCGACCAGCCGGAGGCGGTGGCTTCGGCGTAGCCGTTGTTCTCGGCGACGAAGAGGCACGGCAGCTTCATGATCGAGGCCAGGTTCATCGCCTCGAACACGGCGCCCTCGTTGGAGCCGCCGTCGCCGAAGAAGGCCACGGCCACCGCGTCGCTGCCCTTGATCCTGGCGGCCAGCGCCGCACCGGCCGCCAGCGGCGCGCCGGCGCCGACGATGCCGTTGGCACCGAGCATGCCCTTGGACAGGTCGGCGATGTGCATGGAGCCGCCCTTGCCCTGGCAGACGCCGGTCTTCTTGCCGTAGATCTCGGCCATCATCCCGTGCACGTCCACGCCCTTGGCGATGCAGTGGCCGTGGCCGCGGTGGTTGGAGGCGATGCAGTCGTCGTCGCGCAGGTGGGCCATGACCCCGGCGGCGGAGGCTTCCTCGCCGGCGTAGAGGTGGACGAAGCCGGGAATCTCGCCGGTGGCGAATTCGATGTGCAGGCGTTCTTCGAAGACGCGGATGGTGCGCATCACGCGATAGGCGTGCAGCAGTTGCGCGGCTGGCAAGCGGATGGACATCTTGTTGTTCTCCGGGTGGGTGTCTTGATGTGCCCGGCCGGACATGGCCGTGGCCGGAGGAGCGGAGCAAGGGCGGTGCCAGGGGGCCGGATATCGGCCGAAAGCCCCGTGGCAGAGCGCTTTGGACCGGAGGGGGGAGTTTTGGAGGAGACCCGGACGAGACGCCGAGTATCGGAAAGGCGGCGGGCGGGGCGAGACGCTGAGACGCTCCGTCTCAGTACCGGGCTTCTCCGTCCTGCCGCTTGTCGCGGATCCCGGCAGGGTGCTTAATGGCGGGACAACAACAAGACACGAGAAACGGAGACGCCATGCTTTCCGCACACTCGAAGGACCACGTGGACTGCGTCAGCCGCGTGGTGAAGAACGCCGCGCGTCTGCCGCAGGCGCCGGTTCCCGCCCCCATCCTCGATTCCTGGCGCCGCTCGCTGGAGCAGCACCGACTCGATCCCGGCTCCCTGCAGGGGCCGCGCATCCTCGACCAGACTCAGCTCCGGGAGTGCCGCGAGCGCGCCGAGCCATTCCTGCGCATCGCCAGCGCGGAGGTCGGTCGCCTGCACGGCCAGGTGCGCGACGCCGACTACTGCGTGCTGCTCGCCGACGCCCAGGGGCGGACCCTCGACTACCGGGTCGACCCAGCGATCCGCCGCGACTGCCGCAAGGCCGGCCTCGACCTCGGCACCTGGTGGTCGGAGGGCGAGGAGGGCACCTGCGGCGTGGCCACCGTGCTGGCCAGCCGGATGCCGCTGACGGTGCACAAGCGCGACCACTTCCGCGCCGCCTTCATCGGCCTGACCTGCTCGGCGGCGCCGATCTTCGATCCGCAGGGCGAACTGCTCGGCGTGCTCGACGCCTCGGCGGTGCGCTCGCCGGACGACCGCCGCAGCCAGACCCTGATCCGCCAACTGGTGGCGCAGAGCGCTAGGCAGATCGAGAACGCCTTCTTCATGCACGGCGCCCAGGGCCACTGGATACTGCGTGCCCATGCCGTGCCGGGCTACGTCGACAGCCAGCCCGACTACTTGTTCGCCTGGGGCGCCGACGGCTGCCTGCTGGCGCTCAACCCGGCGGCGCGCCGCTACCTGCGCCAGCGTTTCGGCGAGGTTCCCAACCATATCGACGAGGTGTTCGAGCCGGATGCCCTGCACGCGGCGGCGGACGGCGCCCCCTGCCGGCTGCCCGGGGGCGGCGACGGCGAACTCTTGTACGTGCGCCTGAGCGTGCCGCCGCGCCCACAGCGGGTGCCGCAGGTCGACAAGCTGCGCGATGCCCGGCTCGATCCGCGCATCGCCGAGCACCTGCGCCTGGCTGTGCGGGTCAAGGACCGCAACCTGCCGCTGCTGGTCCAGGGCGAGACCGGCGCCGGCAAGGAGGTCTTCGCCCGCCAGGTGCACGAGGCCAGCGCCCGCCGCGGCAAGCCCTTCGTCACCCTGAACTGCGCGGCGATCCCGGAGAGCCTGATCGAGAGCGAACTGTTCGGCTACGCCGCCGGCGCCTTCACCGGCGCTTCCAGCAAGGGCATGCGCGGCCTGTTGCAGCAGGCCGACGGCGGCACCCTGTTCCTCGACGAGATCGGCGACATGCCGCTGACCTTGCAGACCCGTCTGCTACGGGCGCTCGCCGAGGGCGAGGTGGCGCCGCTGGGCGCCGCGCGGCGGCAGGCGGTGGACATCCAGGTGATCTGCGCCACCCACCGCGACCTGGCGGCGCTGGTGGCCGCCGGGAGCTTCCGCGAGGACCTGTACTTCCGCATCGGCGCCGCGCGCTTCGAGCTGCCGCCGCTGCGCAGCCGCAGCGACCGTCTGGCGCTGATCAACCGCGTGCTGGCGGAGGAGGCGGCGTCCTGCGGCGAGTCCGTCGGCCTGAGCGCAGCGGCGCTGGAGCGGCTGCTCGGCTACCGTTGGCCGGGCAACCTGCGCCAGCTCCGCCATGTCCTGCGCTATGCCTGCGCGGTGTGCACCGGCGGCGTGATCCGCTGCGCCGACCTGCCGGCCGAGTTGCGCGGCGACGCTCCGCCCGAGGCGCAGTCCGCTCCGGCGGCCAATCCCGAACGCCAGGCGCTGCTCGACGCCCTGACCCGGCACCGCTGGAAGCCGGGGCCGGCGGCCGAGTCCCTGGGCATCTCGCGGGCCACCCTGTATCGCCGGGTCCGCCAGCACGGCATCGAGATGCCGGGCAAGCGGCGAAGCTGAGTGGCCCCCTGAAAGCGAAAAGCCCCGGAGGTCCGGGGCTTTTTCGTGAGGAGGGCGATCAGACGTTGAAGCGGAAGTGCATCACGTCGCCGTCCTTGACGATGTAGTCCTTGCCTTCCAGGCGCCACTTGCCGGCTTCCTTGGCGCCGGCTTCGCCCTTGTACTGGATGAAGTCTTCGTAGGCGATGACTTCGGCGCGGATGAAGCCCTTCTCGAAGTCGGTATGGATCACGGCGGCGGCCTGCGGGGCGGTGGCGCCGATCTTGACGGTCCAGGCGCGCACTTCCTTGACCCCGGCGGTGAAGTAGGTCTGCAGGTTGAGCAACTGGTATCCGGCGCGGATCACCCGGTTCAGGCCCGGTTCTTCCATGCCCATGGACTCGAGGAACATCTGCTTTTCCTCGTCGTCGTCCAGCTCGGCGATTTCCGCTTCGATCTTGTTGCACACCGGCACCACGATCGCGCCTTCTTCCTCGGCGATGGCGCGGACCACGTCCAGGTGCGGGTTGTTCTCGAAGCCATCCTCGGCGACGTTGGCGATGTACATCACCGGCTTGCTGGTCAGCAGGTGGAAGCCCCTGATCAGGCGCTTTTCCTCGTCGCCCAGGTTTTTCATCAGCGAGCGGGCCGGCTTGCCGGCGCTGAAGTGCGGGATCAACTGTTCGAGGATGGCCTTCTGCGCCAGGGCTTCCTTGTCGCCGCCCTTGGCGTTGCGGGCGACCTTCTGCAGCTGCTTCTCGCAGCTGTCGAGGTCGGCGAAGATCAGTTCGAGGTCGATGATCTCGATGTCGCGCTTGGGATCGACGCTGTTGGCGACGTGGATGACGTTGTCGTCCTCGAAGCAGCGCACCACGTGGGCGATGGCGTCGGTCTCGCGGATGTTGGCCAGGAACTTGTTGCCCAGGCCCTCGCCCTTGGAGGCGCCGGCGACCAGGCCGGCGATGTCGACGAACTCCATGGTGGTCGGCAGCACGCGCTCGGGCTTGACGATCTCGGCCAGGGCGTCGAGACGCGGGTCGGGCATCGGCACGATACCGCTGTTCGGCTCGATGGTGCAGAAGGGGAAGTTCTCCGCTGCGATGCCGGACTTGGTGAGGGCGTTGAACAGGGTGGATTTGCCGACGTTGGGCAGGCCGACGATGCCGCAGTTGAATCCCATGGTGTTTCCCTCGCGGAAAAGTGGAGTCTAGTGAGAGGTCGTGACGGTGCGAGCGCCGCAGGGGCGGGATAGGTCGTCAGGACGGCGAATCGCGCAGCGCATTGCCGCTCAGGCCTTCTGGCTGTGCAGCCGCTGCATGGCGCGGGTCCAGTCCCCGGCGAGGATATCCGGCAGCACGCCAAGGGCGAAATCGATGCTGGCGTCGAGCTTTTCCCGTTCGGCTTGCGGGGCGCGGCCGAGCACGTAGCCGGACACCTGGCTGCTGTGGCCGGGGTGGCCTATGCCCAGACGCAGGCGGTAGAAGCCGTTCTGGTTGCCCAGCTGGGCGATGATGTCGCGCAGCCCGTTGTGACCGCCGTGGCCGCCGCCTTTCTTGAGCTTGGCGACGCCGGGGGGCATGTCGAGTTCGTCGTGGGCCACCAGGATCGCTTCCGGCTCGATGCGATAGAAGCCCGCGAGGGCTGCCACGGCCTGGCCGCTGCGGTTCATGTAGGTGGTGGGAATCAGCAGACGAACGTCTTGGCCCTGATGGGTGAATTTTCCCGTCAGGCCGAAAAACTTGCGGTCGGAGCTGAGGCTGACGCGCTGTGCGGACGCCACGCGCTCAACGAAAAGGGCCCCTGCATTGTGCCGGGTCTGGTCGTATTCGGGGCCGGGATTACCCAGGCCGACGATCAGTTTCACGGCAGTCATCGCAGGAGCCCTCTTGTAGAAGACGCTGGAATTACTCGGCGCCTTCTTCCTTCACGCGGGAAGCGTGGATGTTGGCGACGGCCAGGTCATTGCCATGGGCCAGGGCCACCAGCTCGACGCCAGCCGGAACAGCCAGGTCAGACAGGTGGACGGTCTGACCGATTTCGACCTTAGCCAGGTCGACTTCGATGAATTCCGGCAGGTCCTTCGGCAGGCAGGACACTTCCACTTCGGAGATGGTGTGGGAGACTTCGCCGCCCTGCTGCTTCACGGCAGGCGCGGTTTCGGCGTTGATGAAGTGCAGCGGAACGTGGGCAGTCAGCTTGTGGTCGGCGACGACGCGCACGAAGTCGGCGTGCAGGACGAAGCTCTTGGCCGGATGGCGCTGCAGGGCTTTGATCAGCACGGTCTCGGTGGCGCCGGCGATGTTCAGGGCGATCACGTGGCTGAAGGCAGCCTCGTTCTCGATCAGCTTGGCCACTTCGTTGGCCTGCAGGCTGATGGACTGGGGAGCCTTGTCGCCACCGTAGATCACGGCGGGAACCAGGTTGGCGTTACGACGCAGGCGGCGGCTCGCACCTTTCCCCAAGTCGGAACGCACTTCGGCATTCAGGGCAAATTCGATCATTGCATCATTCTCCAATATGGCCATTCGGCCCTTCCGCTTGCGACCAGCGTCCGGGCGTTTGGCAAAAAGCCCCGCACGGGGCGGGGCGTATTTCATCAGCGAGTGTTCGCCGGGGCCAGGCCCTCAGCGGAACATCGCGCTGATCGATTCTTCGTTGCTGATGCGGCGGACCGCTTCAGCCACTACCGGTGCGATATCCAGCTGGCGGATGCGCGAGCAGGCCTGCGCAGCGGCGGACAGCGGAATGGTGTTGGTCACGACCAACTCGTCCAGCACCGAGTTCCCGATGTTCTCGATGGCGCGGCCGGACAGCACCGGGTGGGTGCAGTAGGCGTAGACCTTGGCGGCGCCGTGCTCCTTCAGTGCCTTGGCGGCATGGCAGAGGGTGCCGGCGGTATCGACCATGTCGTCGACCACGATGCAGGTGCGGCCTTCCACGTCGCCGATGATGTGCATGACTTCGGAGACGTTGGGTTTCGGCCGGCGCTTGTCGATGATGGCGAGATCAACACCCAGGGATTTGGCCACGGCACGGGCGCGAACCACGCCGCCGATGTCCGGCGAGACGATGATCAGGTTCTCGAAACGCTGGTCTTCGATGTCGTCGACCAGGGTCGGCGAGCCGTAGATGTTGTCCACGGGAACGTCGAAGAAGCCCTGGATCTGGTCGGCGTGCAGGTCGACGGTCAGCACGCGGTTGATGCCAACGCCTGCCAGCATGTCGGCCACCACCTTGGCGCTGATCGCCACGCGGGCGGAGCGCGGGCGGCGGTCCTGGCGGGCATAGCCGAAGTAGGGAACGACCGCGGTGATCCGCGAGGCCGAGGAACGGCGGAAGGCGTCGGCCATCACTACCAGTTCCATGAGGTTATCGTTGGTCGGGGCGCAAGTCGGTTGAATGATGAAGACATCCTTGCCGCGGACGTTCTCATTGATTTCAACACTGATTTCCCCGTCGGAGAACTTGCCTACGGAGGCGTCGCCGAGGGGGATATGCAGTTGACGTACGACGCGACGCGCCAGATCGGGGTTGGCGTTCCCCGTGAAGACCATCATCTTGGACACGCGCAGTACCTGCCGGCTGAGGGTGGACCTGATGAAAATTAAAAAGCTGCTCAAAAAGGCGGCCAGCAGCAGCATTTTTGAACAGCTTCCAGAAATATGGCAGGGGCGGCTGGATTCGAACCAACGCATGGCAGGATCAAAACCTGCTGCCTTACCGCTTGGCGACGCCCCTGTGGGTTTACATTCGCAATGCCGATTCGCCGCGTGTGAAACCTGAGGAGGTTATGGCAGGGGCGGCTGGATTCGAACCAACGCATGGCAGGATCAAAACCTGCTGCCTTACCGCTTGGCGACGCCCCTGTATCACACAACATCGAATGCTAGGCATTCGCTTCCTGCGCCAGTGCCTCGAGCCTGCGGTGCAGCATGGAGATGTTGCGACCTTGAGCGACGAAGCTCGGCAATGTCACTGGAAGTTGGCGGGCGACTTTATCAGCATCGCCTTGATTTGGGAAGCTCCCAAACACACAAGCTCCAGTGCCGGTCATCTTTGCAGGAACAAATTTGTTCAGCAAGTTCAAAGCGTTACGAACTTCTGGGTAACGCTTCTCGACAACCGGTTGGCAGTCGTTGTGACCACCCCCTGCAAGAAGGCTGCGAACTGTAATAGGCGGAGTGCTTCGTGTCAACTCTGGGGCGGAGAAAATTTCTGCTGTGCTGACAAAGACTTGCGGTGCTACGACGAGGAACCAGGGTTCGCTCAGCTCGACCGGCTGGAGGCGTTCGCCGACGCCTTCGGCGAACGCCGCACGGCCGCGTACGAAGACCGGGACATCGGCGCCCAGCGCCAGGCCGAGTTCGGCCAGGCGGTCCTCGTCCCAGCCGAGCCGCCAGAGATGGTTGAGGCCGAGCAGGGTGGTGGCGGCATCCGAGCTGCCGCCGCCGATGCCGCCGCCCATGGGCAGGCGCTTGTCCAGCCAGATATCGGCCCCCAGCGGGCAGCCGCTCTGCTGCTGCAGACTGCGGGCAGCCTTGACGATCAGATTGCTGTCGTGGGGGACGCCGGGAATCTCCGTATGCAGGCGGATCTCGCCGTCCTCGCGCACGGCGAAGCCGAGTTCGTCGCCATAGTCGAGGAACTGGAACAGGGTCTGCAGCTCGTGATAGCCGTCGGCGCGGCGGCCGACGATGTGCAGCATCAGGTTCAGTTTGGCCGGGGCCGGCAGGGTCAGTTGGGCTTGCTTCATGATCAGAATCCTAGTCGGCGCGGCTGCCAGTCCTTGATCACCAGGGTGACGATCAGGTCCTTGCCGTAAATTTTCAGGCGTTCCGGCAACCAGTGGCCGTTATGTTCGGCGTACTGCTGGTATTCGACTCGCCAGCCATCCTGCTGCAGCCGGGCCAGGTGGCTGTCGCCGTCGAGGGTGAGTTGGCTGTGGCTGTCGGGGGCTGGCAGACCGCGCACCCACCAGAGCAAGTGCGACACCGGCAGGCGCCAGCCGAGCTCCCTTTCCAGCAGACTTTCTGGCGAACCGGCCTCGTAGCGGCCCTTTCCGGCGATCTCCAGAACGATCCTGCCGGGGCGGCCGGTCAGGCGGGTGGCTCCCCGGCCGAGCGGACCGGACAGGCGGATGTCGTAGTAGTCCTGGCGCTGCAGCCAGAACAGGGTGCCGCTGCCGGAGTCGCCGGGCGACTGGATGCCGACCTTGCCATTGATCTGCCAGGCGTCGAGGGCGCTGATCTCCTCCTTGTGCGCCCGCCATCGGCTGGGGTCGCCCTGGCCCTCGAGGGCCTCGCGGGACGTGAGGCCGGCGCAGCCGGCCAGCAGGGCGATCAGGCTGAAGGCGAGGAGCTGGCGTAACAGACGCATGGGCATGGCTCAGCGTTTCTCGGATCCGGTCAGGCGCTGCTGGGTGCTGCGCACGGTGGGGCTGTCGGGATTTTCCTTGAGGGCCTTGCTCCAGACCTGGCGGGCTTCCCGTTGCTTGCCCTGGGCCCAGAGCACTTCGCCCAGGTGGGCGGCCACCTCCTGATCGGGCAGGCGCTCGAGGGCCTGGCGCAACAGGCGTTCGGCGTCTCTCAGGTTGCCCTGACGGTAGTTCACCCAGCCGAGGCTGTCGAGGATGGCTGGATCGTTCGGGTTGATCTGGTACGCCTGCTCGATCAGGGTCCTGGCCTCGTCGTAGCGCGTGGTGCGATCGGCCAAGGTATACCCGAGGGCGTTCAGTGCCATGGCGTTGTCCGGCTCGCGCTGGAGGATGAAGCGCAGGTCGCGCTCGAGCTGGGACAGATCGCTGCGCTTCTCCGCCAGCATGGCTCGGGTGTAGAGCAGGTTGAGGTCGTCGGGGAACTGCTGCAGGGCCTGTTCGATGACCTGCCAGGCACGGTCCTGCTGCTGGCGGTTGGACAGGGCTTCGGCCTCGATCAGGTACAGTTGCAGGGCGAAGTCCGGGTGGTTGGCGCGCGCCTTGGCCAGGTTCGCCGAGGCCTCCGCGGAGTGGCCGCTGTCCAGGAGGATCTCGCTCTGGCGCTGCTGCGCCGGGAGGAAGTAGTTGCCGGGCGCGACCAGGAGGTATTCGATCAGGGCGCTCTGCGGGTCCTTGCGCTCTTCGTAGACCCGGCCCAGGTGGAAGTGCGCCGCATCCACATAGCTGCCGCGCTCGATCAGCTCCTGCAGGTAGACCGCCGCCTCGTCCCAGTCCTTGTCCTCCATGCAGACCAGGGCCATGGACAGCCGCAGCTCGTCATCCTCAGGGAACTGCTGGACCAGTCCGGCGAACTCCGACTTGGCGTCGCCGATCTTGCCCTGCTCGACCAGTAGGCGGGCATAGGTCAGGCGCAGGCGCTTGTCGTCGGGGTGCTGGCGTATGCCCTTGCGCAGCAGCGGCAGGGCTTCGTCGGTGCGCGAAAGACTCTGCAGCAGACGCGCGCGCAGCAGCAGCGGGGCGATCTCGCGCTCGCTGGCCGGATGCTTCTCGAGCAGTTGCAGGGCTGCCTGGGGCTGGTTGTCCTGTTGCAGCAGCAGTGCCTTGCCGAACAATAGCTGGCCGTTGTCCGGGGACTTGGCGAGCAGCCGGTCGAAGCTCTGCAGCAGCCCGGCGCGCGTCTCGGGGTCGCTTTCCGCGGCAGCCAGGGCCAGGAAGTCGAAATGGGTGTCGCCCTGGGCCTGCAGAACCCGCTCCATGTAGCGCATGGATTCGTCGTAGCGACCGTTGCGCGCCAGCTGGACCGCAGCCGCGCGCTGGGCGTCGAGATTGCTCGGGGCGCTGTCGGCCCAGATCAGCACGGTCTCCAGGGCAGCCTGATCGGCGCCCAGGTATTCGGCGATGCGGAAGGCGCGTTCGGCCACGCCCGGGTCGTGGGTCTCCCGTGCCTGCTGCACGTAGCCGGCGAGGGAGATGTCGAAACGGTTGCGTTGTCCGGCCAGTTCGGCGACCAGCAGGGTGTACAGGCTCTCTTCGCTGAAGTCGCGCACCTTCGGCGGCGGCGGCGACTCGACCTTGACCGGCGCCGGCATGGCTTCCTGGGTCGGTTGGCTGCCGTCCGGCTGGGAGATGCTTTGGCAGCCGCCGAGAAGTACCAGAGCGGTCAGCGAGGCGAAGAGTCTATTCATAGGGAGAGAGAGCGATGGCTGGACCAAAAGTGGGCGACATCATGACACAAGCCGCCGGTCAAGCCCATGTTTGAAGCGTCCGGACGGGTGGTCCGGGCGGTCGGGCGCAGGCTTTCGGGCTGCCGCCATGCCAAACAATTGGGACAATGGAGGGCGACAGTTGTTCTCGAACAGTCTAAGTAGGACAATTGCCGGCTTCCCTGTTTCGATCAGCGAACCTGAATGGCTTTCCTCGCCCTCGGTATCAATCACAAGACCGCCTCGGTAGATGTCCGCGAACGCGTGGCGTTCACGCCCGTGCAACTGGTCGAGGCGCTGAAGCAGCTCTGCCGGAGCACCGACAGCCGCGAAGCGGCGATCCTCTCCACCTGCAACCGCAGCGAACTCTACCTGGAGCAGGATAGCCCGACGGCGGACAGGGTGCTGCAGTGGCTGGCGGAGTACCACAAGGTGAGCCTGGAAGCGCTGCGTGCCTGCGCCTACATCCATGTCGACGAATCGGCGGTGCGCCACATGATGCGCGTCGCCTCGGGGCTCGATTCCATGGTGCTCGGCGAGCCGCAGATCCTCGGCCAGATGAAGTCCGCCTATGCCGTGGCGCGCGAGGCCGGTACCGTCGGCCCGCTGCTCGGCCGGCTGTTCCAGGCCACCTTCAGCACTGCCAAGACGGTCCGCACCGATACCGCCATCGGCGAAAACCCGGTGTCGGTGGCCTTCGCCGCGGTCAGTCTGGCCAAGCAGATCTTCAGCGACCTCAGCCGCACCCAGGCGCTGCTGATCGGCGCCGGCGAGACCATCACCCTGGTCGCCCGGCACCTGCACGAGCAGGGCGTGCGGCACATCGTGGTCGCCAACCGCACCCTGGAGCGCGCCAGCATGCTCGCCGAGCAGTTCGGCGCTCAGGCGATCCTGCTCGCCGACATCGGTCAGGTGCTGCCCGGCAGCGACATCGTCATCAGTTCCACGGCCAGCCAGCTGCCGATCCTCGGCAAGGGCGCGGTGGAGCGGGCGCTGAAGCAGCGCAAGCACAAGCCGATGTTCATGGTCGACATCGCCGTGCCGCGGGACATCGAGCCGGAAGTGGGCGATCTGGACGACGTCTATCTGTACAGCGTCGACGATCTGCACGAAGTCATCCAGGAAAACCTCAAAAACCGCCAGGGCGCGGCCCAGGCGGCGGAGGAGCTGGTCGCCGCCGGCGCCGACGATTTCATGCTGCGCCTGCGCGAACTGGCCGCGGTGGATGTGCTCAAGGCCTACCGCCAGCAGGCCGCGCGGCTGCGCGACGAGGAGCTGGCCAAGGCGCTGCGCTTGCTGGCCAACGGCGCTGCCGCGGAAGAGGCGCTGGCGCAACTGGCCCGCGGACTGACCAACAAGCTGCTGCACGCGCCCAGCGTGCAGCTGAAGAAATTCTCCGCCGAGGGCCGCTTCGAAGCGCTGGCGATAGCCCAGGAACTCTTCGCCCTCGACGAGACCGAGTCGAAACCACGATGAAAGCGTCCCTGCTGAACAAACTGGATCTGATCCGCGACCGCTACGAGGAACTCACCGCGCTGCTCGGCGACGCCGAGGTGATCAGCGAGCAGAGCCGTTTCCGCGCCTATTCCAAGGAATACGCCGAGGTCGAGCCGGTGGTCGCCGCCTATCGCGAGTTCCGCAAGGTGCAGGACGATCTCGACGGCGCCCAGGCGCTGCTCAAGGATAGCGACCCGGACCTGCGCGAAATGGCCGCCGAGGAGGTGGCCGAGGGCAAGCGGCAGCTCGCCGAGCTGGAAGACCGCCTGCAGCGCATGCTGCTGCCCAAGGACCCCAACGATGACCGCAACGTGTTCCTCGAGATCCGCGCCGGCACCGGCGGCGACGAGGCGGCGATCTTCTCCGGCGATCTGTTCCGCATGTATTCGCGCTATGCGGAGAAGCAGGGCTGGCGCATCGAGATCCTCTCGGAGAACCCCGGCGAGCACGGCGGTTACAAGGAGATCATCACCCGCGTCGAGGGCGACCGCGTCTACGCCAAGCTGAAGTTCGAATCCGGCGCCCATCGCGTGCAGCGCGTACCGGAAACCGAATCCCAAGGCCGCATCCACACCTCGGCCTGCACCGTGGCGGTGCTGCCGGAGCCGGACGAGCAGGCGGCGATCGAGATCAACCCGGCCGACCTGCGCGTCGACACCTACCGCTCCTCGGGCGCCGGCGGCCAGCACGTGAACAAGACCGACTCGGCGATCCGCATCACCCACCTGCCGACCGGAATCGTGGTCGAATGCCAGGAAGAGCGCTCGCAGCACAAGAACCGCGCCAAGGCCATGGCTTGGCTGGCGGCCAAGCTGCAGGACCAGCAGGACGCCGCCGCGCACAAGGAAATCTCCGAGACGCGCAAGCTGCTGGTCGGCTCCGGAGATCGCTCCGAGCGCATCCGCACCTACAACTTCCCGCAGGGCCGGGTCACCGACCACCGCATCAACCTGACCCTCTACGCCCTCGACGAGGTCATGGCCGGCGGCGTAGACGCGGTGATCGAGCCGCTGCTCAGCGAATACCAGGCCGACCAGTTGGCCGCGCTGGGCGATTGATTCTTGTGATGCCGTAGGGTGGAAAACCCGCGCAGCGGTTTTCCTCCTGCGGAGCCGCGCCGGACAGCGCTGCTGTTGTCCGGCGCACGACCGGAGATAGCCGCCGCCATGGCCAGCATCGAAACCCTGCTCAACGCCGCCGTGCTGCCCGACTCGCCCAGCCCGCGGTTGGACGCCGAGTGGCTGCTCGCCGCGGCCCTCGGCAAGCCGGCCAGCTACCTGCGCACCTGGCCGGAGCGCGAGGTGCCCGAGGGTGCCGCCGAGCGCTTCGCCGCCTGGCTGGCTCGCCGCCGCGCCGGCGAGCCGGTGGCCTACATCCTCGGCCGCCAGGGTTTCTGGAGCCTCGATCTGGAGGTGGCGCCGGCGACCCTGATCCCGCGGCCGGACACCGAACTGCTGGTGGAAGCCGCCCTGGCTCTGTTGCCGGCCAGGCCCGCATGTGTGCTCGACCTCGGCACCGGTACGGGCGCCATCGCCTTGGCACTGGCGGCGGAGCGGCCGGCCTGGAGGCTGACCGGCGTCGACCGAATCGACCAGGCGGTCGCCCTGGCCGAGCGCAATCGCGCCCGCCTGGGCCTGGGCAACGTCGACTTCCTCCTGAGCCACTGGTTTTCCGCGTTGGGCGGCCGGCGCTTCGGGATGATCCTCAGCAATCCCCCCTATATCGCCGCCGATGACCCGCACCTGGGGCAGGGCGACGTGCGTTTCGAACCGTCCAGCGCGCTGATCGCCGGCTCCGACGGCCTGGACGATATCCGTCTGATCGTCGCCCAGGCGCCCGAGCATCTCGAACCCGGCGGCTGGCTGCTCCTGGAGCACGGCTTCGAGCAGGCCGCCGCCGTGCGCGAACTGCTGAGTGGGCGCGGCTTCGTCGAGGTGGAGAGCCGCCGCGACCTCGGCGGCCACGAGCGCATCAGCCTCGGCCGCCTGCCGGTCGGCAGCGGACCCAACCCATCACCTTCGCCGGGAGAGCCCCATGCTCAGTGACGAAGAACTGTTGCGCTACAGCCGCCAGATCCTCCTGCCGCAGATCGACGTGGCGGGGCAGCTACGCCTGAAAGGCAGCCGCGTGCTGATCGTCGGCCTCGGTGGACTGGGCTCCCCGGTGGCGCTCTATCTGGCCGCCGCCGGCGTCGGCGAGCTACATCTGGCCGACTTCGACAAGGTCGATCTGACCAACCTGCAGCGACAGGTCCTGCACGACACGCCGAGCGTCGGCATGGGCAAGGTGGACTCGGCGCTGGCCCGGCTGGCGGCGATCAACCCGCAGGCGACGCTGGTGCCGCTGCGCACGGCACTGGACGAGGACTCCCTCGCCGCAGCGGTAGCGGCGGTGGATCTGGTGCTCGACTGCAGCGACAACTTCGCCACCCGCGAAGCGGTGAACGCCGCCTGCGTGGCCGCCGGCAGGCCGCTGGTCAGCGGTGCGGCGATCCGTCTGGAAGGCCAGCTCTCGGTGTTCGATCCCCGGCGCGACGACAGCCCCTGCTACCACTGCCTCTATGGTCATGGCAGCGAGGCCGAGCTGACCTGCAGCGAGGCCGGCGTGGTCGGTCCGCTGGTCGGACTGGTCGGCAGTCTGCAGGCGCTGGAGGCACTCAAGCTGCTGGCCGGCTTCGGCGAGCCGCTGGTCGGCCGCCTGCTGCTGGTGGATGCGCTGACCAGCCGCTTCCGCGAGCTGCGGGTCAGGCGCGATCCCCGGTGCTCCGTCTGCGGGACGCACCATGAGCGGTGACGCCCCCGTCGGCGTCTTCGATTCCGGGGTCGGCGGGCTGTCGGTGCTGCGCGAGATCCGCGCGCGGCTGCCGCGGGAGTCGCTGCTCTACGTCGCCGACAGCGGCCACGTGCCCTACGGCGAGAAGAGTCCCGAATATATCCGCGAGCGCTGCCGGCGGATCGCCGATTTCCTGCTCGGGCAGGGCGCCAAGGCGCTGGTGCTGGCCTGCAACACCGCCACCGCGGCGGCGGTGGCCGAACTGCGCGAATGCCATCCCGGCCTGCCGGTGGTCGGCATGGAGCCGGCGGTGAAGCCGGCCGCGGCGGCCACCCGTACCGGCACGGTCGGCGTGCTGGCGACCACCGGCACCTTGAAGAGTGCCCGGTTCGCTGCCTTGCTCGACCGCTTCGCCGGCGACGTGCGGGTGGTCACCCAGCCCTGTCCCGGTCTGGTCGAGCGGATCGAAGCCGGCGAGCTGGACGGCCCGCAGACCCGCGAGCTGCTCGAAGGCTTCGTCGCGCCGCTGCTGCTCGAAGGCTGCGATACCCTGATTCTGGGCTGCACCCATTACCCCTTCATCAAGCCCCTGCTGCGTCGGCTGGTTCCCGAGTCGATCAGCCTGATCGATACCGGCGCCGCGGTGGCTCGTCAGCTGGAGCGGCTGCTGCAGGCCGGCGGGCTGCTCGCCGGCGGCTCGGTGGGCGCGCGCTTCTGGTCCAGCGGCGAGCCGGCCGAGCTGGAGCGGGTATTGCCGCTGCTGTGGGGGGAGGTCGCAGCGGTCGAGTCGCTACCCGTCTGATTCCTTCGTTGCCCGCGGCTGCTGGTCGTCGTCCTGACGGGGCGGCTCGGGGCAGGATAGCCAGACCCGTTCGCCGGTCCGCCCATGCGGCGGATCGGCTGTCTGGCAAGAAGGGGGCTTGAGCGATTCGGGACGCTTCGGCGAGCCCGGGAGCGGTAGGTCAGCGCGTGTGGTGCTGCAGCAGCTTGCGGGCGGCTTCCTGGCCGCTCAGCCAGGCGCCTTCGACCCGGCCGGACAGGCACCAGTCGCCGCAGACGTAGAGACCCAGATCGGGATCGGCCAGCGCGCCCCATTCGTGGCTGGCGGCCGGGCGGGCATAGAGCCAGCGATGGGCGTGGGCGAAGGTCGGCGGCGGCACGGCGCAGCCGATCTGTTCGGCGAAGAGGCCGTGCAACTGCTCGATCACCGCTTCCTTGTCCAGATCGAGATGCTGCCTGCTCCAGCGGCTGCTGGCATTCAGCGTCCAGATGTCCGGCTTGCCGGCGCGTCCGGGTTTGTCGCGGTTGCGGGCCAGCCAGTCGATGGCGCTGTCGTGGGCGAAGCAGCCCTCGACCGGCGTGTCCAGCGGCTGATCGAAGGCCAGGGCGACGGCCCAGACCGGCTCCATGGTCACGCCGGCCGCGGTACTGGCCAGCTTCGGCGCCGCCGCCAGCAGGGGCGCCGCCTGGTGCGGCGGCGTGGCGACCACCACGTGGCTGAAGGGGCCGAAGCTTTCGCCTTCGGCGCTCTGCAGATGCCAGTTCTCCTTGCCGTGGAAGACTTCGGTGATGCGGCAGGAGAACCTGACCGGCAGGTCGCCGAGCAGGCCGCGGGTGATCGAGCTCATGCGCGGCGTGCCGATCCAGCGTACCTGTTCGTCCTGGGAGGGGCGCAGCTGGCCGTCGGCGAAGTCGTAGAGGCTGGGTTTCCATTCGTCCACCCAACCGAGGCTGCGCCAATGCTGAACCGCGTCGGCGAAGCGCCGGTCGCGGCTGGTGAAATACTGGGCGCCTATGTCGATGGCGCCGAAATCCTTGCGTGTGCAGGCCATCCGACCGCCGCTGCCACGGCTCTTGTCGAACAGTTGAACGTCGAGTCCGGCTGCATGCAAAGCCCCCGCCGCGGAGAGCCCCGCGATGCCTGTGCCAATGATGGCAATCGTCATGGTGAACCTCTTTCCCCTTCAACAGCAGAGTGCGCCCAGAACGAATTCTTCCTGTTCATCCTACTCTGCAAGATGTCGACCCCTGGCGCTGGCTGATTTCCATCTGTACGTCAGTCTCTATTTCTAAATGTAAGACTACCTAAGCGCAAAAGCTTGAGAAATTCACATTCGCTTGGTCTCTTTTCGAGTATGCGAGGAGCCTGCCATGCATATCCTTCTGACCGGTGGTACGGGCCTGATGGGCCGCGGCCTGTGCCGCAAGTGGATTGTCGAGGGGCACCGGCTGAGCGTCTGGAGCCGCTCCCCGGAACGGGTACCGTCGCTCTGCGGGCGTGAGGTCCGCGGCGTCGGACGGCTCGAGGAGCTGGGCGAGGAGCCGCTGGATGCGGTCGTCAACCTGGTCGGCGCGCCCATCGCCGACCGGCCCTGGACGCGCCGGCGCAAGGCCGAGCTGTGGGCCAGCCGCATCACCCTGACCGACCGCTTGTTCGACTGGCTGCAGAGTCGTGGGCAGCGGCCGCGGGTCCTGGTGTCCGGCTCGGCGCTGGGCTGGTACGGCGATGGCGGCGAGCGCGAGCTGCACGAGGACATGGGGCCGGTGACCCAGGACTTCGCCAGCCAGCTCTGCGGCGCTTGGGAAGCCGCGGCCGGGCATGCCGAGGCGCTGGGCGTGCGCGTCGTGCTGCTGCGCAGCGGGCTGGTGCTGGCGCGCGACGGCGGCTTTCTCAAGCGTCTGCTGCCGCTGTTCCGGCTGGGGCTGGGCGGGCCGATCGGCAGCGGCCGGCAATGGATGAGCTGGGTCCATATCGACGATCAGATCGCCCTGATCGACTTTCTCGTGAGGCAGGAAGACGCTCGCGGTCCTTATAATGCCTGTTCGCCACAACCGGTGCGCAACGCCGACTTCGCCCATGCCCTTGGGCGCGTGCTGCACCGGCCGGCGCTGCTGCCGGCGCCGGCCTTCGCCCTGCGCCTGGGGCTCGGCGAGCTGGCCGGGCTGCTGCTGGCCGGCCAGCGCGCCGTGCCGGTCCGCCTGCGCGAAGCCGGCTTCGTCTTCCGCCATCACGATCTCGGCAGTGCCCTCGAGGATCTGCTTAAGGAAAGAACATGACCGAACACGCACTGTTGCTGGTCAACCTGGGCTCCCCCAGTTCCACCGACACAGGCGACGTGCGCCGCTACCTCAACCAGTTCCTCATGGACCCCTACGTGATCGACCTGCCCTGGCCGCTGCGGCGGCTGCTGGTTTCGCTGATCCTGATCCGGCGTCCGGCCCAGTCGGCGCACGCCTATTCCTCCATCTGGTGGTACGAGGGCTCTCCTCTGGTCGTGCTCAGTCGCCGCCTGCAGCAGGTCGTGCAGTCGCACTGGACGAACGGCCCGGTGGAGCTGGCGATGCGCTACGGCGAGCCGTCCATCGAGGGCGCGCTGAAGCGCCTGGCGGCGCAGGGCGCCAAGCGGGTGACCCTGGCGCCGCTGTATCCTCAGTTCGCCGAGAGCACCGTCACCACTGTGGTGGAGGAGGCCCGGCGGGTAGCGGGCAGGCACCGCCTGGGGCTGGAGATGGCGGTCCTGCCGCCGTTCTACGAGCAGCCGGCTTACCTCGACGTGCTGGCGAAGAGTGCGCAGCCCTACCTGCAGCGGGGCTTCGACCATCTGCTGCTGAGCTTCCACGGTCTGCCCGAACGGCATCTGCACAAGGCCGACCCGACCGGTGCGCACTGCCTGCGGGGCCCCGACTGCTGCCGCCAGGCCCAGGCCGATGTGCTGGATCGCTGCTATCGCGCCCAGTGCCTGCGTACCGCCGAGGGCTTCGCTCGGCGGGCCGGTTTGGGTGAGGAGCGGTGGTCGGTGTCCTTCCAGTCGCGTCTGGGGCGGGCCAAGTGGATCGGGCCGTACACCGAGGAGCGCCTCGACGAACTGGCCGCCCAGGGCGTGAAGAAACTGCTGGTGATGTGCCCGGCGTTCGTCACCGACTGCATCGAGACCCTGGAGGAGATCGGCCTGCGCGGTCGCGAGCAGTTCCGGGCGGCGGGTGGCGAGGATCTGGTCCTGGTGCCCTGCCTCAACGACCAACCGGACTGGGCCGCTGCCCTGGCCGGGCTCTGCCGGGGCGTGCCGTTCCCCGCCTAGGCCTTCTGCTGGGTGCCGAACACCTTATCGCCGGCATCGCCGAGGCCGGGGATGATGTAGCCGCTCTCGTTCAGGTGGTCGTCGATGGAGGCGGTGTAGATGGTCACGTCGGGGTGGCGCTCGTTCAGTAGGGCGATGCCCTCGGGCGCGGCCACCAGCACCAGGGCGCGGATTTCCCTGCAGCCGGCCTTCTTCAGCATGTCGATGGTGGCGGCCATGGAGCCGCCGGTGGCGAGCATGGGGTCGATGATCAGCGCCAGGCGCTGGTCGATCTCCGGTACCAGCTTTTCCAGGTAGGTCTGCGCGACCAGGGTTTCCTCGTTGCGCGCCAGGCCGACCACGCTGACCTTGGCGCTGGGGATCAGTTGCAGCACGCCGTCGAGCATGCCGATGCCGGCGCGCAGGATGGGTACCACGGTGATCTTCTTGCCGGCGATCTTCTCCACTTCCACCGGTCCGCACCAGCCCTCGATCCGGTAGCTTTCCAGGGGCAGGTCCTGGGTCGCCTCGTAGGTGAGCAAGGCGCCGACCTCCTGGGCCAATTCGCGGAAGTTCTTCGTGCTGATGTCCGCGCGGCGCATCAGGCCGAGCTTGTGGCGGATCAGGGGGTGGCGGATTTCTCGAATGGGCATGGAGGAGTTCCGTCGCTGTGGCGGTCGATTGCGATAAATTAAAGCACCCGCCGTGCCAGCGACAGGCCTGTTCCGGGAATGTCGCGGCTTGCCGTTCGCAGGGCCGCTGGGTACCTTTGCCGGCCACCGTTTCGCTTTACGAATCCCCAGCCTAGAGGAAATACCATGTCCGTCGATCTCGCCCACATTCGCCAAGTCATGGCGGAGGCCGATTGCCTGTACACCGAAGCCGAAGTCGAGGCGGCGATCGACCGCGTGGCAGTGGCGATCAATGCCGATCTGGCCGAGCGCAATCCGATCGTCTTCTGCGTGATGAACGGCGGCCTGATCTTCGCTGGCAAGCTGGTGACCAAGCTCGGCTTCCCGCTGGAGCTGTCCTACCTTCACGCCACCCGCTACCGCAATGAAACTCAGGGCGGCGATCTGTTCTGGAAGGCCAAGCCGGAGATTTCCCTGATCGACCGCGATGTGCTGATCATCGATGACATCCTCGACGAGGGGCATACCTTGAGCGCCATCGTCGACTTCTGCCATCAGGCCGGAGCCCGTGCGGTGCTCACCGCGGTGCTGATCGACAAGGACCACCAGCGCAAGGCCAGGCCCGACCTGAAGGCCGACTACGTCGGCCTCGGTTGCTCCGACCGCTACATCTTCGGCTACGGCATGGACTACAAGGGCTACTGGCGCAACGCGGCCGGGATCTACGCGGTGAAAGGCCTGTAAGGATGAGGGGCATGCAGGTGCGCTCGGCTATCTGGCGACCGCGCAGGAGCGCTTCCCGCCGCGTTGAGAGGGAAGTGGTCGGACAGTAAACTGCCCGCCTCTCAGAACGATCGATTGGAGCGGACGATGCGTAAAGACAAGCAGAAGGTGATTGGCGAAGAGATCGGCGACGAACAGATCAGGCAATTTCTCGCCCTGGAGCCGGCGGATGCCACCCCGCCGTCGCTGCACAAGCTGATCAAGGCCTATCGGGGGCTGCGGGTGGGGGATTTCGAGCGCTTCATCCGCTTCTTCGTCGAGGCGGGCTACGACCTCGACAGTCGGGACGCCCAGGGTCGGGACTTCCTGGCCCTGATTGGCGATCAGCGCCAGGCCGAGTCCTATATCGAGATCGTCGAGGCCGCTCGTTGCTGACAGGTCGCCCAAACGAAAAAACCGCCTTCCGGCGGTTTTTTCATGGCACGTCTGCTTCTCAGCGGTGGGCCCGGAGCTGGATCAGCTCGGCCGACTGGTTGGCAGTGGTGTCGTCGGTCAGCCCCAGACGCTTGTGCGACGAGGCCTGGATGCTGCGGTACAGCTCCGCATCCTTCTTCAGATCGTCGGCCGAGGCGGGGAAGATATCCTTCAGACGCGACTTCCACTGCTCGGACTGCAGGCGGTCCGGGAAGCAGCGCTTGATCAGGTCGAGCATGGCCGATACGGAAACCGAGGCGCCCGGCGAGGCGCCCAGCAGCGCAGCGATGGTGCCATCCTGTGCGGCGACGATCTCGGTACCGAACTCCAGTTTGCCGCCGCGCTTCGGATCCTTCTTGATGATCTGCACGCGCTGGCCGGCGATCTCCAGGCGCCAGTCCTCGGCCTTGGCCTGAGGGTAGAAGCCGCGCAGGGTTTCCAGGCGCTCATCCATGGACTGCATCACTTCCTTGATCAGGTAGCGGGTCAGGTCCATGTTGTCGCGAGCCACGGCCAGCATCGGGCCGATATTGCTCAGGCGGATCGACTTCGGCAGATCGAGGAAGGAGCCGCGCTTGAGGAACTTGGTAGTGAAGCCGGCATAGGGGCCGAACAGCAGCGACTTCTTGCCGTCCACCACACGGGTGTCCAGGTGCGGTACGGACATCGGCGGAGAGCCCACGGCGGCCAGGCTGTAGACCTTGGCCTGGTGCTGCTTGACCACTTCTGGGTTGTCGCAGCGCAGCCACTGACCGCTGACCGGGAAGCCGCCGTAACCGTGGCCTTCCGGAATGCCGGACATCTGCAGGAGGGGCAGGGCGCCACCGCCGGCGCCGAGGAAGACGAAGCCGGCCTGGGTGACGCTGCTGGCGCCGCTCTTCAGGTCCTTGACGGTGACGCTCCAGCCCTTGCCCGAGCGCTGCAGGCCGGTGACCTTGTGGGCGTAACGAATGCTGATGCCGGGCTTGGTGGACAGGTGCTGCAGGAGCTGGTGGGTCAGGGCGCCGAAGTTGACGTCGGTGCCGCCCAGCGTGCGGGTGGCGGCGAGGCGCTCGCCCGGGGTGCGGCCCGGCATCATCAGTGGCATCCACTGCTCCAGGGTCGCCTTGTCTTCGGAGTATTCCATGTTGGCGAAACAATGGTGCTTGTGCATCGCCTGGAAGCGTTGGCTGAGGAAGCCGATATCCTTCTCGCCGCGTACGAAGCTGAGGTGCGGAACGGGGTTGATGAAGGTTCTCGCCGAGCCGAAGGTGCCCTGCTCGAGCAGGTAGGCCCAGAACTGCTTCGATACTTCGAACTTGGTGTTGATGGCGACCGCTTTGGAGATATCGACCGAGCCGTCGGCTGCCTGCGGGGTGTAGTTTAGCTCGCAGAGACCGGCATGGCCGGTGCCGGCGTTGTTCCAGGGGTTGGAACTCTCCAGGGCATCGGATTCCTGCATTTCGACGATTTCCAGCTTGAGGCTGGGGTCGAGTTCTTTCAGCAGCACGCCCAGAGTCGCGCTCATGATGCCGGCGCCGACCAGCACCATATCTGCTTCGTGGTTATCTTGCGCCATTAACGCCTCCAAATCTGCAGCACCAAATTGGCATTGCGACCATTGCCCGTCATCAGGCGGCCGAGCTGCGACATCTCTTCTGTGATGTGCGGCTCCAGCCAGGTCGTTGTATCCGTATATTCCTTGACAGGCACTGCCGATGGATCGGCGGTGCTCATGGCGGATGCCTGCATGGCTGGTGGCCAGGATATAAGCTTAGTACCTGGCTCTGCAGTCAGTGACTCTCGTCTGGACATCCGCATGGTCCGGCTTCGTGTTCTCGAACGAACCTTCGTTCAGGACACTAGCGGGCGAACCCTGAATTCACGGTGTTTTGACGTCGCGGTGGAGGAGCATCAAAGGCCTGCGCTTCGGATGCATTGTTGTTCATCATTGCTCGCCACACTCTTGTGAAGTAGTGAAAAAACCGTCTTTCCACGCTCTTTTGGAGTCGTGAACCTTGTGTTGTGTCGTCGTCTCGGCGCCGGTACGACGTTCGGGACAGTCTGCTTCCTTGCAAACGAATTCTGCATGAAGGGCGAAAATCGAGCCGGCAAATCTGCTGGCTGGCAGCCCGACTGGGCGACTCTCCGGGGCGGGGCGCGTTGTATGCGCTGCAGTTGAAATGCGTGTTGCTACCCGATCAGGAGGCGACCGTATTAATCGGTTAATCATTATACCGGCAAACTGGCAAAGTTGACCCCTAACTTTAGTTTTATTGCGGGGCCGGGCGGGCGCGGAGCTCGGCACTGCGGGCCTGGGCGCTCTGTCGAAGCGCAGCGGGGCCCGTTATACTGCGGCCCTTCAACCCGATCATGGAGTGCATGAGCATGTTGCAACGTCTGTTGCTCGGTCTGGTCGCGGTCGCTGGCCTGAGTCTGGCCGGCTGTGCCCTCAGCCCGCAACAAATCCAGCCGGATCCGAAAATCAACGCGCCGCTCACGGCGGTCGGCCACGGTCAGCCCGTGGTGGTCCGGGTCGTCGACGGACGATCCTCGCAGAGCCTGGGAACCCGTGGCGGGCTCTACCCGGAGACCAGCTCGGTCAACGTGCGCAAGCAGGACATCCTGCCCAGGCTGCAGACCCAGGCCGAGGCCGCGGTCCGCCTGCTCGGTTTCACCCCGTCACCCAATGCCTACAATGCGCCGCAACTGACCCTCACCCTGGCGGAGCTGAAATACCAGTCGCCGAAGGAGGGCCTGTACGTCACCGAAGCTGACATCAGCGCCACCTTCCGGGTCGACGTGATGAGTGGCGGTCGCAGCTACAACGGCCGCTACGGAGCCACGCTCAATCAGCGCTTCGGCATGGCGCCGAACGAGGAGACCAATACCAAGCTCATCAGCGACGTGTTGAGCGACGCCATGACCCGGGCGTTCAAGGATCCCTCGATCGGTCAGTTGCTGGCCCGCTGAACGTTTTTCCCAGATAAGACAAAGCCCGGCCGAGCGATCGGATCCGGGCTTTTTTGCCTCTGGACAGTCCGGGGAGTCTGGAGTGCCAGACGTCGGTCGATCGCTCAGGCGGCTTTGGCGAGCCGCTGGCCGGGCTGAGCAGGGGAGGCTAGGGCGTAATGCTCGTGGCCGCCCAGGGAGCAGTAATCCAGCCAGGCATCGTCGTGATTGCAGAAGTCCAGTCCGAACATGTCTTCCATGTCGTTCCGGGAGTCGAGCGTTTGCTCAAGGGATTGAGAGTGCTGCATGTCAGATCCTCCGCGGATTGGCGGATGCGTCTGCCCGGGCAAGGTCTCCGGTTCCGAGGCAAGTCGGACGACCGTTTTCCGGACCCAAGCAAGGTGCATCGCGCCGTCTCGCATTTCATCGGAAGCGAGCCCTTCCCTGGCTCAGATCGGGTAAGGTGGTACACGAACCTTTACCACTGCCCGTGCCTACCGGCCCATACAGGCTCATGCAAGCTGTTGGCCAGTTAGCTTCGGAGAGATGGGCATGCGTCCTGCAACCGCTTTCCAGACGGTTCCTTCCTCTCGCCGGAGGAGATAGCGCTGCCTTCGAATCCCCGACACGGGTTTATGTTTATCCCTTTATTGGTGCACGAGGCGTGCCCTTGCACCTGTCCGATGCGGAGGTTGTCATGTTGCTGCAGACCTTATGGTCTCCTTTCGTCCTTTATCCTGCCCAGCTGCTCAATTCGCTGGCGCTGTTCTTCGCCTTCGCCGGCAGCTGGCTGCTGCTCGCCACCCGCATTCGCGAGCAGCGCATGCTCGCCCGGGTGGTGCGCGAGGGACGTATGGAGGCGGGAGAGGAGTGTCTGGCCGACGAGCCGACCCTGAAGATCAACCGGTTCTTCTATTGCTTCGGCGCCGGCAGCCTGTCGCTAGCGCTGCTCCTGTCCTGGAGCAGCACCCAGCTCTGACATCGGGCGTCCGCTCAGAGCGGTAGCCCGGCCTTGACCCGGTACTGGTTGCGTACCGGGTTGGCGTACTGGAGGATCAGGTACGGCTGCTGCTCGACCGGACAGGCGGACAGGCGTTTCTGCCATTCACTCTCGGCACGGGCCACCTCTTCGGCAGGGAACAGTTCCGCCGCCCGCGGCACCCGAACTTCCGGGGCCTGTCCGCTCCACATCTCGTATGCCAGGTAATGCACCGGAAACAGCCGGTAGTTGCCGAGAATCTGACGATCCACCTCGGCGGCGAGCAGCTTGGGGTCTTCCGGCGGATCGCTCAGCGGCGCCCCGAAATGCAGGTGTACGTGTCCCTTGTAGCCGGTGATGCCCTTGGCGATGCTGGCGTCGTCCTCGCCCGGTGCCTTGGTGTAGCTGCCGGTGGTGGCACGGATGTACAGCTCGCGGGCCTTGGCCAGGTCGCAGGGATCGTATTCGTAGCTGATCGATACCGGGGTCAGATGAAGCGATTTCACCACCTCGGCGAAAGGCTCGTCCTTGCGGCTCATGTGGAACATCTTGAGGATCGCCGAGTCGGTGCGATCGTCGCCGTCCTTGGCCCGGCCTTCGGCCTGGGCGATCCAGATCGATTCGCCCTCCGCGCGGATCGAGTGGCTGATGTAGGAGGACAGCAGCTGGTAGGCGGCCAGCTTCTCGCGCCGGCCGGTCAGCGAGCGATGCACGATGAAGCTCTTGTTCAGGCGCATCAGGTCGCTGACGAAGGGCCGTTGCAGCAGGTTGTCGCCGATGGCGATGCGCGGCGTCTGCAGACCGGCGTGGTACACCGCGTAGTTGACGAAGGCCGGGTCCATGACGATGTCGCGGTGATTGGCGAGGAACAGATAAGCCTCGCCGGGTTTCAGGTGTTCGAGACCGCCGTAGGTCACGCCGTCGGTGGCCCGCTCGATGGTGCGGTCGACATAGGGCTCGATCTTGATCTGCAGACTGGCGACGTTGTCTATTCCGGCGAATTCGGCACGCAGGTGGCGGGCTATGAGCGGCTTGAGCAGCCAGCCGAAGCGGCGTGCCAGACGCGGAAAGCGGAAGTGGGTGAGAATCTTGAGAAAGCTGGCATCGTTGAACAGCCGCTGCAGTACGGCATGAACCTCGGTGTCGGCATAGGGTCGGATGGCATCGAATTCGCCCATCATACGCTCTTGAATAAGACTGGAGAAAAAAGGCCCCGGAGAGTGCAGCCGAGGTGCGGCGGGTCGCGCTCGTCGTCTACGGAAATCGGCCGCCAATTATAGCTATAACTCAAGCGAGACCGGCATGCGTATCCATGCGCCAGAATTGCCGAATTCGACCGGGGGCAGGGGCTGGTTGCCAGGCGGGCACGGTGGGCGCCCGACCAGTACAATGCCACCTGCCGCAGGGCCGAGTCGAAGAGCTTGCCTTGCGAATTGCCGACACGGCAAGCCGTGCTCTATTTCTCCAACGCTTCCGAGTGGTTTCCTGCATGTGCGGACGCTATGCCCTGTTTCGCTGGACTCCGGCCCTGGCGGCCTTGCCCGGCTTCCCTGCCGACCAGCAGCCGCACTGGAACATCGCTCCGGGGGCTTCGGTGCTGATGTTGCGCGGCGCCGAAGGCGGGCGCGAGGCGGCGCGGGCGCGCTGGGGATTGACCCCGGCCTGGCTGACCGATCTGTCGCGCACCCCGGCCCATGCCCGGGCCGAGACGCTCGCCGAACAGCCCATGTTCCGCGAGGCCTTCCGGGAGCGCCGTTGCCTGGTGCCGGCCAACGGCTTCTACGAGTGGCGCGGCAGCGGGCGCAAGCGGCCCTACTGGATGAGCGCCGAGGCGTCGCTGCTGTACTTCGCCGCCATCTGGGAGGCCTACCCGGTTGCCGGGCAGGTGTACCTGAGCCTCGCGCTGGTCACCCAGGCAGCGGCCAGCCTGCGCCGGCCGCTGCTTCTCGATGAGGCCGGGCAGGCGAGCTGGCTGGATGCGGAGGCGCCTCAGCCCGAGCTGCGAGCCCTGCTGACCAGGCCCCAGCCACCGCTGCGCGAGCGGGTGCTGGCCGATCTGGTGAACGATCCCCGACTGGATGCGCCCGAGTGCCTGACGCCGGCGTGACGAATGCCGTCTTGCAGGGAACTTTCCGCTCGCCAACGGTCTGTGGCTTACTTTTCTCATGCTGTCGGCATACGGTTGCCGCCCCCATGCCGGCGGCCTAGGATGGCGGCCATGTTCGTCAGGAGTTCCTACATGGGCAGAACGCTTCACTTCACCGGGCTGGCCAGCGCGCTTTTGCTGGCGGGTTGTCAGGTAGTCAACACCACCAGTGGCGGTGCCGTCGGCGTCGAGCGCAAGCAGTACATGTTCAGCATGCTCTCCACCCAGCAGGTCAACCAGATGTACGAGGCTTCGTTCCAGAAAACCCTGGCCGAGGCTTCGCAGAAGGGCGTGCTGGACAGCAACAGCGCCGAGGCCAAGCGCCTGAACGCCATCGCCCAGCGGCTGATCGCCCAGGCCCCGGTGTTCCGCCCCGACGCGGCCCAGTGGCAATGGCAGGTCGCGCTGATCAAGAGCGACGAGCTCAACGCCAGCTGCGGTCCGGGTGGCAAGATCATCTTCTATACCGGCCTGATCGACCGGCTGCAGCTGACCGACGACGAGATCGCCGCGGTCATGGGCCACGAGATCGCTCACGCCCTGCGCGAGCACAGCCGCGAGGCGATGTCCCAGGCCTATGGCGTGGATCTGGCGAAGCAGAGCGCCAGCGCCCTGCTCGGGCTGCCGGCGGCCGACATGGAGCTGGCCGACACCGCAGTGCAGCTGGGCATGACCCTGCCCAACAGCCGGGCCAACGAGAACGAGGCCGATCTGATCGGCCTGGAGCTGGCCGCCCGCGCCGGCTACAACCCCAATGCGGCGCTGACCCTGTGGCAGAAGATGACCCAGGCCGGCGGCAGCCAGCCGCCGCAGTTCCTCAGCACCCACCCCTCGCCGGGCAACCGCACCGCCGCCCTGCAGTCGGCGATTCCCAAGGTCATGCCGCTGTACGAGCAGGCCAAGGGCAAGTAGCGGCGAGCGCTTTCGGACGGGATGGGGCGCCCATCCCGTCCATTACGGCTCCCTACAGCCAGCCGGCCAGTTTCATGGCCTCGTAGCCGGCGTACACCGCCAGGACGGCGAAGGCGGCGGCGGCCAGGCGGCGGATCAGTGTCAGAGGCAGACGGTCGGCGGCGAAGTTGCCGGCCAGCACCACCGGCACGTTGGCGATCAGCATGCCCAGGGTCGTCCCCATCACCACCAGCACGAAATGCGGATATTGCGCGGCCAGCATCACCGTGGCGATCTGGGTCTTGTCGCCCATCTCGGCGAGGAAGAAGGCGATCAGAGTGGTGAGGAACGGGCCGTAGCGCTTGAGTCCGGATTCCTCGTCCTCGTCCAGCTTGTCCGGCACCAGGGTCCAGATGGCCACGGCGGCGAAGGCCACGGCCAGGATGGCGCTCAGCTGGGCCTGGCTGAAGAAGCCGGCGACCCAGGTGCCGACGGCACCGGCGGCGAAGTGGTTGGCTATGGTGGCGACGATGATGCCGCAGATGATCGGCCAGGGCTTGCGGAAGCGGGCGGCGAGCAGCAGGGCGAGCAGTTGCGTCTTGTCGCCGATCTCGGCCAAGGCAACGATCAGGGTGGGAACGAAGAGCGATTCCATCGGATTTCCTAAGGGGCGGGTCGACATTCTTCCATGACACGCGCACCTCCCCGCCCCGGGTCAGGTGTACGTGTCATAGGTCTTGTCAAACCCGGGGCCGCATGGGCCGGGGTCGCACGCGCCATGGCCGGTTGGCCAAGTATGTTGACGGGTGCCGGGCGAGCGGACGCTCGCAGGAGACTACTCCCCTAGGACGGGGCGCATTGTGCCCAAGCCGGGCGCGCCGGGCAATCCCGGCGTGCTCCGCAGGCAGGCTCAGGCGCGTCGGCCGGCCCGGTAGATGCGAAAGCCCTCGGCCTCGGCGAGGGTCTGGCAGGGGCCGAGGTATTCCTCGATCAGCGGCTGGTACTTGAGGAAGCTGTTGGCTACCAGTCGCAGCTCGCCGCCGGGCGCCAGATGCCGGGCGGCCTCGCGCAGCAGGTCCTCGCTGGCCTGGTAGTCGGTGTGCACGCCCTGGTGGAACGGCGGATTGCTGAGGATCGCTGCGAGTCCCGCGGGGGCGGCCTGGATGCCGTCGCCGGCAACCACTTCGGCCTCCAGGCCGTTGGCGGCCAGGGTCAGGCGGCTGCTGGCGACGGCGAAGGCATCGACGTCCAGCAGCGTCACCGTGCTCTGCGGATAGCGGCGCTTGAGCACCGCGCCGAGCACCCCGGCGCCGCAGCCGAAGTCCAGCAGCGGACCCTGGGGCAGAGCGCCGAGGTACTGCAGGAGCAGGGCGGTGCCGCGGTCGAGGCGGCCGTGGCTGAATACTCCGGGCAGGCTGACCACTTCCAGCGGGCCGTCGTCCAGCTCCAGATGGTAGCGCTGGGCGAGAGCGTCCAGGTCGGGGGCGGGTGGGGCCTGCTCCACCGTCATCTGCCACAGCTGGCAGTGGCGCGCGCTGTCCAGTTTGCGCGGCTGGCCGTAGGCCTTGAGCTGCTTGGCGGCGCTCTCGATGCCGCCGCGCTTCTCGCCGACCAGGAACAGTTCGCCGCCGACCAGGCGCGCGGCCAGGGCGTCGAGCAGATAGCGGGCCAGCTCGCGGGATTTCGGTAGGAACAGCACGGCGGAGGAGAAGGGCCGCTCGCCTGGGGCGACGCCGAACAGACTGCGTCCGGGGAAGCGCGCTTCCTGCGCGGCGTGCTCGCCGGCATGCCAGCTCCAGCCGTGGGCGGCAGGCAACTGCCCGAGCAGATCGTCGGCCGGCAGGCCGGCCAGCAGCAGGTCGCCGCCGAACAGGTCGGCCTGGCGCATCAGCACTTCGCTACGCGGGTCCATGGGGGCTCCTCGGAAAAAAGGGGGCAAGCTTAGCAGGCCGCCCGTCTCAATTGACCACCCGCCGCGGCGCGCCGGCGAAATAGGCGAGGGCGTTCTCGGCCAGCTGGTCGACGATGCGCTGGCGCGCCTCGCGGCTGCCCCAGGCGCTGTGCGGGGTGACGATCAGCCGCGGGATGTCCGGGGCCAGCAGCGGGTTGCCGTCCCGCGGCGGCTCGACGCTGAGCACATCGGTCGCCGCGCCGCCCAGATGCCCGGCGCGCAGGGCATCTGCCAGAGCCTGCTCGTCGACCAGACCGCCGCGGGCGGTGTTGATCAGGAAGGCGCCGGGCTTCATCAGGTCCAGTTCGCGGGCGCCGATCAGGTTGCGGGTGTGCTCGTTCAGCGGGCAATGCAGGCTGAGGGCGTCCACCTGCGGCAGCAGTTCGTCCAGCGGCAGGCGATCGCTGCGGGCAGGACGTCCGGGCAACTGGCCGAGCAGTACGCGCATGCCGAAGGCTTCGGCCAGCCGGCCGACGGCGCGGCCCAGTTCGCCGTGGCCGAGCAGGCCGAGGGTCTTGCCCTCCAGCTCGACGATGGGGAAATCCAGCAGGCAGAACTGTTTGGCCTGCTGCCAGCGGCCGGCGCGGATCGCCGCCTGGTAGTCGGGCAGCGAAGTGGCCAGGGCGAGCAGCAGCATCAGGCAGTGCTGGGCCACCGAGGGCGTGCCGTAGCCCTGGCAGTTGCACACGGTGATGCCATGGGCGCGGGCGGCGGCCAGATCGACGTTGTTGGTGCCGGTGGCGGCGATCAGCACCAGTTCGAGGTCGGGGCAGGCGGCGAAGGTCTCGGCGCCCAGCGGTACCTTGTTGCTGATCGCCACCCGGGCGCCCTGCAGGCGTTCCGCCACCTGCGTGGCGCTGCTGCGCTCGTGCAGCACGCAGCCGTCGAAGGCCCTGTGCAGCGGGGCGAGGTCCAGGTCGCCGAGATCAAGGGAGGTGTGGTCGAGGAAGACGGCGTGGCGGTTGCTCATCGGCGGGTCCTTGGCGCGATCGGAAAGACGAGGGCGTGAGCCTACCAGACCGGCGCCGCGCCCCTGTAGCCCCGCTGCCTCAGAGCAGCTCGAGCGCCACCGCGGTGGCCTCGCCGCCGCCGATGCACAGGCTGGCGATGCCGCGGGCGCCGCCGGTCTGGCGCAGGGCGTTGAGCAGGGTGACGATGATCCGCGCGCCGCTGGAGCCGAGCGGGTGGCCCTGGGCGCAGGCGCCGCCGAAGACGTTGACCCGCGAATAGTCCAAGCCGTGGCAGCGGATGGCCAGGATGGCGACCATGGCGAAGGCCTCGTTGATCTCGTACAGATCCACCAGATTCTTGTTCCAGCCGATCTTGCGCAGCAGCTTCTCGATGGCGCCGACCGGAGCGATGGTGAAGTCGGCCGGTTCCTGGCTCTGGGTGGCATGGCCGACGATCCGCGCCAGCGGTTGGAGGCCGCGGCGGCGGGCTTCCTCGGCAGTCATCAGCAGCAGGGCCGAGGCGCCGTCGGCCATCGGGCTGGAGTTGGCCGCGGTGATGCTCCCGTCCGGGCGGAAGGCCGGCTCGATTTCGGGGATGCGCGCCGGATCGGCGCCCAGCGGCTGCTCGTCGTCCGTCACCCGCACCTCGCCCTGGCGGGTCCGCACCGTCAGCGGGACGATCTCGGCGGCCAGCGAGCCGTCGGCGATGGCGGCCTTGGCCCGCTGCAGCGAGCCGAAGGCGTAGGTGTCCATGGCCGTGCGGGCGATGCCGTAGCGGTCGGCCGCCTCCTGGGCGAACTCGCCCATCAGCCGGCCACTGCGGGCGTCCTCCAGGCCGTCGAGGAACAGGTGGTCGCGCAGCCCGGCGTTGCCTAGGCGCAGGCCGAGCCGCGCCCGCTCCAGCAGGTAGGGGGCGTTGGACATGCTCTCCATGCCGCCGGCCAGCAGCACCTGGTCGGTGTCGGCCTGGAGCAGGTCGTGGGCCAGCATCACCGCCTTCATGCCCGAGCCGCACAGCTTGTTGACCGTGGTGCAGCCGGTGCTGGCGGGCAGGCCGGCATCCAGCGCCGCCTGGCGCGCCGGCCCCTGCTTCAGGCCAGCCGCCAGCACGCAGCCCATGATCGCCTCCTGCACGGCGGCCGGCTCGATGCCGGCACGCGACACGGCCTCGCGGATCGCCGCGGCGCCGAGCTCGACGGCACTGAGCCCGGACAGGCTGCCGAGAAAACCGCCCATGGGCGTGCGCACCGCACTGACGATGACGACCTCGGACATCGCTCGCCCCCTTTGTTATTGTCGCGCCGGTGAGTGATGTTCTCAAGTATGGATGGAGGGCATTATTTTGCCCGCCGTCCCGGCACGGGCCCGCCGGCGCTGACGGTCGTCGGCTGCCCGGCGCCCCGCATGTGATCTCTGCGCGAAAAGCGCGGTCAGAGACACGAGCTTTTCCTTCCCGAGTCGTTCTGGATTTCCGCATGACACCACCCCATCCGCTCAGGTCCCTGACCGGGCTGCCGCTGGCCGTCGGCATGGCCCTGCTGGCGTCGCCGGCGGCGGCCGTGACCTTCAACATCGGCGAGATCGAGGGGCAGCTCGACACCCGCCTGTCGATCGGCGCCAGCTGGGCGACGGCCGGGGCGGACAAGGACCTGATCGGCGCCGGCAACGGCGGCCACGGGCTGGCCTCGATCTCCGACGACGGCCGCCTCAACTTCCGCAGCGGCGAGACCTTCTCCAAGCTGTTCAAGGGCACCCACGAGCTGGAGCTGAAGCGCGGGGAGGGCGGCCTCTTCGTCAGCGGCCGCTACTGGTACGACTTCGAGCTGATGGACGGGGGGCGCCCGTTCAAGGACATCGACAACGGCGGCCGCCAGGAGACCGCCCGGGCAGCCGGGGCGCGCCTGCTCGACGCCTATGCCTACCGCCACTACCGCATCGGCGAGCAGCCGGGCTCGGTGCGCCTCGGCCGCCAGGTGGTCAACTGGGGCGAGAGCGCCTTCCTGCAGAGCGGCATCGGCGCGATCAACCCGATAGACGTGAGCGCCTTCCGCCGTCCCGGCGCCGAGTTCAAGGACGGCCTACTGCCGGTCAACCTGCTGCACCTGTCGCAGAACCTGAGCGACGCCCTGTCGATGGAGGCCTTCTACCAGCTGACCTGGAAGCGGACGGCGGTGGACAACTGCGGCACCTTCTTCTCCCAGTCCGACGTGATGGCCGCCGGCTGCGACGCCAACCTGGCGGTGCTGAGCCGGCAGAGCGCGCTGTCCCCGGCGGCGATCGCCCAGCTGCAGGCCGGCGGCGTGACCTGGGGCGATCCGGACGAGGGCGTCGTCGTGCCCCGCGGCAAGGACCGCAAGGCCGGCGACGGCGGGCAGTGGGGGCTGGCCGTGCACTACTTCGCCGAGCCGCTGGACACCGACTTCGGCGCCTACTACATCAACTACCACAGCCGCCTGCCGATCCTCGGCGGCGTGGCCGCCGACCGCGCGACCTTCGCCGCCGCGGCCGGTCTGCCCGCCGGGCAGGCGCCGCTGCTGGTGGCCGGCAACTCGAGCTACTTCGTCGAATACCCGGAGGACATCCACCTCTACGGCCTGAGTTTCTCCTCCACGCTGCCCAGCGGCACCCTCTGGCGCGGCGAGATCAGCTACCGGCCGAACGCGCCGGTGCAGCTCAGCATCAGCGACATCCTCGGTGCCGGCCTGACCCCGCTAGACGCGCAGGCGGCGCTGCTGCAGGCGCGCCCGGGGCAGACCCTGCACGGCTACCGGCGCAAGGAAATCACCCAGTTGCAGACCTCCTTCACCCATTACGTCGAGGAGGTCATGGGCGCCAGCCGCCTGACCCTGGTCGGCGAAGTCGGCTGGACCCACGTCGGCGGCCTGGAGAGCCGGAACCGGCTGCGCTACGGCCGCGACCCGGTGTTCGGGTCCGGCCCGCTGGCGGGGAACGCCTGCCAGGCGCTGAACGCCCTGATCCTGCAGGGCGCCGCCCAGGACAACCTCGCGCGCTACTGCGAGAGCCGGGGCTTCACCACCGCCGACTCCTGGGGCTACCGGCTGCGCGCGACCTGGGACTACAACGACGCCTTCCTCGGCGTCGACCTCAAGCCGAGCCTGGCCTGGTCCCACGACGTCAGCGGCTACTCGCCGAGTCCCGGCGGCAACTTCGAGGAGGGCCGCAAGGCGGTCAGTCTGGGCCTGGATGCCGACTACCGCGACACCTACAGCGCCAGCCTGGCCTACACCAACTTCTTCGGCGGCCGCTACAGCACGGTGAAGGACCGGGACTTCCTGACCATGAGCCTCGGCGTGAAGTTCTAGCTGCGGTCCTGGCCCTTAAGCGCGTCGAGGATCTTCTCGTCGTGGCCGTAGATGTCCGCCTTGAACACCAGCTCGCCGTCCTCGTCGACCTGGGCGGTCCAGTAGGCCAGCAGGATCGGCACGGGCCTGGGCAGCTTCACGTTGCGCGTCTCGCGGCTGGCGAGAATCTGCACGATGCGCTCGCGTTCGGCCGGGGTGGCCTCGCTCAGCAGCAGATCGGTCAGCTGCATGGCCTTCTCCACCCGCACGCAGCCGGAGCTCAGGGTGCGTGTTTCCTTGGCGAACAGCTGCTGGCTCGGCGTGTCGTGCAGGTAGACCGAGAAGGGGTTGGCGAAGCGGATGGCGACCTGGCCGAGCGGGTTCTGCGGGCCGGGGTCCTGGCGCAGCATGACGCCGCCGGGGTTGTTCCAGTCGACGCGGCGCGGGTTCAGTTCCTTGCCCGAGGCGTCCAGCACGCGCAGGCCGTGGTTGGCCAGGTAGCCGGGGTCGCGCTGGATGTGCGGCAGCTTGTCCTCGCGCAGGATGGTCGGCGGCACCGTCCAGGTCGGGTTGAGGGTGATGTGGGTGATCGCCGACTTGAGCAGCGGCGTCGGTCGGGCGGCTCGGCCCACCTGGGTACGGGTCTGCCAGAGGGCCTGGCCGTCGCGATAGAAGGTCAGGTGAGCGCCGGCGATGTCCACCAGCAGCAGGGTCGGCTCCATCTCCCGGGCCAGCCAGCGGAAGCGTTCGAGGTTGACCCGCAGCTGGTCCATCCGCGCTGCCGGGATGACGTTCATAGCGGCCAGCGTGGCCGGGCCGAGAACGCCGTCGACGTCCAGGTTGTTGCGCGCCTGGAAGCGCTTCACCGCATCGACCAGACGACCGGTATAGCGATCGGCGGGTTCGCCGCGCCGGCGTTTCTCGGTGAGATAGCCCTCGGCGGCGAGCCGGCGCTCCAGCACGGGGATGCGCGGGTCGGTCATGCTCGGTTGCAGCACCTTGCCCTCGGGCACCTGCGGCCAGGGCCCCGGCGGGTCCTGGCGGCGGGCCGCATAGGCGCGGCGCAGCGCCTGGTAGGACTCCAGCGACGGACGGGCACGCTCGAAGGCCGCGGGCAGGTCGTCCAGCTCGGTCACGGCGAAGGCCGGGAACAGCGCCGGCGGAGTCGCCGTGTGGCTGCTGTAGGCGTGCCAGATCGGCTCCAGACCGGCCGGGTCGAGGCGGCCGTTGCCGAGGTGGTGCAACGCCTGCAGGTAGACATGGGTGGCGAGGACCTCGGTGCAGGCATCCTGGTCCGGCGCGGTGGCCTCGTCGCCGGCGAGCTGGCGCAGGGCCTCGACATGGTAGGTCGCCGGATCGAGCCCGTCGTCGGCCAGTTGCTCGAGTTGGCCCAGCAGTTGCCTCAATCTGGCAGACTTGCGCCAGACTGCCTGGAAGTCGAACTGGTGGTAGAAGGCTGTCAGCGCTTCCCGGCTAGACTGATCCAGTGGTACGGCGGGGGTGGTGCAGGTCAGCTGCGGCTGCTCCAGCTCGAGGCGGATGGCCTCGTCCTGGTCGAGGTGGTCCGGGGCTGCCTGGGGTGCTTGGGGGTGTATCAGCTGGGCTGCGACGAACAGACCGATTAACAGGGGTGTGCATTTTTTATACAATTACAGCGCTCCAAAACGGCCTGTTAAACAAAACCAACATAAGCGGCAGGCCAGACAGTGCCGGTGCGGTTCATCATACGCAGTCGAGCCAGGACGGCGACAGGACGTGCGAAAATCCATCAAGAGGCTTTCCTTTTCATGACTACTTCCTTTCTTCGGCGCCTTTTGCCGACCGTAGCCAGTCTTGCCGTTCTCTTCTCCGTCTCCTTCGCCGATGCGGCGCAGGTTTCCATCCCCCTGGCCGACAGCCTGGCCAAGGCTGCACCCAAGCTGAACAAGGAAGTGCTGCGCAGCGCCGTGGCGGCCATGCAGTGCGCCGTCAACAACGGCTCCGAGCCGGCGCAGCGCCTGGCGGTCATCGACTTCTCGCTGCCGTCCTCGCAGCGCCGCCTGTGGATCTTCGACCTGCGGCGCAAGAGCCTGCTGCTCGAGGACTTCGTCGCCCACGGGCAGAAGTCGGGGGAGGACTACGCCACCCGCTTCTCCAACCTGGATGGCAGCCACCAGTCGAGCCTGGGCCTGTTCCGCACCCAGGAGAGCTACCTCGGCAGCCACGGCTATTCCCTGCGGATCGACGGCCTGGAACCGGGGATCAACGACCGCGCCCGCGAGCGGGACATCGTCATCCACCCGGCCGACTACGTGAATCCGGCCTGGATCAAGCGGCAGGGTCGCATAGGTCGCAGCTTCGGTTGTCCTGCCGTTCGTCCGGAAGTGGCGCGGATGGTGGTCGACAGCCTGAAGGGGGGGCAATTCATGTTCTCCTACTACCCGGACCAGAAATGGCTGGCCTCCTCGCTCTATCTGAACTGCCGGCCGAAGCAGGTGGCCAGCCTGCTGGCCGCCGCCCGCGACTCGGATAGCTGAGGCGTCGCCCCGGTCGGCATCGCCCCTTCGGTAGTGGGGCTTGCTGGCCGGGGGCCCAGGGTGGAGAATCCGCACCGCCATCCTGTCACCCCGCAGCGAAGGGCCGAAATCTCGGCCCTTTCGATAGCGTTTTGCTTCCTATCAGCAAAAGCAGAAACAGCACTCGCCCCGGCGCCGCTCCACCAGAGCCGCGCCCTGCGCCGACGAGCGGAGCGCCAGGAACCTGGGATGGCTGGTCTCGCCAGCCGAAGAGTCGCTGAGAGGTTCCGGCAACGTCTGCCGGGATCCGTTTGCAAGTGGAGTCCGTGGTGCTGACCTATATCTACATCGTCGCGATCACCGCCGAGGGCATGTCCGGTGCCCTGGCGGCCGGCCGGCGCAATATGGACATGTTCGGCGTGGGCCTGATCGCCTTCGTCACCGCCCTGGGCGGCGGAACCGTGCGGGACATGCTGCTGGGACACTATCCGGTGTCCTGGACGCAGCATCCCGCCTACATCTACCTGACCATCTCCGCCGGCCTGTGCACCATGCTGGTCGCGCGCTACATGCGCCATCTGTACAAGATCTTCCTGGTGCTGGACGCCATGGGCCTGATCGCTTTCACCGTGATCGGCTGCAACGTGGCCCTGGAGCTGAAGTACTCGACCCCGGTGGTGATCATGGCCGGGATGATCACCGGCATCTTCGGCGGCATCCTGCGCGACATCCTCTGCCAGCGCGTACCGGTGGTGCTGCGCCACGAGCTGTACGCCAGCGTGTCGATGCTGGTGGCCATGCTCTATCTGCTGCTGATCGAGCTGGGCGTCGACGCCGATATCACCATGCTGGCGGCCTTCGGCTTCGGTCTGGCCCTGCGCTTGGCGGCGATCCGCTGGTCCTGGTCGCTGCCGGTGTTCTCCTACTCGCCGGGGCGCTGGGAGTGACTCCCGGCACCCGCCGCTGATCGGTCGTCTAGGGATGGGCGACAGTTTCCCGCCAGTGTCACGGATCCTTTACCGCTTTTTCACGGGCGCTCCTTTATCGTAGTCCTCTGATCGCCGTGGCCGTTCCGGTCGGCGCCGTCCCTGGTCTTCGTTCCCCGGAGCCTGCCCGTGAGCCAGCCGTCCGCCGCTTTCCGCCGCAGTCCTCGCCGCCCGGCCCGGGAGGTCGACATGCCTGAGAAGGTCCCGCCCCGCCGGCCCCTGAGTACCAGCCGCACTGTCCTGACCATGCTCGTCGCCCTGTGGCTGATGCTCGGCACCAACCTGCCGTTCTGGCGCACGGTGTGGCAGGGCGTCGGCGGCCTGGACAACGACAACCCGCTGTTCCTGCTCAGCCTGCCGCTGTTCGTCTGGCTCTGGCTGTTCGGCCTGCTCAGCCTGCTGGCCTGGGGGAGGGCGACCCGGGCGGTGCTGGGCGCGCTGATGCTGCTAGCGGCGACGGCCAGCTATTTCATCCACAGCTACGGCGTCCTGATCGACGGCGACATGCTCGCCAACGTGCTGCAGACCGACCGCGGCGAAGCGCTGGAGCTGGTCAACGGGCGGATGCTGCTGTGGATCGGCGCCTTCGGCGTGCTGCCGGTGCTGCTGCTCGGCCGCGTGCACCTGGTCGTCGGCCCGTGGCGGCGCGAGCTGGCGCTCAAGCTCGGCAGCATCGCCTTCGCCCTCGCCGGCATCGGCGGCATCGTCCTGAGCCTGTACCAGCCCTACGCCTCGCTGGTGCGCAACCACCGCGAACTGCGCCTGCTGCTGACCCCCTCCAACCTGGTGGGCGCCGTGCACAGCTACGCGAGCCGCCAACTGCAGACCCCGGCCAGACTGCAGGTGGTCGGCGCCGACGCCCACCGGGTGCTGCCCGCCGGCGGCGCCGGCAAGCCCAGGCTCACCGTGCTGGTGGTCGGCGAGACGGCGCGGGCGGCGAACTTCTCGCTCAACGGCTACGGCCGCCCGACCAACCCGGAGCTGGCCGCCGCCCGGGTCGTCAGCTTCACCGAGGTCCGCTCCTGCGGCACCGCCACCGCGACCTCGGTGCCCTGCATGTTCCTCGACGTCGGCCGCGACGGCTACCGGGACGCCTACGCCAAGAGCCGTGAGGGCCTGCTGGACGTGCTGCAGCGCGCCGGCGTCGCCGTGCTCTGGCGCGACAACAATTCCGGCTGCAAGGGCGCCTGCGACCGGGTGCCCAGCGAGGACATCGCCGCCCTGCAACTGCCGGAGCTGTGCCGGGACGGCGCGTGCCACGACGAGGCCCTGCTGGTCGGCCTGCAGGACCATCTGGACCGGCTGGAGCGCGACGCCGTGGTGGTGCTGCACATGAAGGGCAGCCACGGCCCGGCCTACTTCAAGCGCTATCCGCCGGCCTTCGCTCGCTTCGCCCCGGCCTGTGCCGACAGCCAGCTGGACCGCTGCACGCCGCAGAGCATCGTCAACGCCTACGACAACTCGCTGCTCTACACCGACCACGTGCTCAAGCGCACCATCGAGCTGCTCGAACGCAACGCCGCACGCTTCGACACGGCCATGCTCTACCTTTCCGACCACGGCGAATCCCTGGGCGAGAACGGCATCTACCTGCACGGCCTGCCCTATGCCATGGCCCCGGACGAGCAGAAGCACATCCCGATGATCCTCTGGCTGTCCGAGGGACTGCAGCGGCGCGAGGGCATCCGCAGCGCCTGCCTCGAAAAGCGCCGCGCCGCACCGCTGTCCCACGACAACCTGTTCCACTCGGTCCTCGGCCTGATGGCCGTGCGGACCGACGCCTACCAGCCGCAGCGCGACCTGTTCCGCCCGTGCCGGCCGGAGGGCATCGCCCTGGCCGGGGAGGGCGATCCGGCGCGCAACGGCAACGAGCTCTGAGACGCGCGGCTCAGTCGCGGTCGATGGCGAAGCCGGCCCAGGCCTGGCGTACCGGCATGATCTCCAGGCGGTTGATGTTGATGTGCGGCGGCAGGGTGGCGACGTGGAAGACCTGTTCGGCGATATCCTCCGGCTGCAGCGGGGTGGTATCGCGGTAGAGCTTGTCGTAGGCCTCCTGGTTCCAGCCGGTGCGCACCAGGGTGAACTCGCTCTCGGCGAGGCCCGGAGCGACGTCGGTGACCCGTACCCCGGTGCCCAGCAGATCGCAACGCAGGTTGTAGCTGAACTGGCGGACGAAGGCCTTGGTCGCCCCGTACACGTGGCTGCCCTGGTAGGGCCACTGGCCAGCGACCGAGCCCAGGTTGACGATGCTTGCGCCAGCGCCGTTCTCGATCAGGCTCGGCAGCAGGGCATGGGTGACGTTGACCAGGCCGGTGACGTTGGTGTCGATCATGGTGTGCCAGTCGTTCAGGTCCACCTCCTGGGCGCGGCCGGGGGCGAGGGCCAGGCCGGCGTTGTTGATCAGCACCTTCACCGCCCTGAACTCGGCCGGCAGGCCCTCGACCAGCGCCCGCACTGCTGCGTGGTCGCGCACGTCCAGCGGCGCCACGTGCACCGGCACCTGGCCGCCCAACTGCTCCTTCAGCTCGTCCAGCCGCTCGGCGCGGCGCCCGGTGAGGATCAGCGACCAGCCGGCCGCGGCGAAGCGGATGGCGCAGGCCCGGCCAAAGCCTGACGTGGCGCCGGTGATGAAAACGACGTTGGGCATGGAGTCCTCCTGGATGGTGGTGGTTTGCGTCGAGGTCGGCGCGGCCGGTCAGTCCTTGCCCGGCAGGGCGAGGCCGGACAGGCGCAGGCGCCAGCCGCTGCCGTGCAGCACCAGGTGCGCGGCGCAGCCGATGACCACGCCCCAGAAGGCCGAACCCAGGCCGAAGAAGCTCATGCCCGAGGCGGTGGCGAGGAAGGCGATCATCGACGCCTCGCGGTGCTCCGCCTCCTCGACGGCGCCCGTCAGGTTGGCGCCGATCGCGCCGATCAGCGCCAGGCCGGCCAGCACCGCGACGAATTCCCGAGGCATGGCGTCGAAGAGCAGGATGATGGTGCCGGCGAAACAGCCGCCGAGCAGGTAGAAGACGCCGTTGGCGATTCCGGCGATGTAGCGCTTGTCCGGGTTCTCGTGGGCGTCCTTGCCGGTGCACAGGGCGGCGGTGATGGCGGCGACCACGGTGGTGATGCCGCCGAAGCAGGCGACCGCCAGCGAGCTCAGACTGAGGGTGACGAGCAGCGGCCGGGCCGGCATCTCGTAGCCGGCGTGGCGCAGAATGGCCATGCCGGGGAGGAACTGCCCGGTCAGGCTGACCAGCACCAGCGGGATGGCCAGGCTCAGGGTCGAGTTCCAGGTCCATTCGGGGGCGATGAAGGCGGGCGCGGCCAGCTTCAGCTCGACGCCCTCCAGGCTGCTGCCGGCGAGCCAGGCGGAGAGGGCCACGCCGACCACCAGCAGCAGGACCAGGCAGTAGCGCGGCGACAGGCGCTTGAGCAGCACGTAGGCGCCGATCATGCAGAAGGCCAGTAGCGGCATGGATTCCACCGAGCGGAAGGCGCCCAGGCCGAACTGGAACAGGATGCCGGCCATCATGGCGCTGGCGATGCCCCTGGGGATGGCCCGCACGATGCGCTCGAAGCAGCCGGAGACGCCGATCAGGAAGAGGATCGCAGCGGCGCTGAGGTAGGCGCCGACCGCCTGGTTCAGGCTGAGCCCGGGGAACAGCGTCACCAGCAGGGCGGTGCCCGGCGTCGACCAGGCGGTGACCACCGGCACCTTGTAGCGCCAGCTGAGGAAGATGCCGGACACGGCCGCGCCGATCGAGATCGCCCAGACCCAGGACGACATCATGGCCGGCGAGACGCCGGCGCTTTCGGCCGCCTGGAAGAAGATCACCAGCGGGCCGGAGTAGGAGATCAGCACGGCGAGAAAGCCGGCGGTGATCGCGGAGAGCGAAAGATCTTTGTGCGCCATGTGGGGCTTCCATCCAGGATCGTCATGCGAAGGCCGTGACGGCGAAGAGCCTTGGCCGCCGGCTGGTGTTCGATGGTATTGGCGGTACCGGAATTGATAAATCGGCGGCGGATGGCAACACTGTTCGGATCATCCGAACAATGGTCGCCGTCATGGATCGTCTGCAGGCCATGCAACTTTTCGTCCGCATCGTCGAGCTCGGCAGCTTCACCCGGGCCGCCGACCAGCTCGGCATGTCCCGCGCCTCGGCCACGGCGCTGGTCAAGCAGCTGGAGAACCATCTCGGCGTGCGCCTGCTGCAGCGTACCACCCGTCAGGTCAGCCCGACTCTGGACGGCAGGTCCTACCATCGGCATTGCCAGACCATCCTGGCAGAGATCGAGGAGGCGGAGAGCGCCCTGTCGCAGACTGCCAGCCATCCGCGCGGGCGGCTGAAGATCGACCTGCCGCCCTCGCTCGGCCGTCTGGTGGTGATTCCGGCCCTGCCGGATTTCTACGCGCGCTACCCGGAGATTACCCTGGAGATCGGCATCGGCGACCGGATGATCGACCTGGTCCGCGAAGGCGTCGACTGCGTGGTGCGGATCGGCGAGCTGCACGATTCCACCCTGGTCGCCCGCAGCCTGCCGCCGCAGCTCCAGCTGACCTGCGCCAGCCCCGGCTACCTGGCCCGCCACGGCGTGCCGGACAATCCGGAGGCGCTCGACGGGCACTGGTGCGTCGACTACCTGTCGGCCACCAGCGGCCGCGTGCTGCCGCTGGAGTTCACGGTGGACGGATGCCTGCGCCCCCTGACCTTGCCGGCGCGGCTGGCGGTCAACAACGGCGAGTCCTACGTCGCGGCCTGCGAGGCGGGACTGGGGCTGGTGCAGGTCCCGCACTACCACGTCGCCCGCCAGCTGGCCGCCGGCAGCCTGGTCGAGGTCCTGCCGCGGCACCGCCCGCCGCCCCTGCCGATGACCGTGCTCTATCCCCATCACCGCCACCTGACGCCGCGGCTGCGGGTCTTCATCGACTGGCTGGTGGCGCTTTTCCGAGCGGAACCCGCGGCATCTTCGAGCTAAGGTTAAGCAAGTGGAGCCTGCGTCGGATCGCCGCAGGACGGCTCCGCCTTGGCCCGGCGTCTGCCGCGCCGGCCGGGACATTCGCGCAATCACGGACGCGTGGAGGTAGAGACACATGTACCAAGGAGAACGCTTCAATGCCTGGACCCATCTGGTCGGCGCCATCCTGTCCACCATGGGTGCGGTCTGGATGCTCGCGCTGGCGCGGGACGGCGAGCCGCTCAGGCTGGTCAGCGTGGCGGTCTACGGCGGCGCCCTGACGCTGCTCTACACGGTCTCCACCACCTACCACAGCGTGCGCGGGCGGGCCAAGGCTATCCTGCGCAAGCTCGACCACCTGTCCATCTACCTGCTGATCGCCGGCAGCTACACGCCGTTCTGCCTGGTGACCCTGCGCGGAGTCTGGGGCTGGTCGCTGTTCGGCGTGGTCTGGAGCCTGGCCGTGATCGGCATGCTGCAGGAGATCAAGCCGCGCTCCGAGGCGCGGGTGCTGTCCGTGGTGATCTATGCGGTGATGGGCTGGATAGTCCTGGTGGCGGTCGAGCCGCTGCTCGCCGGCTTGGGCATCGCCGGCTTCTCCTGGCTGGTGGCCGGCGGGCTGTTCTACACCGTGGGGATCCTCTTCTACGCCTTCGACGAGCGCTTCCGCCACTGGCATGGCATCTGGCACCTGTTCGTCGTCAGCGGCAGCGCCATGCACTTCGTCGCGGTGCGTTACTACGTGCTCTGAGGCGGGCCATCCCGGCCCCGGCGAGGCGCGGGCGTTGAGCGGGCGGCGGCACTACGGCTAGGCTTGGCACTTCGCCTGTCCCGCCCACCGCTTTTCACTTCGGATGTTCCCGTGCCCGCGACCTTCATGACGACACCGGCCTCTGCTGCGCGGGGGCGATCCGCCCCCTTCGTTCGCCTTCTTGCCCTCTGCCGGTTGCTCCTGCTCCTGCTGCCGTGCCTGCCGTTCGGCGCCGAGGCGGCCGGGACCGGGACGCCGGTGAAGCTCGAGCCGGCGCAGCGGCGTTGGCTGGAGGCGCACGGGCAGTGGCGGGTCGGGACGGTCCTGCGGGCGCCCTACGCGCAGATCGACGGCCGTCAAGGCAATCTCTACGGCGCCAACGTCGAGCTGATGGAGCAGCTGGCCGCGGCGCTGAACGTCCGGCTGCAGTGGCAGACCTTCCAGACCCAGGAGGCCCTGGAGTCCGCGCTCGACGCCGGCAGCATCGACCTGGCGCCGGGCCTCGGCCAGACTCCGGCCGGGCTGCGCCGCTGGCTGTTCTCCGACCCCTACCTGCGGGTCTCCTACCTAGTGGTCGGCGAGCGCAACGGCCTGGGCTCGCTCGATCTGGAGACGCTCAGGCTCCAGGAGCCGCTGGCCGTAGACGTGCCCGAAGCGGTGCGCGACTACCTGCGCAGCAGCTACCCGAACCTGCGCCTGGAGGCGGTCGGCTCGCCCCAGGAGGCCCTGCAGCGGGTGCTGAGCCGGCAGGCGAAATACGCCGTGCTGGACGAGGCCCAGCTCGGCCAGGTGGCTCGCGAGGCCGAGCTGGCCGAGCTGGCCATCGTCGGCGACATCGGCATGCCGCAGCTGCTGCGCGTGGCCTCGCGGCGCGACTGGCCGCAGCTGGCCGTCATCGTCGACGCCGGGCTGCAGGCGATCCCGGCCAAGACCCTCGACCAGCTGCACCGGCGCTGGCTGCAGCAGCCGAGCCACGCGCGGGTGGAGCAGACCCTCGGTTTCTGGCGCAGCGTCGGCCTGCTGCTCGGCCTGCTGTCGCTGATCTGCCTAGCCCTACTGTTCTCCCTGCGTCGCCAGCGCGGCCGTCTGGAGGAGCAGCTCCTCGCCGCGCGGCGCGAGGTCGAGTTGCGCGACGCGGCCATGGAGGAACTGCGCCTGGCCAAGTTCTCCATCGACCACAGCACGGTCGGCACCCTCTGGATCAACTGGGACAGCCGCGTGCGCTACGCGAACCACATGGCCGAGCGGATGCTCGGCTACCTGCCCGGTCAGGTGATCGACCGACCGCTCAGCGACCTCGAACCTTCGCTGTCCATGGAGCGCTGGCACGAGCTGTGGAAGCGGGTGCGCAGCGGCGACGGCGGCCCGCTCGGTTTCGAGACCGAGTATCGCCGCGCCGACGGCAGCCAGCTGCCGGCCGAGGTGTCGCTGGGCTTCCTGCGCTACGGCGAGGCCGAATACCTGGTGGTCTTCCTCGGCGACATCACCGAGCGCCGCCGCGCCCTGGCCGCCCTGCAGGAGAGCGAGGCGCAGCTGCAGAGCATCGCCGCCAACGTGCCGGGGCTGGTGTTCCGCCTGGAGCGGCAGAGTCCCGGATCGCCGGTGGAATTCGCCTTCATCGGCGAGGGCAGCGAGGGGCTGGTCGGCTATCCGGCGGCGGTCCTGCTCCAGCCCGGCTTCGGGCTCCTCAATTTGGTGCGCGCCGACGACCGGGTGCACTACCAGCGCACTCAGGCCTGGGCCTTCGACGGCTGCCACGACTGGCACTGGCAGGGGCGCTTCGTCACCCGCTCCGGCGAGCAGCGCTGGGTCGACATCAAGGCCACCGCCCGCTGCCCGGCCGACGGCGAGGTGGTCTGGGACGGCATCGTCTGGGACATCAGCGCGAACAAGCGCGCCGAGCTGGCGCTGGCCGAGTCGCGGGCGCAGCTGCGCGAACTGTCAGCGCATCTGGAGAGCGTGCGCGAGGAGGAGAAGGCGCACATCGCCCGCGAGGTGCACGACGAACTGGGCCAGGTGCTCACCGGCCTCAAGCTGGAAACCTCCATGTGCGAGCTGAGCTACGCCAGCCTCGATCCGGGGCTGCGCGAGCGCCTGGGCAACATGAAGCGGCAGATCGCCCAGCTGTTCCAACTGGTGCGCGACGTGGCCAGCGCGCTGCGCCCGCCGATCCTCGACGCCGGGCTGGCCTCGGCCATCGAATGGCAGGCGCGGCGCTTCGAGGAACGGACGCAGATCCCCTGTCTGCTGGAGGTGCCGGAGAACCTGCCGGCGCTGGCCGACGGCAAGGCCGTGGGCCTGTTCCGCATCCTCCAGGAGGCCCTGACCAACATCGCTCGCCACGCCCAGGCGCATACCGTGGAGCTGCGCCTGGAGGTCGAGGGGGAGAGCCTGTGCCTGACCATCGGCGACGATGGCCGGGGTTTTGCAGTGAACGGCGAGCGCCCGCGATCGTTCGGGCTGGTCGGCATGCACGAGCGGGCCCTGATGCTCAACGGGACCCTCGCCATCGACAGCCGTCCGGGCGAGGGCACCACCCTGACCGTCAGGGTGCCGCTGAACAATCCATCGACCCTGGCCGAGGCCGGGTAGCAGTAGCAGGAGAAGCAGTACGTGATTCGGGTCCTGGTCGCCGAAGACCACACCATCGTCCGCGAGGGCATCAAGCAGCTGATCGGCATGGCCAGCGACCTGTCCGTGGTCGGCGAGGCCTGCAACGGCGAGCAGTTGCTGGAGAACCTGCGCCAGACCGCCTGCGAGGTGGTGCTGCTGGACCTCTCCATGCCCGGCGTGAGCGGTCTGGAGGCGATCTCGCGGATCCGCGCGATGGACCGGCCGCCGGCGATCCTGGTGCTGTCGATGCACGACGAGGCGCAGATGGCGGCGCGGGCGCTGAAGGTCGGCGCCGCCGGCTACGCGACCAAGGACAGCGACCCGGCCCTGCTGCTGACGGCGATCCGCAGGGTCGCCGGCGGCGGGCGCTACATCGATCCGGACCTGGCCGACCGCATGGTCTTCGAGGTCGGCCTGACCGATTCGCGTCCGCCCCATTCGACCCTGTCCGAGCGCGAGTTCTCGGTGTTCGAGCGTCTGGTGCAGGGCGCCAACGTCAACGAGATCGCCCAGCAGATGGCGCTCAGCAACAAGACCATCAGCACCCACAAGGCCCGCCTGATGCAGAAGCTCAACGTCAATTCCATGGCCGATCTGGTCCGCTACGCCCTGGAGCACAAGCTGGTCTAACGCCCCGTTTTCCGGCCCTTTCGCGGCCCCCGACGGCTCTCCGTGCGGGGGCTTCGGCACGCCTGCGCGTCCGGTTTTCCTTGTAGGGAAATCCCTACAAGCGAACCTCTCCAAGGTTGATGGAAATCTCTCCTGGCGCCCGATTTACCGGATTTTCCGCCGTCCTTAGTCTGTACCCATGATTTACGCAAACGAGGGGATGGTTATGGACGGGCAGACGAACACGGCAGGGGCGGGCGAGGTGCTGGTCAGCTTTCGCGGCGTCCAGAAGAGCTATGACGGCGAGTCGCTGATCGTCAAGGATCTCAATCTGGATATCCGCAAGGGCGAGTTCCTCACCCTGCTGGGACCTTCCGGTTCGGGCAAGACCACCAGCCTGATGATGCTCGCCGGCTTCGAGACGCCGACCGCCGGGGAGATCCGCCTGGCCGGCCGCTCGCTGAACAACGTGCCGCCGCACAAGCGCGACATCGGCATGGTGTTCCAGAACTACGCGCTGTTCCCGCACATGACGGTGGCGGAGAACCTGGCGTTCCCCCTGAGCGTGCGCGGCATGGGCAAGGCCGACATCGCCGAGCGGGTCAAGCGCGCGCTGGCGATGGTGCAGCTGGAGGCCCTCGGCGGGCGCTACCCGGCGCAGATGTCCGGCGGTCAGCAGCAGCGCGTGGCGCTGGCCCGCGCCCTGGTGTTCGAGCCGCAGCTGGTGCTGATGGACGAACCGCTCGGCGCGCTGGACAAGCAGCTGCGCGAGCACATGCAGATGGAGATCAAGCACCTGCACGAACGCCTCGGCGTCACCGTGGTGTACGTCACCCACGACCAGGGCGAGGCGCTGACCATGTCCGACCGGGTGGCGGTGTTCCACCAGGGCGAGATCCAGCAGATCGCCGATCCGCGCACCCTCTACGAGGAGCCGCGCAACGGCTTCGTCGCCGGCTTCATCGGCGAGAACAACCGCCTCCACGGCCGCCTGCTCGAACAGGACGGCGAGCGCTGCGTGGTCGGCCTGGCGCGCGGCGAGCGGGTCTCGGCGCTGGCGGTGAAGGTCGGCCGGGTCGGCGAGCCGGTGAGCCTGTCGATCCGCCCGGAGCGGGTGCGCATCAACGGCCGCAGCCACGACTGCCCGAACCGCTTCTCCGGACGGGTGGCCGAGTTCATCTACCTCGGCGACCACGTGCGCATCCGCCTGGAAGTGGCCGGGCAGAACGATTTCTTTCTCAAGCAGCCGGTTTCCGAGCTCGACCCGAGCCTGACGGTGGGCGATGTCGTACCCATCGGCTGGCAGGTCGAACACGCCCGCGCCCTCGATCCGCTGGCCGCGAGCCAGTGAGTCCTTTTCGCCATATGGAGTGAGCATCATGAGCAAGTCCTTCAAAACCTCCTTGCTGGCAGTGGCTCTTGCCTGCGGAATGCCGGCCATGGCCGCCGACCTGACGGTGATTTCCTTCGGCGGCGCCAACAAGATCGCGCAGACCAAGGCGTTCTACGCGCCCTGGGAGCAGGGCGGCAGCGGCAAGATCCTCGCCGGCGAGTACAACGGCGAGATGGCCAAGGTGAAGGCCATGGTCGACACCCGCAGCGTGTCCTGGAACCTGGTGGAAGTGGAGACGCCGGAACTGTCCCGCGGCTGCGACGAGGGCCTGTTCGAGGAGCTCGACCCGGAACTGTTCGGCAACCCCGACGCCTTCATCGACGGCGCCATCAAGCCCTGCGGCGTCGGCTTCTTCGTCTGGTCCACGGTGCTGGCCTACAACGCCGACAAGCTGAAGACCGCGCCGACCGGCTGGGCGGATTTCTGGGATACCGAGAAATTCCCCGGCAAGCGCGGCCTGCGCAAGGGCGCCAAGTACACCCTGGAATTCGCCCTGATGGCCGACGGCGTCGCGCCCAAGGACGTCTACGCCGTGCTGGCCACCAAGGAAGGCCAGGACCGCGCCTTCGCCAAGCTCGAACAGCTCAAGCCGCACATCCAGTGGTGGGAGGCGGGCGCCCAGCCGCCGCAGTTCCTCGTCTCCGGCGACGTGGTGATGAGCTCGGCCTACAACGGCCGCATCGCCAGCGTGCAGAAGGAGAGCAACCTGCAGGTGGTCTGGAACGGCGGCGTCTACGACTTCGACTCCTGGGCGATCCCGAAAGGGGCCAAGGATCAGGAGGCGGCGAAGAAGTTCATCGCCTTCAGCCTGCTGCCGCAGCAGCAGAAGAGCTACGCCGAGCACATCAGCTACGGTCCGGTGAACAAGTCGGCGGTCGAACTGATGAGCCCGCAGACGATGTCCAAGCTACCGACCAGCGAAGCCAACCTGGCCAACCAGGTTGCGATGGACGTGACCTTCTGGGCCGACTACGGCGAGCAGCTCGAGCAGCGCTTCAATGCCTGGGCCGCACGCAACTGAGCACAGACCGCAAGGCTCCCCGCCTCGCCGTGAGGGAGCCCCCGCTTTTCCGGAGTCCGATATGGCCATGACCACAACCCTGCCAATGACCGAGGTTGCCGACGGCCCCAGCCTGAAACAACGCCTGGCCCGCGCCGAGCGGATCAACCGCCTGAAGTCCCAGGCGCTGATCCTGCCGCTGCTGCTGTTCGTCGTGCTGGTGTTCCTGGTGCCGATCGCCGCCCTGCTCTACAAGAGCACCCACAACCCGGAGGTGGTGGGCAGCCTGCCGCGTACCGTCGAAGCCATTGCCGCCTGGGACGGCAAGGCGCTGCCGGACGAGCCGGCCTATCGGGCGCTGAGCCTTGATCTGGCCGAGGCGCGCCGCCATCAGACCCTGGGCGACCTGTCCAAGCGCCTGAACATGGAACTGGCCGGCTACCGCAGCCTGATCGCCAAGACCGCCCGGGCGCTGCCGTTCAAGAGCGAGCCGGCCTCCTACAAGGACGCCCTGGAGCGCCTCGACGAGCGCTGGGGCGACCCGGCCTACTGGCAGGTGCTGCGGCGCAACACCAGCGAATACACCCCGTACTACCTGCTGGCCGCGCTGGACCACCGCATCGACGACCTGGGCGAGTTGGCCGAGGCGGCCCCGGCCCAGGCGATCTACCTGGACATCTTCGCCCGCACCTTCTGGATGAGCCTGGTGATCACCGCGATCTGCCTGGTGCTGGCCTATCCGCTGGCCTATCTGCTGGCCAGCCTGCCGGCCCGGCAGAGCAACCTCTTGATGATCATGGTGCTGCTGCCGTTCTGGACCTCGATCCTGGTGCGGGTGGCGGCCTGGATCGTGCTGCTGCAGTCGGGCGGCCTGATCAACGGCGCGCTGCAGAGTCTGGGCATCATCGATCAGCCGCTGCAGCTGGTGTTCAACCGCAGCGGCGTGTACATCGCCATGGTGCACATCATGCTGCCGTTCATGATCCTGCCGATCTACAGCGTGATGAAGGGCATCTCGCCGACCTACATGCGCGCCGCGGTCTCCCTCGGCTGCCACCCGCTGCTGAGCTTCTGGAAGGTGTACTTCCCGCAGACCCTGGCGGGCGTCAGCGCCGGCTGCCTGCTGGTGTTCATCCTGTGCATCGGCTACTACATCACCCCGGCGCTGCTCGGCAGCCCGACCGACCAGATGGTCAGCTACTTCGTGGCCTTCTACACCAACACCTCGATCAACTGGGGCATGGCAACCGCCCTGGGTGGACTGCTGCTGCTCGCCACCCTGGTGCTATACGTGGTTTACAGCTGGCTGGTCGGCGCGAGCCGCCTGCGTCTGGCTTGAGGAGGTCGAGATGCTGAGTCCCTACATGTCGCCGGTCGAACGCGTCTGGCACTACTCCCACCGGGTCATCTGCGCCCTGGTCCTGCTGTTCCTGGTCCTGCCGGTGCTGGTGATCGTGCCGCTGTCGTTCAACTCCGGCACCTTCCTGGTCTACCCCCTGCAGGGCTTCTCCCTGCGCTGGTACGAAGAGTTCTTCATGTCCGCCGAATGGATGCGCTCGCTGAAGAACAGCCTGATCATCGCCCCCGCGGCCACCGCCCTGGCCCTGGGCTTCGGCACCCTGGCGGCGATCGGCCTGAACCGCGGCGAATTCCGCGGCAAGGCGCTGGTGATGAGCCTGCTGATCTCGCCGATGGTGGTGCCGGTGGTGATCGTCGGCGTGGCCAGCTACCTGTTCTTCGCGCCGCTCGGCCTGGGCAACGGCTACCTGTCGCTGATCCTGATGCACGCCGTGCTCGGCGTGCCCTTCGTGATCATCACCGTGTCGGCCACCCTGCAGGGCTTCAACCACAACCTGGTGCGCGCCGCCGCCAGCCTCGGCGCCTCGCCGCTGACCGCGTTCCGCCGGGTGACCCTGCCGCTGATCGCTCCGGGGATGATTTCCGGTGCGCTGTTCGCCTTCGCCACCTCCTTCGACGAAGTGGTGGTCACCCTGTTCCTCGCCGGGCCCGAGCAGGCCACGCTGCCGCGGCAGATGTTCAGCGGCATCCGCGAGAACCTGAGCCCGACCATCGCGGCGGCGGCCACCCTGCTGATCGGTTTTTCCACCGTGCTGTTGTTGACCCTGGAATGGTTGCGTGGACGCGGCGAGCGTCTGCGGACTCAATCTGCCTGATTCGAGAGTGCCCATGACTGTGCAATTGAACGACCCCCGCCTGCTGCGCCAGCAGGCCTATATCGACGGTAGCTGGCAGGACGCCGACGCCGGCCGGACCCTGGACGTGCACAACCCGGCCACCGGCGAACTGCTCGGCCGGGTGCCGAAGCTGGGCGCGGCCGAGACCCGCCGTGCCATCGAGGCCGCCGAGCGCGCCCTGCCGGCCTGGCGCGCGCTGACCGCCAAGGCCCGTTCCCAGAAGCT
>NZ_JBHRSJ010000020.1:0-761 GCF_042643485.1 Azotobacter bryophylli | reverse complement strand
CGTCCTTCAGCGCGCGGAAGCGCTCGCGGATGTCCTGCATCTGCATCGCCCCGCCGGAGTCGACCACGTAGATGCAGGTGGCGCCGTAACCCTCCATCTTCTTCGCCTCCACGGCGAGGTGCTGCGGGCTGGTCAGGTGGCTCATCATCAGGAAGCCGACGGTGTCCATGCCGAGCGTCCGCGCGTGCTCGATGTGCTGGCGGGACACGTCGGCCTCGGTGCAGTGGGTGGCCACCCGCACCACGCGGGCGCCGGCCCGGTAGGCGTTGTCCAGGTCGTGCACGGTGCCGATGCCGGGCAGCAGCAGGGTGGCGATCTGGGCGTGGCTGACCACCTCGGCCACCGCCTCGATCCATTCCAGGTCGGTATGGGCGCCGAAACCGTAGTTGAAGCTGGAGCCCTGCAGGCCGTCGCCGTGGGCCACTTCGAGGGAGTCCACCTTGGCCTGATCGAGGGCGCGGGCGATGGCCTGCACCTGGGCGATCGAATACTGGTGGCGGACGGCGTGGCTGCCGTCGCGCAGGGTCACGTCGGAGATATACAGCTGCTTGCCGGGGGTGAAGGTCATGGCGTGGTCCTCAGGCGTGAAGCATGGATTGCGCCATGCGCTCGGCGGTGGCCAGCGCGGCGGAGGTCATGATGTCCAGGTTGCCGGCGTAGGCCGGCAGGTAGTGGGCGGCGCCCTCGACTTCGAGGAACACCGAGGTCTTCAGGCCCGAGAGATGGCCGAGGCCCGGCACGTTCAGCGGCGCCGACGCGGG
>NZ_JBHRSJ010000002.1:0-65845 GCF_042643485.1 Azotobacter bryophylli | reverse complement strand
GTGTGGGGTTTCCCCATGTGAGAGTAGGTCATCGTCAAGCGCCTATCCCGAACCCCCGACTGGCACCTGCCGGTCGGGGGTTCGTCTTTGCGCCGGGAAAAAAGGCGGCCTTACGGACTCTCCAGGACGATTCCTTGGGTCCGTTGTTCTTCCAGATTTGTCCGGATGAATTGGATCAGGGCCCGTATGGCTGGCGTCATGGCTCGATGAGGCGGGGTCAAGGCTAACAAAGGCATGGCGGCTGGCTCATGTCGCTCGAACAGCTTGTGCAATTTGCCGCTTGCCAAGTCTGCTGCGCATGCATAAAGGGGGAGATGGGCCACCCCGAGGCCGCGACGTGCGGCATCAAGCATCAGCGGTAGGCTGTCGCTGCTAAAGCAGGCCTCCCGTAGTACTCGTGGGGCCGCATTGGTTAATAGCCATGGTCGGATGGCGTGAGGCGGCCCGAAGCCCAGGCAATATCGGTCATCCAGTTCGTCAGGATGATGGAGCTGGGAGAATCGTTTATAGAGGTCCGGATTGGCGACCGTGACGAAACGGACCTGACCGAGGGGATGAGCGACGATATCTGCGCTATCTGGCGGCTGGCCCTCCAGATAGAGCACTAGGTCGTGCCGTTGCAGCGAGAGTTCGGGGCTACTGTGTACCCCTAGGGCAAGACGTACTTTGGGCTGACTGCGAGCGAATCCGATAAGAAGGTCGGCAATGACCTCTTGCAACAGACTGGGAACCGCCAGGCGTATCAATCCCGAAGGGCCTCCTTGCACTTCCCGCGCGGCTCCTTCGGCCGCCTCGACCGCTGCGAGGATGCTCAGGGCATGCCGATAGACCTGTTCCCCAGTGCTGGTCATGGCAAAGCTACGTGTACTGCGATTGAGCAGCCTGACGCCCAGCCGTTGTTCAAGTTCGATGATGCGGCGGCTCAGGCGCGACCGGGGAATGCCGGTTTCAGCCGCCGCGGCGGTGAAACCTCCGGCCTCGATGACTCGGACCAATAAATAGAAATCGGAGACATTGTTCAGCGTATCCATCCAGAATGCCCTATCCATGGGAGAAAGAATGAGCGGATCCATGCTCATGGCACTGGGACAGCGTTCTCCATACCAACAAGACAAGCCAGTAGATGCCTGCTGTTGATAATTAGGTATACCCCAGGCGAAAAATCAAGTTTGCTTCCGGCTAATTGCGCAACAGGATCGGCTAGAAAAAGTGTGGCGCTAATCATCCGTTGACGAGCCGTTATGTAAGTCTTCCGAGAGTGGGGATAAGCGGTAAAAAGCTTGAGCTCGGACGATGCTGCCATTCCGTATCGGCATACTCGTTCCAGAATGATAACGGCAAAATGGCTTCATTCACGGACGCACTGGATATTTATCATAATTCTACAATGCCAGTGAGGCTAAAGCGGTCGACATGCATTGGGGCCACTCCAGCCGGCTTTTTCCGCACTAGCCAACGTATGGAACTTTAACTTTTTGCCTTGTTGGCAGTCGCATACCATCCAATTGGTAACAATTTAGTCTCAAACCAATTCCTCTTTTAAGAACGGCTCTTCTCCTCTCGGATGCATTAAGGATCTGCTGCCCATGAAGTTGGCTGGCTACCCATCGCATCACCCCATCGAAAGACAAAATCCCCTCTGTCATTCAACAGGTTACGTTGCCGCTCTGGCGGCTTTGGCTCGTCTGAATCGGGATGAAGAATCCTGATTATCAGCCTTTCGAGCCCTAGGTTGTTTTCCTAGGCTGAGTTCACGTTGTTCGACGTTCAGAGAACGAAATGGGTACAGCGGATTCAGGCGGCGCCATTCGAGCCGGATGGCGGCGATGGGAAGGAAACCTGAAGTGGAACCATGCGGCGGTCTCTCGCATCCACACCTGTCGGGGCTTTTATGTCTATCGCCAGAGTTGCGTTCAGGAGTGCAAGTTCGCTGTCGGGAAGCTGCCCATTCAGACTTCCACGCCCCTTCCCGCGAGCGCTGACGTGGCTGTTCGGCATCGCGCTGACGTTATCTCCCTGGCTCGCCGAGGCGCTCGAGAAACCGACCAGTGTAGCTTTCTGGTATGCAGAGCAGCCGCCGCTGAGCGAGCTCTCGCAGTTCGATTGGGTGGTGCTCGAATCGGCTCAGGTTTCCGCGCCGGATATTGCCTTTCTTCGAGAGCAGGGGAGTACCCCCTTCGCCTATCTGTCGATTGGCGAATTCAAGGGAGATGGACCCGCTCTGCGGCAGGAGGGGTTGGATAAGGCCGGTAGCCCCGTGCGCAACGAGGCCTGGGACAGCCAAGTCATGGATCTTGCCTCGCCGGTCTGGCGCTCCTACCTGCTGCAGCGTGCGGCCAGGTTGGGCGAGCAGGGGTACGGCGGCCTGTTCCTCGATACCCTGGACAGTTACCAACTGCTCCCGGAGTCCGAGCGCGAAGTCCAGCGCCAGGCGCTTGTGTCGCTCCTGCGCGATCTCAAGCGCCAGCAACCCGGCATGAAGCTGTTCTTCAACCGGGGCTTCGAGGTACTGCCGGAGCTGCCCGGAGTCGCCGCCGCCGTGGCCGTCGAGTCGATCCATGCCGGCTGGAGTGCTGAGGGCCAGGCTTACCGCGAGGTGCCCCAGAGCGACCGCGACTGGCTGGAGGCGAGACTCGGGCCGCTGCGCAAGCAGGGAATTCCGCTGGTGGCCATCGACTATCTGCCGCCCGAGCGACGGGACGAGGCACGCCGATTGGCCGCGCGTCTGCAGGCAGAAGGCTACATTCCCTTCGTCACCACGCCGAAGCTGGACTACCTCGGCATCGGCTCCATCGAGGTGCAGCCCCGCCGCATCGCCATGATCTACGACCCCACCGAGGGGGACGTCAGTCGCAACCTGGGCCATATCAAGCTGGCCAGCCTGCTGGAATACCTTGGCTACCGTGTGGACTACCTGGCTGCCGATCAGAGCCTGCCGCAACGCCCGGCCAGGGGGCTGTATGCCGGGATGGTGACCTGGATGACCAGCGGGCCGCCGCTGGACGGTCAGTTGTTCAGCGACTGGCTCAGCGCACGCCTGGACGAGCAGGTGCCCCTGGCGATCCTGGCCGGTCTGCCTGTGGAGAACGATCTGCTGCTGCAACGGCTGGGATTGCAGCACGCGCCAGGGCCGCTGCAGGGCACGCCGAAACTGCTCGTGCAGGACGGGGGGCTGCTGGGCAGGTTCGAGGCTCCCGTGCAGCTCAGGGCGCGCGATGTGCCGCCCTTCACCGTGACCGAGCATGGTCCGCGGCCCGTGCTCGCCATGGCCGACGCCCAAGGCCAGTCCTATACCCCGGTCGCCCTCGCCGATTGGGGGGGAATGGCTTTGTCGCCCTTCGTGCTGGATCAGAGCAGCGAGCAGACCCGCTGGATCCTCGATCCTTTCGCCTTCCTCCAGCGCGCCCTGCATCTTGCGCCGCTGCCGCGTCCGGATGTCACCACCGAGAACGGCCGACGCATCGCCACGGTGCACATCGACGGCGACGGCTTCGTGTCCCGTGCCGAAGTGACGGGCACGCCCTACGCCGGGCAGATGGTACTGGACGAGTTCATCAGGCCTTACCCCTTGCTGACCTCGGTTTCGGTCATCGAGGGCGAGACGGGACCGAAGGGCATGTATCCCCATCTGACCCGCGAGGTGGAGCCCATCGCCCGGAAGATCTTCGCCGAGGAGAAGGTCGAGGTGGCCAGCCACACCTTCAGCCACCCCTTCTACTGGCAGCCCGAGGTGGTCAAGAAGCGCGAGGACTTCAACCCGGAATACGGCTTCAAGATGCCCATTCCCGGCTACGACCAGATCGACTTCACCCGCGAGATCGTCGGCTCGCGCGACTACATCAACAGCCGCCTGACCGGCCCCGACAAGCCGGTGAAGATGCTGTTCTGGAGCGGCGACGCGCTGCCCGATGCGCAGACCATCGAGCTCGCCTACGCCAGCCACCTGCTCAACGTCAACGGCGGCAACACCGTCCTGACCAGGGCCTATCCGTCGCTGTCCGGGCTCTACCCGCTGATCCGCCCGACCTCCGGCGGTATCCAGTACTACGCGCCGATCGCCAACGAGAACGTCTACACCAACCTCTGGAAGGGGCCGTACTACGGCTTCCGCGGCCTGATCGAGACCTTCGATCTGACCGAAAACCCCCGCCGCCTGCGCGGCCTCCATCTCTACTACCACTTCTACTCGGGGACCAAGCAGGCCTCGATCAAGACCATGCACCGGATCTACCGGACGATGCTGGCCCAGCAGCCCTTGTCCTTGTGGATGAGCGACTACATCCCGCGCCTGCATGGCCTGTATCAGGCCAGCCTGGCCCGTCGCAGCGACGGCAGCTGGCAGGTGCGTGGGATGGATGAGCTGCGCACCCTGCGCCTGGACCCCGAACTCGGCTGGCCCGATCTGCTCCGCTCGCGCGGCGTGGCGGGCGTGCGCGATCTGCCGCAAGGCCGTTATCTGCACCTCAGCCGGGCGAACGCGACGCTGGTCCTGCGCGACAGCCGCGACCCGCATCCCGCACTGGAAGAGGCCAACATCCCCCTGCGCGACTGGAGCTATCTTGACGAGAACCGGGTCCGCTTCTCCTTCGCCGGAGCCTTCCCCCTGGCGTTCAGCGTGCGTGCCAGCGGCGCCTGCCGGGTCATCAGCGATGGCCGGACCTACCAAGGCAGGGCGCAGCAAGGGCTCTGGCAATTCCAACTGCCGTTGAAGCAGGTGCAGGATGCACAGCTCGTCTGTCAATGAGCGGGCCCGCCTGCTCAGGCCCTGGACGCTGCCTCTGGTGGTCGCGTCCACCTGCGGTCTGCTGGCCTACATCTACCACGACGAGAAAGCCTTTCTGACGGATATCCGCCAGCCCGATTCGGTCTCGATCAGCTTCACCGAACTGTTGCTCGGCACGCAGCCGAACAACGACCGACTGCGCGCGGGGCTGATCGAGCAATTCCTCCGGCTCGGCGAATACCGGCGCGCACAGGAGCATGTGTTCCTGCTGAAGGATCAGGCGCACGGCATCGCGCCCTTCTACCGGGCCGAAATTGCCATTCTCGAGGCCCAGGCCGCGCCCGGAGGGCTGGCGGCGGATCAGGTCGCACGGCTGACCCGGGGCCTGCGCGAGCTGGAGCGCCGGGATCTGCCGGCGGCCCTGCTGGCGCGGCTGGCACTGCACGCGCTGGCCTTGGGCGCTCCGGATCTGGCTGCGCAGACCTATGCCGATTTGGCCGAGCGCGAGCCGCAGCGGCGTCAGCAGTGGCTGGAGGAGGCGGCGCACTCGCAACTGGCCAGCAATCAGCCAGAGCGGGCAGCGCAGCTGTTCCTCGATCTGGCGGAGCAGAGCACGCAGGCCGAGCAACGCCGCCAGTACTTGGAGCAGGCCTTCGGCAGCCTGGTCGCGGCGAACCGGAGCGAGCAGGCGGTGGACCTTTTGAAGCGCCATCTCGCGGAGCTGAACGACACATCGGCCGATCTCGCCTGGCTGGAGCAGGGCGTGTCGGCCGCCATGGGCAGCAAGCGCTTCGATCTGGCCGCCGACTTCGTCGAGCGCTGGCAGGCACTGAGCCCCGAGGACCTGCAGGCGCAACGCCTGAGCTTTCGCCTGCAGCTGGCCTCCGGCGACACGGCCAAGGCCTGGGAGATCGGCGAGCGGCTGCTGCAGCGGCAACCGGAAGACCCCGCGCTGCTCGAGCAGATGGCGCGCCTCGGCGAGTGGACCGGCCATCCCCAGCGCGCCCTGGACTACTGGGTCAGCCTGCTGCAACAGCGCGAAGACGCCCAGCAGCACGAGCACGCCTGGCGACTCGCCGCCCAGCTCTTCGATTTCGACAGGGCCGTGCCCCTGCTGGCCAGACTGGGCGAACAGCGCCGTCTGAGCGACGTCGAGCTCGATGCGCTGATCTACAGCCACGAATCCCGCGGATCGCCGGAGCAGGCGGAGCAGTGGCTGCGCAGCTACCTGGCCCAGCACCCCGATCATCGCCTGGCCTGGATGCGCCTGCAGCAGAACCTGGCGTACACCGAGCAGTTCAAGGAGGAGGCGCTGGTCTGGGCGGAAATGGCCCGGCATTTTCCCCTGAGCCCGGCGGAGCGGGTGGCCTGGGCAGAGACCCACAAGAAGCTGTTCGACAGCCAGGGGGCCTGGCAGGTGCTGAGCGACGTCGACAGCGAGAAGATCGAGGACGCCGACTACTGGCGTCTGCGGGCCGAGCTGGCCTGGGAGCTGGAGCACGATCAGGAGGCGCTGCGCGCCTACGACCGCCTGCAGGCCCTGCAGCAGCCGTTGTACAGCGGCAACGAGGAGCACTTGATCGCGCTGAACTCCCAGCGGAACCCGGAAAAGGCCCTGGCCCTGCTCGCCGCCAACTGGCGGCGTACCGGCGACATGCGCCGGCTGGTCAGCGCCCTGCAGATGGCCGAGTCGCTGAACGACTGGGAGCAGCTGCAGCGCCTGCTCGGCGAGGTGCAGGACAATCCGCAGGCGGCGCGCACCCCCTACGTGTGGGTGGCCCAGGCCGCGCTGGCCGATCACCAGGGGCGCGAGGCGGAGGCCGAGGGGCTCTATCGCCGGGGGATGGAACGCTTCCCCGAGGAGAGTCTGTTCTGCGAACGGTTGCTGTGGTTCTATGTCGACCGTGGCCGGCGTCGCGAACTGGAGCCGCTGTTGCAGCAATGGCGCGGCGAGGCCATCGGCGACAGCCGGCTCTGGCTGCCCTTCGCCAGCGCCAACCTGCTGCTCGGCCGCCATAGCGAGGCGCTCGCCTGGTATCGCCGCTATCTGCAGGCCAATCCGCGCGACTGGCTGGTCAAGGCGGCCTATGCCGATGCCCTGGAGGCCAGCGGCTACCCGGAGCTCGCGCTGCGCGTGCGGCACGAGTTGCTGGCCGAGCTGGACAATGGCGATACGAAGCTGACCCCGGAGCGTTACTCGACCTATCTGCGCCTGCTGGCCAGCAGCCATTCGGTGCAGCGTGCGAGCCGCCAGGTCGAGCAGTGGCAGGACGGTTCGCCGTTGCTATTGCAGCAGTGGTTCGAGCGCTTCCTGATCCAGCTCGAGGCCAATAACCAGGAGGGCCTGAAGAACGAGTGGCTGGCCTGGGGCCGGGGGCGGGGGCTGGCCATCAGCCGCTACGAGGAGCTGCAGGAAGCCCTGCGCAGCCACAACCGCTCGACCCTGCAGCACCTGCTGACCGGGGCCGAACTGGATTCGGCCCAGCGGGTGGACGTGCTGCAGCAGCTGGGCCACGACGGGCCGGCCATGGCCGCAGGCCTGGAAGCTATGGGCGACGGGCAGCCGCCGCAGCTCCAGCAGCAACTGCTCGGGCAGACCCAGGAGCTGCTGCAGCGCAGCCCGCAGGGCCTGCAAGTGGGCTGGCACCGGCGCGACTACGGCGAGGTCAACGTGAGCGGGCCGCGGCTGTCCGGCGGCATCAACCTGGGGGACGACTGGTATGCGGCCCTGCGTCTCGAGGACGTCAACTACAGCGCCAGCAGCCTGAAGGAGTCGCGGATCGGCGATGAGCGCAACGCCCAGCTGTCGTTGCGGCGGAACCTGGCCGACGGCGACTTCACCCTGACCCAGGACAGCAGCTGGCGTGTCGACAAGAACCGCTTCGGCCTGAGCATCAATCGCAACTGGCAACTGTCGTCCCGCGACGAGGTGAAGCTCGACCTCGACTGGCACCGCGAGACGGACGAGACCGGGCTTCTGCGCGCCCTCGGTCGGCGCGACTCCCTCCACGTGAGCGGCCAGCATGGCTTCAGTGCGCGGGACCGGGTCAGCTGGCTGGTCGGGCACCGGCGCTACTCCACCCGCGAGGGCGACAGCCTGGGGAAAGGCGAGATCGCCAGCATCGAGCTCAACCATTCGCTGCTGTTCGCCGGCCCGACCTGGGAAGTGCGCAGCGGGGTCGAGTACCAGAACAACCGGCTGGCGAACGACCTGCCGGAAGAGCTGCTGGAGTCCATGGGCGGTCCGCTGCGGCGGGAGAATGCCAAGCCCGGGGACATCCTCCAGGACAGCTACGGCCAGGCCTACGTCGGCAGCACCTGGCGGCGCGGGCTGCCGGGAACGCTGAACCGCGGGCAGGCGCAGTACACCTGGATCGTCGACGTCATGGCCGGCTGGCAGTGGACGGAGAAGCAGATCAACTACGGCTTCAACACCGGCATCGGCATGAGCGTGCTCGGCGGCGACGAACTGGCCTTCACCGTCGGCTATCTGTCCTCCCCGCAGGGCGCCAGAAGCCAGTCCGGCGGCGTCATCGGCGTCACCTATTCGAGCCGTTTCGGGCGTTGAACGAGGAATTCCACAGGAGGGACCAACATGCAAGCCATTCGCTGCCTGATTCTGGCGCTCAGCGCGCTGCTCACGGTGGGTTGTTCCAGCTTCATCCACGAGGAGGGACCGCACCTACCCCGCAACGCCAAGTGGGGGCTGCTGCCGCTGGTCAACTATTCCCAGGCGCCCCAGGCCGGCGAGCGCAGCGAGCAGATCCTGCTCAGCGTGCTGGGCAAGGAGGGGCTGCACCCGCAGCGCTATCCCCAGGCGGCCCAGGGCGAGCTGCCGCTGCTGGACGACCGCCAGCGACTGGACAAGGCCATGGACTGGGCACGCCGCCAGGGCCTGGAGTACGTGATCTGCGGCAGCGTCGAGGAGTGGCAGTACAAGAACGGCCTGGACGGCGAGCCGGCGGTGGGCATCAGCCTGCAGGTGCTCAGGCCGTCTTCCGGCCAGGTGCTCTGGAGCAGCAGCGGCGCCCGCGCCGGCTGGTCGCGGGAGAGCCTGTCGGGGGCTGCCCAGAAGGTTCTCGATGAGCTGGTCGGCGAGCTGGAGATCGAATGAACACCGATGCCCTGGACTTCGCGCCGAACGATCACCGCCTGGCGCCCCGGGTCAAGGGGCGGGTGTCGTGGATCGAGACCTTCGTGCTGAGCGGGCTCGCGGTGGCCCTGGGCTACTGGTTGTCGCCCGGCGATCCCCTGCATGCCTACGCCAGCTTTCCCTGGACCGTGCTGGTGCCCCTGCTGCTGGGCATGCGCTACGGCTTCCTGCACGGGCTGGCCGGCTCCGCCCTGCTGGTCCTGGCGCTGTTCGGCTACCGGGCCTTCGGCCCGGGGCTGTACCCCGAACTGCCGATGGCCTTCATCGCCGGTCTGCTCGTCTGCGGCATGCTGGTCGGCGAGTTCCGCGACATCTGGGAGCGCCGCCTGCGGCGCCTGCAGCTGGCCAACGAGTACCGCCAGCAGCGGCTCGACGAGTTCACCCGCGCCCACCACATCCTGCGCATCTCCCATGACCGCCTTGAGCAGCGCATCGCCGGCAGCGACCAGAGCCTGCGCAGTTCGCTGCTCGGCCTGCGCAGCCAGCTGCGCGCCGTGCCGCGGGAGGACGACGCCCTGCAGGCGTTGGCCGAGCCGATCCTCAACCTGCTCGGCCAGTACGGTTCGCTGCGCATCGCCGGCCTCTACCGGGTGCGGGACGGGCGGCCGGTCGAGCCGCCGCTCGCCGTGCTCGGGCGGATGCCGGGAATCCACCCCGACGACCTGCTGGTGAGCCTGTGCCTGGTGCGGGGCGAACTGGTCAGCCTGCGCGAGGAGCTGCTGGAGCGGGGCGAGCACCGCGAGCATTCGGACCTGCAGGTCTGCGTTCCGCTGGTCGACACCCGCGGCCGGACCCTCGGTCTGCTGGCGGTCGCCCAGATGCCGTTCTTCGCCCTCAACGAGCGCACCCTCAGCCTGCTGGCGATCCTCGCCGGGCACATCGCCGACCTCCTGCTCAGCGATCCCGACGCCCTGCAGCTCAAGGACGCCGATGCCCAGGTCTTCACCGAGAACCTCAACCGCGCCCTGCTGGATGCCCGCAACCACGGCCTGCCGGCCTGCCTGTACGCCTTCGAGCTCAGCGAGCCGCAGCGCAGCGAGGAGCTGCAACGCCTGCTGGAGGAAAGCCAGCGCGGTCTCGATCTGCTCCTGAAGCTGGTCAACGTGCGCAACCGGCCCTGCCTGCTGGTGCTGCTGCCGCTGACCTCGGCGCTGGGCGCGGAGGGCTATCTGAAGCGCCTGCTCGGGCTGCTGGCGGAGCGCTACGGCCCGGAGCGCGACCCGAAGAGCCTGGGCATCCGAGTCCTGCAGTACGAGCTGAAGGTGGGCAACGAACGGGAGTCGTTGCGGCAATTCCTGTACAACGAATGTGGACTCGATGACCAGCATATTGCTCTTTAGCGCGGCCTTCCTGTTCGAACTGGCCAGCTGGGCGAGCCTGTTCGGCGAACTGACCGAGGGGCAGTCGGCGCTGCTGTTCGTCGTCTGCCATGGCCTCGGCAGCCTGCTGCTGGCGGGCGGAACCGGCGCGCGCCTGTACCGTCGTTACCCCGGCGCCGGGGGCTGGAGCCTGGTGCTGCCGTTCTGCCTGGCCTTCTGCATTCCCCTAGTCGGCCCGCTCGGTCTGTTGCTCTCGGTCGTTCCCGGACTCTCCCGCCCGCGCCAGCGCAAACCCAGACCCTGGCGTGCGCTGGGGGTGCCGGCCCTGCCGTTCCGTCCGCCGGGGCAGGCGCAGAAGCTGATGTTCAGCGACGGCGGGCTGCAGGACGTCCTGCGGCACTCGCCCGACCCCGACCAGCGGCTCACGGCGCTGGTCGCCACCCGCCGGATGCGTGGCAAGGATGCGATCCCGGTGCTCAAGCTGGCCCTGCGCGACCCGTCGGACGAGGTGCGCCTGCTGGCCTACTCGATGCTCGACCAGCGCGAGAGCCGGATCAACCAGCGCATCGAGGCGACCCTGGCCAAGCTGGCCGAGGCCGCGCCGTCGCAGCGGGGCGAGCTGTTCGGCACGCTGGCGCGCTGGTACTGGGAGCTGGCCTACCTGGGCCTGGCCCAGGGCAGCGTGCTTGACCACGTGCTCGACCAGGCCGGTCAGTACGTTGAGCAGGCCCTGGCCAACGGCGGCGGCTTTGCCCTGCGCCTCCTCGCCGGACGCATCGCCCTGGCCCAGGGCCGACTGGACCGGGCCGAGGAGCAGCTCCTGCTGGCGGAGCGAGCGGGCATCGCCGCCGAGCGGCTGCTGCCGTTTCGCGCCGAGCTGGCCTTCAGCCAGCAGCGTTACCAGGAGATTCCCGGGCTCTTGGCGAAGCTGCCCGCCGAGATGCTGCAACGCCCGCCCTTCGCAGCCCTGGCGAGGTACTGGCTATGAGCGAAACCTCTTCCCCTGAGCCCGTGGCGGACGTCTGCCTGCTGCTGGAGGGCACCTGGCCCCATGTGCGCGGCGGCGTGTCCAGCTGGGTCGACCAACTCATCCGCGGGCTGCCCGAGCTGAGCTTCTCGGTCTGCTTCCTCGGCGGCCGGCGCGACGACTACGGCTCGCCCCATTACCCGATGCCGGCGAACGTGGTGCATTACCGGGAGTGCTTTCTGGAAAGCGCCTGGCAGTCGGAACCGCCGCCGGCTGCCGGGCGCGGCCGCGACGTCGAGCGCGACCTGCGCATCCTCAGCCAATTCCTGCACGCCCCCGAGGAGCCGACCGCGGAGCAGGGCGAGGCGCTGCTCGACGTGCTCGCCGCCGGCAGCCTCGGCCTCGCCGACGTGCTGCACAGCCGGGCCAGCTGGTCGGTGATCCGCGAGAGCTATCTGCGCCACTGCAGCGACCCGTCCTTCGTCAACTACTTCTGGACCCTGCGCATCATGCAGGCGCCGCTGCTGATGTTCGGCGAACTGGCCCGGCGCCTGCCGCGGGCCCGGCTGATCCATTCGGTGTCGACCGGCTACGCCGGCCTGCTCGGCAGCATCCTGCAGCGGCGCTGGCGCTGCGCCTACCTGCTCACCGAGCACGGCATCTACACCAAGGAGCGCAAGATCGACCTGGCCCAGGCCGGCTGGATCGCCGAGCGGCCCGACGACGCCCTGAGCACGGCGCTGGATGCCGAGCTCGGCTACATCCGGCGTCTGTGGATCCGCTTCTTCGAGCGGATCGGCCTGCTGACCTACCGTTCGGCCGATCCGATCATCTCGCTCTACGAGGGCAACCGCCGCCGGCAGGTTCAGGACGGCGCGGACCCCGCGCGGACCCGGGTGATCCCCAACGGCATCCGTCTCGAAGCCTGGGCCGATGCCCTGGCACGCCGGCCGCGGGGCATCCCGCCGGTGGTCGGGCTGGTCGGCCGGGTGGTGCCGATCAAGGACGTGAAGACCTTCATCCGCGCCATGCGCGGCGTGGTCAGCGCCATGCCCGAGGTGCAGGGCTGGATCGTCGGTCCGGAAGAGGAGGACCCGGCCTATGCCGCCGAGTGCCGCAACCTGGTGGTCAGCCTCGGGCTGCAGGAGCAGGTCAGGTTCCTCGGCTACCAGAAGCTCGGCGACGTGCTGCCCAGGCTGGGGCTCATGGTGCTGACCTCGATCAGCGAGGCGCAGCCCCTGGTGATCCTCGAAGCCTGGGCGGCCGGCACGCCGGTGATCAGCAGCGACGTCGGCTCCTGCCGGGAGATGATCGAGGGCGGCAGCGCCGAGGACCGCGATCTGGGCAGCGCCGGCGAGGTGGTCGCCATCGCCGATCCGCAGGCGACTGCCTGGGCGATCCTGCAGCTGCTGCGAAATCCGGCGCGCTGGCAGGCGGCCCAGGCGGTGGGGCTGGAGCGGGTCGGGCGCTATTACGGCGAGGCCCTGATGCTGGAGCGCTACCGGCGCCTGTACCGGGACGCCATGGAGGGTGCCCGATGGCCGGCATAGGCTTCCAGTTGCGGCGAATCCTCTCCGAGGACACCTACACGGCGACCCTGCGCGCCTATTTCTACGCCGGGCTGATCGGCTCCGGGCCCTGGGTGCTGTCCATCGTCAGCGTGATGCTGATCGGCGTGTTCAGTCTCGGCGAGCGGATGCCGGCGCAGCACGTGCGCCAGTTCCTGGTGACCGTCACCTACCTGATGGCGGTGTCGCTGATCGTCACCGGAGGGCTGCAGCTGTTCTTCACCCGCTTCGTCTCCGACCGCCTGTTCGAGCGCCAGCACGGGCGGGTCGTGCCCAACCTGCTGGGCATCCTGCTGCTGGTGAGCGTGGTCGCGGCAGTCCTCGCGCTGTTGGCCCTCGGGCTGCTGTTCGACCAGCCGTTCGCCTACCGGCTCCTGGTGCTGGCCAATTTCGTGGTGCTCTGCAACCTGTGGCTGGTGATCATCTTCCTGTCCGGGATGAAGGCCTACAACCGCATCCTCGCGGTGATGCTGGTCGGCTATGCGCTGATGGTGCTGAGCGCCTATCTGCTGCGCTTCCTGCAGATGGAGGGGCTGCTGCTGGCCCTGCTGATCGGCCACGCCAGCCTGCTGTTCATCTTCCTCCACGACATCCTGCGTGAGTATCCGGCCGACCGTCTGCTGGCCTTCGACTTCCTCGACCGCCGGCAGACGTTCGTCAGCCTGCTGACCACCGGGTTCTGCTACAACCTGGGGATCTGGGTGGACAAGTTCATCTTCTGGTTCAACCCGCACACCTCCTCGGCGGTGATCGGGCCGTTGCGGGCGTCGATCTTCTACGACCTGCCGATCTTCCTCGCCTACCTGTCGATCATTCCCGGCATGGCGGTGTTCCTGGTGCGCATCGAGACGGATTTCGCCGAGTGGTACGAGCGCGTCTACGCGGCGATCCGCGGCGGCGAGACGCTGCAGCGGATCGGCCGGCTCAAGGAGGAAATGACCCTGTCGATCCGCCAGGGCCTGCTGGAGATCTGCAAGGTGCAGGGGCTGACGGTGGTGCTGCTGGTCCTGCTGGCGCCGCGCCTGCTCGAATGGCTGGGCATCTCCAGCTACCACCTGCCGCTGTTCTACGTGGACCTGGTCGGGGTGAGCGTCCAGGTGGTGTTCATGGCGCTGCTCAACGTGTTCTTCTACCTGGACAAGCGCGCCACGGTGCTGAAGCTCTGCCTGCTGTTCGTCGTTCTCAACGGGGCGCTGACGGTATTCAGCCAGCGGCTCGGGCCGGTCTTCTTCGGCTACGGCTTCACCCTCTCGCTGCTAGTCTGCGTTCTGGTCGGACTGCAGCTGCTCTCCAGCGCCCTGGAGGATCTGGAGTACGAGACCTTCATGCTCGGCCGCTGAGGTCTCAGGCCGGCAGGGCGAGCAGCCAGCCGGCGATTCCGCTGAGCAGGACCACCAGCCAGGGCGGCAGCTTCCAGACCATCAGGGCGACCAGTGCCAAGAGGGCCAGCCCGAAGTCGCCGGGGCCGTGGATGGCACTGGTCCAGACCGGCTGGTACAGCGCCGCCAGCAGCAGCCCGACCACCGCCGCATTGATGCCGGCCAGCGCCGCCTGCACCCGCATGCTGCCGCGCAGCCGCTCCCAGAAGGGCAGCGCGCCGATCACCAGCAGGAAGGACGGGGCGAAGATGGCGATCAGGCAGATCAGGCCGCCGAGCCAGCCGTTCGGCGCGACCTTCGAGGAGGCACCGAGAAAGGCCGAAAAGGTGAACAGCGGACCGGGCACCGCCTGGGCGGCGCCATAGCCGGCCAGGAAGGTGTCGTTGTCCACCCAGCCCGGCGGCACCACCTCGGCCTGCAGCAGCGGCAGCACCACGTGGCCGCCGCCGAACACCAGCGAGCCGGCGCGGTAGAAGGAGTCGATCAGCCGGGTGGCCTGATTCGGCCAGAGCTCGGCCAGCAGCGGCAGGCCCAGCAGCAGGGCGAGAAACAGCCCGAGCGACAGGCTGGCCGCGCCGCGTCCCACCCGTATCGTCAGTTGATCGTGGGACTCCGGACGGGCCGGCTTGAACAGCCAGAGGCCGAGGGCCCCCGCCGCGAGGATCACGCCGATCTGGCCCAGGGCCGTGGGGCGGAGCAGCACGGCGCAGGCGGCCGCGGCCATGATGGTGATGCGCGGGGTATCCGTGCAGAGGTTGCGCGCCATGCCCCAGACCGCCTGGGCCACCACGGCGACGGCGACGACCTTGAGTCCGTGCAGGGCGCCGGATGGCAGGGCCTCGCCCCAGGTCGCGATGCCCTGCGCGAACAGGATCAGGGCGAGCGCGGAGGGCAGGGTGAAACCGGTCCAGGCCGCCAGTGCCCCGGCATAGCCGGCGCGGGACAGGCCGAGCGCCATGCCCACCTGGCTGCTGGCCGGGCCGGGGAGGAACTGGCAGAGGGCGACCAGATCGGCGTAGCTGCGCTCGCTCAGCCAGCGGCGGCGGGCGACGAACTCCTCCCGGAAGTAGCCCAGGTGGGCGATGGGGCCGCCGAAGGAAGTGAGCCCGAGGCGCAGGAAGGCGAGGAAGACCTCCCAGGCGCCGGCCGCCCCGGTGGCGGTGGCCTGTCGTGGTGGCAGCATGATTCCGATGCTCTCCTGATAGGGCGATGACCATGTTCCGGAAGACGTTCGCCATGGCTCCGGAGTCTCTCCGGGTCCATTCATCGACCGTTGAGTTGGGCAGAGACTACCCCGAACGACCCGGGGCCCGTGCATGAGTTTTACCTACTCATCAGGCGGCTGCTGGAGAGCGGAGCCGGAAGCGGATGGCCGGCGAGGGGGAGGGGCAAGGCCGACCGCGACTAGCGGGCCGGCCTTGAGGCGGGACGATCAGCCCAGGACGTAGCGGCCGGGGGCCGCTTCCAGCGGCGGGAACTTGGCGTTGCCGCTGCGCTTCACGGCCGGGCGCTGCTCGCCGGCATGCTGGGCCAGCCAGGCGAACCAGTCGCTCCACCAGCTACCGGGCTTCTTCTCGGCGCTTTCGAACCAGGCGTCCGGGTCGGCAGGGGTCTGCTCGTTGATCCAGTACTGACGCTTGTTCTGCGCCGGCGGGTTGATGATGCCGGCGATGTGCCCCGAAGCGCCGAGCACGAAGCGGGTGTCGCCGGAGAGCAGGTTGGCGCTCTGGTAGGCACCGCGCCAGGGCACGATGTGGTCGTCCTGGGTGCCGACCAGATAGGCCGGTGCGGTGATCTTGCTCAGGTCCAGCTTCACCCCGCAGCAGTCCAGCTCGCCGGACTTGAGATCGTTCTGCAGGTAGGTGTGGCGCAGATACCAGCAGTACATGGGGCCGGGCAGGTTGGTGCTGTCGTTGTTCCAGAACAGCAGGTCCAGCGCGCGCGGCTTCTGGCCCTTCAGGTACTTGTCGACGTTGTAGTTCCACCACAGCTCGTTGGGGCGCAGCAGGGAGAAGGTGTTGGCCATGTCCTGACCGCGGAACAGGCCGATCCGCCCGCCGCCTTGGCCGCCGATGGCCCGCTCCCAGTAGGTGACCAGCTGTTCGTCCACGTACACGTCGAGAACGCCGGTATCGGAGTAGTCGAGGAAGGTGACCAGCAGCGTCAGGCTGCTCGCGCTGTCCGTGTCGCCCTGCGCCGCCAGGACCGCCAGGGCGCTGCACAGCAGGGTTCCGCCGATGCAGTAGCCGACGCAGTTGACCCGGCGTTCGCCACTGATCGCCTGGGTGACCCGGATGGCCTTGATCACGGCATCCTGAACGAAGTCGTCCCAGGTCAGCTCCACGCAGCTGTCGTCGAAGTTGCGCCAGGAAACCAGGAACACCTGATGGCCCTGCTCAAGGGCATGGCGGATCAGCGAATTTTGCGGCTGCAGATCCAGGATGTAGTACTTGTTGATCGCCGGCGGAACGATCAGCAGCGGACGCTTGTACTGCTGCTCGGTGCGCGGGCGGTACTGGATCAGCTGGAACAGCTCGTTCTCGAATACCACGTCGCCCGGCGTGGTCGCCATGTGCTCGCCGACCTTGAAGTCGCCGCTGTCGCACTGGCGCAGCTTGCCTTCCTTCAGGTCGCTGGCCAGATGCAGCATGCCGTTGAACAGGCTGACCCCGTTGGTCTTCACCAGGGTGTCGATGGCGTCCGGGTTGCTGGCGAGGAAGTTGCTCGGCGCACTGGCGGCGATCGCCTGCTCTACCAGGTAGCGCAGGCGCAGGCGAGGCTTGTCTTCCTCGATCTTCAGCTCGTCGAGCAGCGCCATCATGTAGCGGGCGTTGAGCAGGTAATAGGCTGCCAGCGAACCGAACAGAGGCGTGTTCCAGTTCTCGCTGGCGAAGCGCTTGTCGGTGAAGCTGAAGGGCTGGCGGGTGAGAAGCTGCACCCCTAGCTGATACCACTCGCGCTGGTAGTCGTCCTGCATCTGCCGAAGGCGATCTTTCGGGACATCGAACCATTCCGCATCGTCCTCCCCGGAGAACCAGGGAGTGGTTTTGATCCAGAGGCGCAACTGCTGCAAGGCGAAGCTGGCGATGAACGGCGTCTGAGCTGTCCAGAAGCTTGAAAACGGTGTGGCTTGATCCATGGAATTCTTCCCGTAAGGCATACCGGATTTGAGGCTGTAGCGATCCTGCCCGAACGGCAGATGACCGAAGGATATGGGTGGCTGGAATACAAATGAGCCCCACAGGGGCTCATTCGCTCTGATGACTGGCAGATATCGCGAGGCCCGGGCGATCAGCGCTCGATGGCGATAGCCACGCCTTGGCCGCCGCCGATGCAGAGGGTGGCCAGGCCTTTCTTGGCGTCGCGACGGATCATTTCGTGCACCAGGGTCACCAGGATACGGCAGCCGGAGGCACCGATCGGGTGACCGAGGGCAATGGCTCCGCCGTTGATGTTGACCTTGCTGGTATCCCAGCCGAGCTCCTTGTTGACGCTCAGGGCCTGGGCGGCGAAGGCTTCGTTGGCCTCGATCAGGTCCAGATCGTTCACGGACCAGCCGGCCTTTTCCAGGCAGCGGCGGGTGGCCGGGACCGGGCCGATGCCCATGATCGACGGATCGACGCCAGCGTTGGCATAGGCGGCGATGCGGGCCAGCACCGGCAGGCCGAGAGCCTTGGCCTTTTCCGCGCTCATCAGCAGGACTGCGGCGGCGCCGTCGTTGATGCTGGAGGAGTTACCGGCGGTGACGGTGCCGTCTTTTTTGAAGGCCGGCTTGAGCTTGGCCAGGGCCTCGCTGGTGGTTTCGGCGCGCGGCTGCTCGTCGGTGTCGAACACGAGCGGGTCGCCCTTGCGCTGGGGAATCGAGATCGGGGTGATCTGGTTCTTGAAGTGGCCGGCTTCGATGGCGGCTACGGCCTTCTGCTGGGAGGCAGCGGCGAAGGCGTCTTGCTCTTCGCGGGTGAGGCTGTATTTCTCGACCAGGTTTTCCGCGGTGATGCCCATGTGGTAGTCGTTGAAGATATCCCACAGACCGTCCTGGATCATGCTGTCGACCAGCTTGGCGTGGCCCATGCGCAGGCCGGTGCGGACGGCGGGAGCCACGTAGGGGGACAGGCTCATGTTTTCCTGGCCGCCGGCGATGATGACGTCGGCGTCGCCACAACGGATGGCCTGGGTGGCCAGATGCAGGGCCTTGAGACCCGAGCCGCAGACCTTGTTCAGGGTCATCGCCGGAACGGCTGCCGGCAGGCCGGCCTTGATGACGGCCTGGCGGGCGGGGTTCTGACCCACGCCTGCGGTCAGCACCTGGCCCAGGATCACTTCATCCACCTCAGTACCTTCGAGCCGGGTCTGCTGGAGCAGTTGGCGGATCACCGCTGCACCCAGATCGGCGGCAGGGATGTTGGCAAGGGAGCCCTGGAAGCTGCCGACGGCTGTACGGGTCGCGGCGACGATTACAACCTCTTTCATGTAACACCTCTTGAAATGGGGGAGAGGGACGGCTCGGGAAGCTTAGTCGCTTCCCGAGGGGCGTCATTGCATGTTCAGACCGCCGTTGACGGAGAAGTCGGCGCCGGTGGCATAGGCCGCGTCTTCCGAGGCGAGCCAGGCGACCATGCTGGCGATTTCTTCCGGCTGACCCAGGCGGCCGACCGGGATGCCGGCAGCGATCTGCTCGAGGACTTCCGGACGCATGGCACCGGTCATTTCAGTGAGGATGTAACCGGGGGAGATGGTGTTGACGGTCACGCCTTTGCCAGCCACTTCGCGCGCCAGGGCCATGGTGAAACCATGGATGCCGGCTTTGGCAGCGGAGTAGTTGGTCTGGCCGAATTGGCCGCGCTGACCGTTGATGGAGGAGATGTTGATGATCCGGCCCCAGCCCTTGCCCAGCATGTCCTCGACCACCTGCTTGGTGGTGTTGAACAGGCCGTTGAGGTTGGTGTTGATCACCGCGTGCCAGTTTTCCGGAGTGAGTTTGCGGAAGCTCGCGTCGCGGGTGATGCCGGCGTTGTTGACCAGTACGTCGATGCTACCGACCTGCTCGCGCAGTTCGGCGAAAGCCCGGCTGGTGCTTTCCCAGTCGGCCACGTCATGTTCGCAGACGAGGAAGTTGAAGCCCTCGTCGCGCTGGGCTGCTAACCAGCCATCCTTGCGCTTGGATTGCGGAGTGCAGCCGACGACTACCTTGAAGTTTTCCTTGTAGAGGCGACGGCTGATTGCGGCTCCGATTCCACCCATGCCACCCGTTACGAACGCAATACGTTGATTGCTCATAGATTTCCCTTCCTTTGTCGGGGACCGAGGCAGACTCGCGACTGGATGAGCAGTACACGTGCTGCACTGGGTCGATGGTGTGATTGCCGAAATCGATTCTGTGCCGTGACGCGTCCGAGGGTAGTGCCCGTCGGTGACATCGTACTGGCTATCGGTGCCACCTCGGGATCGACCGGCGGATGACTTTTGCGATGGGTTGCGGCACCCTAGTCCGGCTTGCCCGACGCACGCTCGTAACACAATGGCTTTTTAATTTCATGGCGTTATGAGGTGCAATCAAGCGGCTATCAGTCGGGAAAGGAAAGCAATCGGCCAGCCGAGCCTGGGTGTCATGCGCCCCGCCAAGGAAGAGCGTTCGGTATGCGCATTGCACAGGCGGTAGTGGCTGTCTGGATATGGAAATCCGGGAACAGACGAGAGTGATCCGGCCAGGAACCAAGGCCGCGGCCTCAAGGTCTCTCGCTTCTGTTTCGGTCTTATGGGCCCATGGAAAATAGAGCGGTAAGGGATATGTTTACAGTCAGTGTGGGATATGCACGACTCGTCGAGGAGACGCTCAGGGCTGAGGGATTGAAGGTCGAGACCCTGCTGAGGGAATTGGAGCTGAGTTCCGATCTGTTCAAGGACCCCGCAGGGTGTCGCGTCAACGATCTGGCCCGGCTTATCAGCCGGGCGGTTGTGCACAGCAGCAACCCGGATATCGGATTGAAGGCATACGGGCAGGTCAGGCCGGGGATTTATGACGTGGTGGGCTACGTGATGATGTCCAGCCCCACCTTGAAGCGTGCCCTGGAACATTTGGTCCGGTTCAGTGCATTGATCGATAACGGCATGGAGCTCTCCTTGCAGAAGGAGGGTTCCGTTTATCGGCTGCGAAGTGATCGGCATGGCGGCTGCAAAGGCATACCGCGCCAGTTCTACGACGTGGGGACGGCGGCGTTGCTGTCCTATCTGCGCTGGATGTGCGGCGACCGGCAGTTCAAGCCGCTGCGTGTAGAGTTCATGCACGCCGAGCCGGCCGATACCAGCGAGTACGAGCGCGTGCTCCAATGCCCCTTCCAGTTCGACTCGTCCTCCTATTCCATCCTGTTCGAGCAGGAGGCGCTCGAGGCCCGTCTGAGCACGGCCGACGAGGCCTTGGCGGATATGCACGAGCGTTTCGCCGAGCTGCGCCTCAACGAGCAGACCTCTCAGCTCAGCGCCTGGCGCGTCCAGCAGTTGATCATCGAGCGTCTGACCGAGGGCGAGCCGACCATCGAGGAAGTCGCGGCAGCGCTCTTCGTCAGCAAGCGCACCTTGCAGAGGTGTCTCAAGAAGGAGGGTACCCAGTACAAGGACCTGCTCAATGAAACCCGCCGCCAGCAGGCGCACCTGTATTTGCGTCATTCCCATTTCAGTCTGCAGGAAGTGGCCTATCTGCTGGGTTTCCATGAGCACAGCAGCTTTTTCCGGGCCTGTTCGCGCTGGTTCGGCATGACGCCGGGCCAGTATCGCGCCGATCGCGGGTTCGCTGCGGGGGGCGGAGCGCCTTTGGCTGCCTATGGTTGACCTGGCATAGCGTGGATCCTCCGTCTGGGTGCATCCCGCTCCTTGTGTGGGTTGGCATGAGGCCATACCCGTGCGGGAATGGCCTTGCCCCGGGCCCGTTATTCGGGCCGGTCTTCCTGACGTGGTTTGGTCGTTCTCCGCCGGCCAGGCTTCCATGGGCCGCTGAGGATTTCCGCCGAGGTCTTGGCTGCCTTGCTGGCCGCCTGGGGCCTCGCCGCCGCTTTGCTGCGTGCGCTCTTCCTGGCCGGGGCCGTCTCGGCGAGTGGGGGCTCCAACGAGGTGATATCGGCGCAGGGCGTCGGTGCCACAGCGGTCTCGCCCGCGTCGGGCAGGCTATTCCAGGCGCCAGCTTGGGAAACCTCGTCCGTTGCCGGCAGGGTCTGAGTATTATCGACTGGTAGCGGTTCATCGTCCTGCCGAGGCCGGATGGCCGGCTCCGCCAGCGGCTGTCCCAGCACGGCATGCAGCTCGCGCCAGCACTCGCCGAGGCGACCTTCCGCATGCGCCAGCATGGGCTCGCTCCTGAGGGCGAGCTCCAGTGCCTGCTTGCGCGATGCATCGTCGGGCAGCAGCAGGGGGAGGGTGCGCAGGCTTTCTGCGGGATGGGCGAAGACCAATAGGCTCTGCAGGCGTGCCGTTTCGCGCAGAGCCACCGGATCGAGCGATCCGCTCGGCCCGAAAAGGTCGCGGAGATGTTCGGCAAAGCGGTCGATGCTGGCTTTGCCGTGCGCCCCCGCCGCCTGTCCGAGCAGAAGGAAAATGCGCAGGATGGCTTCGATGCGGCCCCCCGCGGGCAAGGCTTCCTGCAGCCGCTCGCTCAGGTCACGGTCCTGCTGGAGGGCGTGCTCGTTCTCTCGTTTCGGTGCCTTCTCGCCCATCATGGCGGCGAGCCAGCCGTAGGCACCATGGAAGCAGGCTTCGTGGATGGCATCGCGGATATCCCGGTATGTGTCCAGCGCGTCCTCCACCTGCAGGGAGAACAGGGTCTGCCATTGGAAGAGCGGATTCTGCGGGTGGACCCGGTAGCGGTTTTCTCGGGCAGCGGTGGAGGCAGCCGGGAGCCACCATAGCGCCGGATTCAGGCTGCTCCAGACGGCTTGGCTCATCTGGAACGGATGAGCTTTGCGCAGGGCTTCGGCCGTGGGTTCGTTGATCGCACGGCTCAGCCAGGGGCGCACGCAACAGTCGTAGAGGCTGCTGTTCAGTCGGGAGATGCGGTCGACCAGGGCAAACTCCCGTTCGTCCTCTTTTCCGTCCCGGTCATGAGCGAGGATATCGGCGATCTGCCGGTGCTCGAAATGAACTTGGTAGCTTTCCTCCCCGTCCAGCGTCTCTTCGCCGTCGATGATCAGCTCGTACAGCCCGGGCGGAAGAGCGGTGATGACAGCGAAGGCGTCGATCAGTTGGCGGTGCTCCCGGCGAGTGACCTGGGACGAGGTGAATATCCCCAGGTGGCCGATGCTGGTGTGCTTCAGATAGACAATGGTGCGTCCGGCATCGCGCAGGGCCAGATCGCTCGGATAGATGTCGGCGATCCAGTTGAGCGCCTGTTGCGGGGGCGTGATGTTGTCGCCATCGGAACAGAACACGACCACCGGCGCTTCGATCCGGCGCAGGTCGACATGGCGCTGGCCAGGGTCGCCGCCGACCAGACGGTTGCCGATGAACAGGTCGTCGACGATGGTTTCGATCTCCTCGCTGTTGTGCAGGGTCGGGCTGCCCCACCAGCGCTCGAAGTCCAGGAAGCGCGGAGCCTCGCTGTCGATGTTGGCGAAGAGGTTGTAGTACTTGTTCCAGAGGTTGGTGGCAGGGTCGAGGGCCTCGAAGTTGCTGACCAGCCAGGTGCCGTCAAAGCGTCCGTTGCCCAGGTCGCTGCCCAGACGGGTCATCCAGGCGCCGCCGAACAGCCCGCCGACATAGCGCATCGGATTGCTGCCGCTGACCCCGGCCCAGTAAGACAGCGGCGCGCCGTTGATGACGACGAGGCCGGGCAGCTCAGGCCGGGTCGCGGCCAGGCCCATGATCGCCCAGCCGGCCTGACAGTTGCCGATGATGATCGGCTTTCCGCTTCCCGGATGGCGCTGGGCGACCAGTTCGATGAACCGGGCTTCGGCATGGGCGATGTCGGCAAGGGTCTGGCCCCGGGCCGGCGCATGGCTGAAGCCGACGAAGTAGGTCGGGTGACCCGCGCGCAGGCTCTCGCCGATGATCGAATCCTGCTTGAATCCGCCGATACCTGCGCCCTGGCCGCCGCGCGGATCGACCACGATGACCGGCGGGTGATGGTCGTCAATCATCAGGTCTTCTGCGGGAAGAATGTGCAGCAGCGAGTAATTGACCGGGCGCGGCAGATCTTGCCCGTCGAGCAATACCTCGTAGTCGAACTTGAGCAGCAGGGGATAGCCCGCGCGGGCGTAGTCCAGGGAGTTGTCGCCGCGCTGGCGCAATGTGTCCCAGAACAGCAGGCTGCGCTGGCCGAGGTCCACCAGATATTCGGACCAGTCGGTCATGCTCGGCGGCTGCAGGCGACCTTCGCGCAAGAGTCGAAGCTTGCCCTCCTGGCGCCGTTGCAATCCATCCGCAATCACTTGGCCCTGCCGGTTCAGCAATGCACCTAGGCGCTTGATCAATCCTGCCAGTAAGACAACTGTATCTTGCTTCGCAAAAAAAGAATCCCTGTTCATGGCTGTGCCTCCTGGCTCGGATCGTGTGGTCGCGTACGGTAAGGAACGTCCTCAAGGGGCTGGAAGTCTAGTTTTCACCCTTGCGCGCACCGGTCGGCGCGCTGGAGCCCTGGGGTTTATAACGTGACGGGGTAGGCTTGGCAAAAATATTTTTTGCAGTGCAAAAAGTGGTTGCGCAAATCATTTTGCGGCGCAACAATGAATCTGCCCGTTGAGCCAGTCATTCGTAACCAGCGGCACGCAAGGCCGGCACGGCCCAAATCCTTCGTAGGAGATACGACATGTCCGTTTTTGATCTGGAAAAACTGGAAAGCGCTTCGAAATCCCACCTGGATACCCTGCAGCAGCTGAACAGCCGGCTGTTTGCGAGTGTCGAAGAGTTCTCCCAACTGCAGTTCAAGACCCTGCGCCAAACCACCGACGACAACTTCGAGAACGTGCGCAAGCTGCTGTCGGTCCGTGATCCGCAGGCCTTCATCGAACTGCAGGCCTCCTTCTTCAAGCCGAACGAGCAAGCCGAGCGTTTCGTCGAGTTCAGCCGCCAGGCTTACGACCTGTTCTCCCGCTTCCAGGGCGAGGTCACCAAGCTGGCCGAGCGTCAGATCGAAATCGGCACCCAGCAGGTGCAGGAACTGGTGGAAGAAATCAGCAAGAACGCTCCGGCGGGCGCCGAGCCGGTGGTTTCCGTGTTCAAGTCGGCTGTGGAAAGCGCCGGCAACGTCTACGAAAGCGCCCAGAAGGCCGCCAAGCAGGCCTCGAAGCAGGCGGCCGATATTGCTGAGAGCGGCATCGACGCTGCCGCTGCCGCTGCTGCGCAGGGCAAGAAGACTGCCTGATCGGCAGATCGCGGCTCCCGCTTCCGAAGCCGCCGTGGTGTGGTTGTACCCTCCTAACAAGTCCCCCTAGGCGGTGAGGTCAGGCTTTCTGACCCTCATCGCCCTCTTTTTTGCTGCTGCCTGCGCCGGCGCCTCCTAGTCCGGAGAACACTCCGAACATGTTCTGCGTGTTCAGGTAGAGCTTCTTGGTTTGCTCGACGTACTGACGCATCAGGTCCTGCATCATCGGGGCCTGGGCTTGCATGAACTCGCTCCAGGCTTGGCTCGACTGCAGCCCGGCTTGGGTCTGCACGTCGATGACCGACTGGATGCTCTTCTCCAGATAGCTGCCGAGCATGCCCTGGAAGGGGCCGTAGAAGCGGATGATCCCCTTGAGCATCTCGGTGCTGAAGATCGGTTCGCCGTCACCTTCGGCCTCCTGGATGATCTGCAGGAGAATGCTCCGCGTCAGATCTTCGCCGGTCTTCGCATCGACGACCTGGAAGGGCTCTTCGCTGATCACCAGCTGGCGGATATCGGCAAGCGTGATATGACTGCTGGTGCGTGTGTCATACAGGCGGCGGTTGGGGTATTTCTTGATCAGGCGGACATCGTTCCGGCCAGTGGCAGACATACGCGTATCCCGTTACATGACAGATGTTGTCATGTTAGCCGAACGAGATCGGCCTGTCTGGCCGGGACCTGTACCTGGGCGAGGAGGAGGGCTGTCCGGCGCCAGTGGAGGTCACTGGCGGCCGACGGATGGCGCGTCGATTCTGTCCGGAGGGGCGCTCGGCTTCCGATTCAGTTGATCAGGCTGAGGAACTCGCTGCGGGTCGCAGCATTGGCCCGGAACTGGCCGAGCATCACCGAAGTGACCATCGAGGAGTTCTGCTTCTCCACGCCGCGCATCATCATGCACATGTGCTGGGCTTCGATCACCACGGCGACCCCGGCCGCGCCGGTGACCGACTCGACCGCCTCGGCGATCTGGCGAGTCAGGTTTTCCTGGATCTGCAGGCGACGTGCATACATGTCGACGATGCGTGCGACCTTCGACAGGCCTAGCACCTTGCCGTTGGGCAGATAGGCCACGTGAGCCTTGCCGATGAATGGGAGCATGTGGTGCTCGCAAAGGGAATACAGCTCGATGTTCTTCACCAGCACCATTTCGCTGTTGTCCGAGCTGAACAGCGCGCCGTTGACGATTTCCTCGAGGGTCTGCTGATAACCGCGGCAGAGATACTGCATGGCTTTGGCTGCACGCTTGGGCGTATCGACCAGACCTTCACGGCTTACGTCCTCGCCAAGATAGCCGAGAATCGCGGTGTACTGCTGTTCCAGGGACATGGGTCTTCCTGTGGGGGGCTTGTTTGAAGTACCAGGCGCAGGTTAGGGCGCGCGCGTCAGGCTTGCAAGCGTACCGTGATGTGGTCGAGGGAGGTCAGGACTTCATTCATCGCGGCCTTCGAGCATGTTTCGCTTGAGCAGGACGTAGAGAGCGCCGGTGCCGCCGTGCTTCGCCTGGCAGGAGACGAAACCGAGCACTTGCGGATGCTGGCGCAGCCAGGTGTTCACATGGCTCTTCAGCATCGGCCGCTTGCCGTCCAGGCGCGCAGCCTTGCCGTGGGTGACCCGTACGCACCGCACCTCGAATTTCACTGCTTCGGCGAGAAAATCCCAGAGTGTCTCGCGAGCCTTCTCCATGCTCATGCCATGCAGGTCCAGACTGCCTTCGAAGCTGATCTGGCCAGCCTTGAGCTTACGCATCTGGCCTTCCTGAACGCCTTCGCGAGCCCAGTACAGTTCGTCCTCGGCGCCTACGTCGATGACGAACTGATCGGAGAGTCCGTCGACCCGGATGGTTTCCGTGCGCTCGGTGGCGGCTTGCCGGCGGTCGGCGATCTGCCGACGGTCTGGCCTGGGCTTGCCGGTGTCGGCCTGCTCCTGCTTGAGCGGCTTGACGCCGCGTACTGCGGCCTGGAACAGGGAAAAGTCGTCGTCGGACATGGGCTCACCTCCGTGAAGAGGGATTAGTTTACCCAGTACGTCCGTCTCAGTTGCGCTTTTTCAGCAGATGCGGCGCAAGGCTCAGGTCGTCGCTCGGACGTCGCAGGCGCCGTCGACAAAGACGCCAGGCCAGGACGCCGATCCAGAGCGACAGCAGGCCGAGGATCAGGAGGGGAATCGCCGAGATTCCAGATGCGTCCAGCCCGGGCAGGTTCGGCGGGCGGCCGAGCAGCGAGGCGGCACCGGCCATGGAGAGCAGGATGCCGAGGGCCGCGCAGAGGGCGGAAAGCGCCGCTCCGATGCGCCAACGATGGATCTGTGGCTTGGGCGGACGTAGGCGGCGAGCATCGAACCCGTCGGGTAACTTCATTCCGACTTTCTCTCGTTGAGGTTACGGCCTGAGACCGGCGAGGCTGGCGGCGGTTCAGTTCGTCACCGTGCTGGGCGTCCGCTGCCCAGTATCGGCTCGATTTCCGGTAGTCCGGAAGGATTGATCCTAGAGCAGGGCCTTGGTGTCGGGGACGACGACCGCGAAGTTGTCGGCGAGCGCCGCGACCTCGATACGGTGAACTTCGGCCGCACTGAGGATGCCGCTGGGCGTCGGCAGGTTCCGGGTGGCACAGGCCTTGTCCACCAGGGTGCAGCGATAGCCGTAATCCTTCATGGCCCGCACGGTGCTGCTGACGCTCGAGTGGGTCATGAAGCCGCAGACGATGAGGTCCAGATGGCCGATGGCCTGCAGCTGGTCGTGCAGGTCGGTGCCGGAAAATGCGTTCGGCAGGCGCTTCTCGACCACGAACTCACCCTCCTGTGGGGCGAGTTCGGGAAGGAACTGGCCGCGTTCGCCTTGGGGGTCGAACAGGCCGCCGGTTATGCCCAGATGCTTGACATGCACAATAGGAGTGCCGCAAGCGCGAGCTGCTGCCACCAGATCGACGATCTCCGCCACGGCCGCTTCGAGGTCGGGCAAGGGCAGTGCTCCCATGCGGTATTCTTCCTGCACGTCGATGACGAGCAGGGTGGCGTTCTTCAGTTTTGCGGGAGCGAAGCCGCGACCGGTGAGCTGCAAAATTGTTTTATGGGATTGGGGCATGCTGGCTCCTCCTTGGACAAACGGCGCCGATTGTCGCTTCCCGACAGACATAAGTGAACTGTTATCGCTCTAGCCTATGGGAGGGGTTGGAGGCTAGCAAGGTACCGATGCCACCTCTCACGACCGTCGGGCAGAGGAACCATTTCCTGCGGCGGATGGTCGTAGCTCCGGTTCGAAAGGAGTCGATCATGGCCTGGTTCGTCGAGTTGTCCGCGTATTTCTGGTTGTTGTTCACCCTGGTGGTATCGGTCGCCGTGCTTCGCGAGCTCAGACGTCACCCCGAATGAAGCAAGAGAGTGTGTGGGGGCGTGCGGGCATATGTCGCACTTCACGACGGCCCGAGCCGCCCGTCCTACCGCCGCTGCTGCGTGCTCGTCCGGATCGGCTAAACTGCCGCATTTCCCGGGCCTGGAGCCGACGATGCTCGCTACTACCTCTCGCCTGCGCACCCTGCGCGACCATATCCGCTGGGCCGTGAGCCGCTTCCATGCCGAGGGTCTGTTCTTCGGCCACGGTACCGACAACGCCTGGGACGAGGCGCGTCAGTTGGTGCTTGGAGCCCTGCATCTGCCCTGGGAAATGGCTGACAGCTATCTCGATTGCCGCCTGGAAGAGGATGAGTGCGTCCACTTGCAGGCGTTGCTCCGGCGGCGCATCGAGGAGCGTGTCCCTGCGGCCTATCTGATCGGCGAGGCCTGGTTCTGTGGCCTGCCATTCCTGGTCGACGAGCGGGTGCTGGTGCCGCGCTCGCCGATCTCCGAGCTGATCGAACAGCACTTCGCACCCTGGCTGCCCCGGGAGCCCGCGCGCATCCTCGACCTCTGCACCGGCTCGGGCTGCATCGGCATCGCCTGCGCCTACGAGTTTCCGGAGGCCGAAGTGGTGCTGGCGGATCTGTCCTTCGAGGCCCTGGAGGTGGCCAACCAGAACATCGAGCGGCATGGCCTGGAGGAGCGCGTCTATACCGTTCAGGGCGATGGCTTCGACGGATTGCCGGGGCAGCGTTTCGACCTGATCCTGTCGAATCCGCCCTACGTGGACGCCGAAGATTTCGCCGACATGCCGGCCGAATACCATCACGAGCCGGCCGTCGGCCTGGCCTGCGGGGCGGATGGCCTGGATCTGGTGCGCCGGATCCTGGCCGAGGCCGCCGACCACCTGACCGAGCAGGGGCTGTTGATCGTCGAGGTGGGCAACAGCCAGGTGCATGTCGAGGCGCTGTACCCGGAGGTGGACTTCACCTGGCTGGAGTTCCAGCGCGGCGGCCACGGTGTCTTCCTGCTCGCCGCGGCCCAGTGCCGCGAGCATCGGGAACTGTTCCGTTCGCGGCTGTCCGCGTAGGTCGAGCCCTTTCTACTGGCGCAGGACGAAGTCGCCGACCACCTGTTTCAGCTCCTGGGCCAGGGGCAGGTCCGGCTCGTCGTAGGACGCCAGCTGCCGCTGCAGGTCCGCCGGCACGATGCGCAGCACGTGGTTCATGCCGTCGATCAGCGCCAGCTCGGCATCGGGCTTGGCCCGCTTGAGCGCTTCGGCGTCCGCGACGCCCACCTGGATGTCGCGGGTGCCTTGGACGATCAGCGCCGGGATCCGCAAGCGGGCGAAGGCCGCCGCCGGGTCCTGGCGGAATAGGGTAATCAGGTAGGGCTGCACGCTGGGGCGGAACAGGATCCGCAGCGGATCGGGAACGTCCTCGCGCGTGCGGCCCGCTTTCAGGTCCCCGACCAGCGCCCTGCTGTAGGCCAGCAGGGGCAGCGGCAGGCGACTCCGCAGCTGCTCGAGCAAGACCTGGTCGATCGGCCGGCCGCTGCCGGCGATGGCGACCAGCGCGTCGGCGCCGGCCTGTTCGGCTGCCAGCGTGGCGATCAGGGCGCCTTCGCTGTGGCCGATCAGCACCAGCCGGGAAAATCGCGGGTCGGCCTTGAGCTTCCGGCCCCAGGCCGCCGCGTCGGCCACGTAACCCTCCACGCTCAGCATTCGCTCGTCGGGCGCGGCGTCCCGGCTGGCGGCGACGCCGCGCTTGTCGTAGCGCACGCTGGCGATGCCGCGTTCGGCCAGGGCCCAGGCCAGGCGCTTGAGGCTGTCGTTGCGTCCGGCGGGGTTGTTGCCGTCGCGGTCGGTGGGGCCGGAGCCGGCGATCAGCAGCACCACCGGCAGTGGCGGCGTGCGTTTCGGCAACAGCAGGGTACCGTGCAGCTCGCCGGTGGCGGTCGGCAGATCGACGGGGCGCTGGAGAAGGGACTCGGCACGGACGGAGGCGGCCGCCAGGAGGATGAGCAAGAGGAACGCGCGCAGCATGGCGGACAACCATTCCGGATCAGTGGCGGGGAGTTTGGACGTGCCGGCTGGCGAAATGTTCGCAAGGTGAACTCGCCGAGCCTCGCCGGTATACTCGCACACCTTCGTTCAGGCTGATTGTTCGCGGAGCTCCTGCATGTCCGGCAATACCTACGGCAAGCTGTTCACTGTCACCACCGCCGGCGAGAGCCACGGTCCGGCGCTGGTCGCCATCGTCGACGGCTGCCCGCCGGGGCTCGAACTGTCGGCCGCGGACCTGCAGTGCGACCTGGACCGGCGCAAGCCCGGCACCAGCCGGCACACCACTCAGCGCCAGGAGGCCGACGAGGTCGAGATCCTCTCCGGGGTGTTCGAGGGCAAGACCACCGGCTGCCCGATCGGCCTGCTGATCCGCAACACCGACCAGAAGTCCAAGGACTACTCGGCGATCAAGGACCTGTTCCGCCCGGCCCACGCCGACTACACCTACCACCACAAGTACGGCATCCGCGACTACCGTGGCGGCGGCCGCAGCTCGGCGCGCGAGACCGCCATGCGCGTCGCCGCCGGCGCCATCGCCAAGAAGTACCTAGCCAGCCTCGGCATCAGCGTGCGCGGCTTCATGAGCCAGCTGGGGCCCATCGAAATCCCGTTCAAGAGCTGGGAGTCGGTGGAGCAGAATGCCTTCTTCAGCCCCGACCCGGACAAGGTGCCGGAGCTGGAGGCGTACATGGATCAACTGCGCCGCGACCAGGACTCGGTCGGCGCCAAGATCACCGTGATCGCCGAAGGCGTGCCGCCGGGCCTCGGCGAGCCGATCTTCGACCGTCTCGATGCCGAACTGGCCCATGCGCTGATGAGCATCAACGCGGTCAAGGGCGTGGAGATCGGCGCCGGTTTCGCCTGTATCGCCCAGCGCGGCACCGAGCATCGTGACGAGATGACCCCGGACGGTTTCCTGTCCAACAACGCCGGCGGCATCCTCGGCGGAATTTCCTCGGGGCAGCCGATCGTCGCCCATCTGGCGCTCAAGCCCACCTCCAGCATCACCACGCCCGGTCGCTCCATCGACATCGAGGGCAATCCGGTGGAGGTGGTCACCAAGGGCCGTCACGACCCTTGCGTTGGCATCCGCGCCACGCCCATCGCCGAGGCGATGATGGCCATCGTGCTGATGGATCACGTGCTGCGCCAGCGGGCGCAGAATGCCGAGGTCTGGGTGGACACCCCGGTGCTGCCGCAGCTGTGAGGGGCGTAGCCGGTTGGGCGGAGGCCCTGGCCGCCATCCGTCCGCTGGCTGCCCGTAGCCTATGACCACGGCTCTTCCTTATTGGCGACTGTCCGGTTTCTATTTCTTCTACTTCGCCCTGCTCGGGGCGACGGCGCCGTTTTTCGCCCTGTATTTCGACCACCTGGGCTTCTCCGCCGCGCGGATCGGCGAGCTGGTGGCGATCCCCATGCTGATGCGCTGCGTCGCGCCCAACCTGTGGGGCTGGCTGGGCGATGCGACCGGTCGGCGGCTGGCCATCGTACGTCTGGGCGCGCTCTGCACCCTGGCGTCCTTCGCGCTGATTTTCGTGAGCCAGAGCTATGCCTGGTTGGCGCTGGTGATGGCCCTGCATGCCTTCTTCTGGCATGCGGTGCTGCCGCAGTTCGAGGTCATCACCCTGGCGCACCTGCGCGATCAGGCGGCGCGCTACAGCCGACTGCGCCTGTGGGGCAGCATCGGCTTCATCGTCACCGTGGTCGGCCTCGGCCAGCTGTTCGAGCGGGTCAGCCTGGATGCCTATCCCTGGGCGCTGATCCTGATCATGGGCGGCATCGTCCTCGGCAGTCTCTGGGTGCCGAACGCCCAGCCGGCCCATCGTGAGGAAACCGCCGGTCATGGCGGCTTCCTTGCGCAGCTGCGCCGGCCGGGGGTGCTGGCCTTCTACGTCTGCGTGGCCCTGATGCAGCTGAGCCATGGGCCCTATTACACCTTCATCAGCATCCATCTGGAGGCGCTGGGCTACGAACGCGGGCTGATCGGTCAGCTGTGGGCGCTCGGCGTGGTGGCGGAGATCCTGCTGTTCCTGGTCATCCCCCAGCTGCTCGTTCGCTGTTCCCTGCGTCAGGTGCTGCTGGCGAGCTTCCTGCTGGCCGCGCTGCGCTGGCTGCTCCTGGGCAATCTGGCCGATCATCTGGGCGTGCTGCTGTTCGCCCAGGTTCTGCATGCGGCGACCTTCGGCAGTTTCCACGTAGCCGCGATCCATTTCGTCCAGCGCAGCTTCGGGGCGCGCCAGCAGGGCCAGGGCCAGGCGCTCTATGCCAGCCTGTCCGGCGTCGGCGGCGCCCTGGGGGCGCTGTATTCCGGTTACTGCTGGACGGCCCTGGGCCCGGCCTGGACCTTCGGTCTGGCCAGTCTGGCCGCGCTGGCGGCCGCCTGCGTCACCGCCATCCGTTTGAAAGAGGAGGGGCCATGAGCCTGACCCGAGCACAACTCGCCCAGCAGATCATCGAGGCCGGGCGCTTCCTGTATGGCCGCGGCTGGTCCCCGGCCACCAGCAGCAACTACTCCGCGCGGCTGTCGGCCAGCGAGGCGCTGCTGACCGTTTCCGGCAAGCACAAGGGCCAGCTCGGCGAGGACGACGTGCTGGCCACCGACATGGCCGGCAACAGCCTGGAGCCGGGCAAGAAGCCTTCCGCCGAGACCCTGCTGCATACCCAGCTGTACACTTGGAAACCGGAGGTCGGCGCGGTGCTGCACACCCACTCGGTGAACGCCACCGTGCTGTCGCGGCTCACCCTGAGCGATTCCCTGGTGTTCGCCGATTACGAACTGCAGAAAGCCTTCGCCGGCATCTCGACCCACGAGTGCCAGGTCTGCGTGCCGATCTTCGACAACGATCAGGACATCGCCCGCCTGGCGCGCCGGGTACAGCCCTGGCTGGACGAGCACCCCGACTGTGTCGGCTACCTGATTCGCGGCCATGGCCTCTATACCTGGGGCGTCACCATGGCCGACGCCCTGCGTCAGGTCGAGGCCTTCGAGTTCCTGTTCGAGTGCGAACTGAAGATGCGTGCGTTGCACAAAGCCTGAGGCATCATCCGCCCCCTACCCAAAGGAGAAACCTGCCCATGAGCTGCCTGAGCGTCTACCACGACACCAATTCCGCCCAGCCCTTCAAGGTGCTCACCCACGGCGAGGACATCGCCGCCACCCTGGCCGAGGTCGGCGTGCGCTTCGAGCGTTGGCAGGCCAGTGCGCCGATCGCCCCCGGCGCCAGCCAGGAGCAGGTGATCGCCGCCTACCGTCCGGAGATAGAGCGGCTGAAGGCGGAGGGCGGCTACGTCACCGTCGACGTGATCAGTCTCACCGACGATCACCCGCAGAAGGCCGAGCTGCGCTCCAAGTTCCTCGACGAGCACACCCATGGCGAGGACGAGGTGCGCTTCTTCGTCGCCGGCCGCGGGCTGTTCTCCCTGCACATCGGCGACAAGGTGTACGCGGTGCTCTGCGAGAAGAACGACCTGATCTCGGTGCCGGCCGGTACGCCGCACTGGTTCGACATGGGCGAGCACCCGCACTTCGTCGCCATCCGCCTGTTCAACAATCCGGAAGGCTGGGTCGCCCGCTTCACCGGCAAGGACATCGCCAGCCACTTCCCCTGCCTGGAAGACTGAGCAAGGGATCACCCAAGAGACACGACATGCCGATAAAAGCCATCCTGACCGATATCGAAGGCACCACCAGCTCGGTGCGTTTCGTCTTCGATGTACTTTTTCCCTATGCCAAGGCGCACCTGCCGCAGTTCGTCCGCGAGCGGGCCGCCGAGCCCGAGGTCGCCGCCCAGCTCAATGCCGTCCGCGCCGAGAGCGGCGAGACGGGGGCCGAACCGGAGCGGGTGATCGAGATCCTCCTCGGCTGGATCGCCGAAGACCGCAAGGCCACGCCGCTGAAGGCGCTGCAGGGCATGGTCTGGGAGCAGGGCTACCGGAGCGGGGAGATCCAGGGGCATGTCTACGCGGATGCCGTGCAGGCGATGCGCTACTGGCAGGCCGTGGGTTATGCGCTCTACGTCTATTCCTCCGGCTCGATCCAGGCGCAGAAGCTGATTTTCGGCTATTCCGAGGTCGGCGACCTGACGTCGCTGTTCTCCGGCTACTTCGACACCACCTCCGGCGGCAAGCGCGAGGCGGCTTCCTATGCCCGGATCGCCGATGCCATCGGCCTGCCTGCCGGCGACATCCTGTTCCTCTCGGACGTGGTGCAGGAACTGGACGCCGCCCGTGAGGCCGGCCTCAAGACCTGTGGACTGGCTCGCGAGGGCGGCTCTCTGGCCGGGCACCCGACGGTCGCCAGCTTCACCGAGATCCTCCCGGAGAACTTCTGACACGCGGTGACCGGTGCCCGGTTCGACCTGCCATGCTCGTCCACGTAGAATGCCCGGCCTTTCGGCCGGCCGCGAGGCTGCCTTTTCGCCAGTACCCACCGGGGAGAATCATCCATGAGCGACTACCAGGAAACCCTCTACGACGGCTACGGCCAGCGTTTTCGCATGGACAAGCTGCTCCATGAGGTGCGTACCGAGCACCAGCATCTGGTGATCTTCGAGAACGCTCGCATGGGCCGGGTGATGGCCCTCGACGGGGTGATCCAGACCACCGAGGCCGATGAGTTCATCTATCACGAGATGCTCACCCACGTGCCGATCCTCGCCCACGGTCTGGCCAAGCGGGTGCTGATCATCGGCGGCGGCGACGGCGGCATGCTGCGCGAGGTGTGCAAGCATCGCAGTGTCGAGCACGTCACCATGGTCGAGATCGACGGCACCGTGGTGGACATGTGCAAGGAATTCCTGCCCAACCATTCCAAGGGGGCTTTCGACGACCCGCGTCTGAATCTGGTGATCGACGACGGCATGCGTTTCGTTGCCACCACCGAGGAGAGGTTCGACGTCATCATCTCCGACTCCACCGATCCGATCGGGCCGGGCGAGGTGCTGTTCTCGGAGAACTTCTACCAGGCCTGCCAGCGCTGCCTGAACGACGGCGGCATTCTGGTCACTCAGAACGGCACGCCGTTCATGCAGCTGGGCGAAGTGCAGACCACCGCCTCGCGGATGAACGGCCTGTTCGCCGATTGGCATTTCTACCAGGCCGCGGTGCCCACCTACATCGGCGGCGCGATGACCTTCGCCTGGGGCAGCACCGTTCCCGAGCAGCGCAAGCTGCCGCTGGACACCCTGCGCCAGCGCTTCGCCGGCAGCGGTATCGTCACCCGCTACTACAACCCGGAGATTCACCAGGGCGCCTTCGCGCTGCCGCAGTACGTGCTGCAGGCGATTGGTAAACCAAGCAACGACTGAACCAAGAGTCTGGCCGGTTGTCTGTTTGATTGTTTGACCCTTCCCCCGTTCGGGGGAGGGGATGTTCCATTGGGCTCGCGTAGCCGTCATCTGGCCAGCAATCTGGCCTGTTTGGAGCTATGCTTGTCAGGCAGCATCTTAGCTCGCTTTGCGCGGCTCAGCCCTTGGCCAACTGCTCAGCGAATTTTCGGGCAATCCGAAAAGAAGTTTTCGTTGCCATGAGTCTGTCGTGACCGTTTCTTCCATCGCAATCTTCGATCCATCACTGAGGAGGTCGTGTCATGAGCAGCAGCACCTTCCCCGATGATGTCAGCAGCGCTGTGCTTCGGCGAATGAAGGAGGGCGGGTTCGATTTCACCCGCGTCCATCCCATCGAGTTTTACGCCATCTTCCCCGACGAGGACCGGGCCCGTATGGCAGCTAGAAATTTTCGCGGTGAATCCCTGAATGCCCAGGTATCCGCGCGGGATGACGGAGCCTGGCACCTGCAGGTCAGCAAGGTGATGTACGCCACCCATGAGGGTATCGGCGACTTCGAGCAGGATCTGGAGTCGGTCGTGGCCCCCTTGGGTGGGGTGATGGACGGCTGGGGCGTCACCCAGGAAATCACGCTGTCCCATCCCTGGCAGTAAACGCGTTGCCGCACCGGCCGGCCAGGGTCGGCCGGTGTCATGTCCCTCCCGACTCTTCCTTCGCGCCTCCCTCCGTTTACCTGGACGCCACCTTGCGTCCCGCCATGTGTCGCAGATAGGCCAGCAGTTGCTCCAGTTCGCTATCGCTCAGTGCCTGCGCGGAGAAGGCCGGCATGCGAGCCTGCGGCCAGTGGCGCAGGCTCTGGGGATCACGGATGTAGCGGCGGAGGAACGCCTCGTGGAAGTATTCGGTGGGGTTGTTCGGCACGTTGAGATCCGGGCCGAACTGGGCATCTCCCTGGCGGTTCAGGCGGTGACAGGCCATGCAGTGCTTCTGAAACTGGGCGAAGCCCGCCTTGACCGACGGGCTCGCGTCTTCGGCCGGCAACAGGGCCGGAAAACGCTGGGCGAGGGGGGGCAGCCCGGCTATCCGGGTGACGCGGAACGGCCACTGCTCCGGGCCGATCCTGCCGGCTTCGGGATGGGTCCAGACCAGATAGAAGGGACCGGCGCTGGCTCCGCCCTTGCCCAGGCCGGGCCAGGGCGCATCCGGGGCCTCGACTGCCAGCCAGGCACGAGCGCCCTTGCTGTTCAGCAGCGGGGCGGCCGGCAGTTCGGCGGCGAAGCCATCGGTCGCCACCGCCTGGATATGGTCGCCCGGTGCGACGCCCTGCAGCAGGGCGGCCATCGGTACGGCGCGATAGCGCATGGGGCGTTTGTAGCTGACATCCGCCGGAATCTCGATTTCCTGCGCCTGCGGATGGGCGAGCAATTCGGCGGTGCTCCAGCGCCGGGAGTGGCCGGGCAGGTCCAGGATCAGTTCGGCGGCGGCCAGGGGCAGGCTCGCCGCCAGCATCAGCATGAGTAGAAGGGAACGCATCGAATCACCAGCCGGATGAAGGGAGCCGGGACCATAGCATCTCGGCGGAGCCGTTGCATTACAGTGGCCAGCCGGCGCGCACCGGGGCCGGCAATGGCCAAGGCCAGGCCGGAACGCTAGGATGTGCGCCCCAAAAACAGCGGGATAAGGAAGAGGCGTATGCTGGCCGAACTGTTCGCCGTAATGGCTCCCATCTTCATCGTCGCCGGCATCGGCTATGGCTGGGTGCGCTTCGGTCACGTCTATCCCACCGACTTCATCACCCGGCTGATCCTCAACGTCGGCACTCCCTGTCTGGTGCTGTCGACCCTGAGCAAATCCAGGATCGACCCCGCCGCCTTCGGCCAGATGGCTGCCGCCTGCGTGGCGGTGACCCTGCTCATGGGGCTCATCGGCCTGCTGCTCAGCCGCCTGTTCCGGCAGGACTGGAAGGTGCTGGTGCCCGCCTACCTGTTCCCCAACTCCGGCAACATGGGGCTGCCGATCAGCCTCTACGCCTTCGGCGAGCAGGGCCTGGCATTGGCGGTGGCCTTCTTCCTAGTGCTCTCCGTCTCGCACTTCACCCTGGGCATGGCGCTCGCCGGGGCCGAAACCTCCATCAAGCGGCTGCTCGGGCACCCCATCATCATCAGCCTGGTCCTGGCGCTGCCGATCATGCTGTTCGACCTCGAACTGCCACGCTGGCTCGACAACACGGTGGGGCTGCTGGGTGGCATGACCATCCCGTTGATGCTGGTCACCCTCGGGGTTTCGCTGGCCTCCATCCGAACCCAGCAGCTCGGCCAAGGCATGCTGCTGGGCGCCCTGCGGCTGCTGTGCGGCGCCGGGGTGGCCTGGGCGATCGGCCGGCTGCTCGAGCTGCCGCCCCTGGTGCAGGGCGTGCTGATCATGCAGTCGGCCATGCCGGTGGCCGTGTTCAACTATCTGTTCGCCGTCAAGGCCGGCCGTTCGCCGGAGCGGGTCGCCAGTCTGGTGCTGTGCTCGACCCTGCTGGCCTTCGGCTTTATGCCGCTGTTGCTGGCCTGGCTGCTGCCGACGCTGCGCTAACTGACGAAGCGGCTCAGGTTGGGAAGGATCAGGAGAACGGTGATGGCGAAAATGATGAGGCCGGCTTGCCGGACCTTGTCGGGGCGCTGGATCATGGCTTTGCCTTTTCTTATTGTTGATATGACGATAAGCCACTCGGCACTCATGCATGCGCTGCATGATTTGCAGATAGAAACGACATCCCGTGGCTCGCTGCTAGCCCTCGCTCCCTGCCGGACTCACAAACAACTCTAAAGGCTTTTGCCTGACGACTTAGAAGAGTTGGGAATTTCTTTTTAGTGAGTTGCTTTCAAATGATTATGAGAGAAGTCCCGCCGAGGGGCGCAGCTCCCAAGGCAGAGCCTTTTTTCCAGCCTGCTGCCGTTTGTCCGACTTCCTGCCCGTCGACTCGTTGAAAAAGTTCCCCTCCCTTCGATTGGATGGCCGTTTCTGTGCACTGCATGGAATTCTCGGCAGGCAGCTGTTGGTCCGGTATTTCCGGGGGCGGTATGGTGGCTCGTCCCGGCTGGAAGGAGTCTCCCATGAGCTTCCGAGATCTATTCACTAAGCGAAATCACCTCACCCTGACTTGGCTTGCGCTCGTGACGCTGATCGTCTTGGCCCGATCCCCGATGGTCCAGTGCCCGGTGGGGGTTCTGCTGCTGTTCCTGATCAGTCTGTCCGTCTCTCTGGCGCTGTGGTGGCTGAGGTCGCAGAGTCTGGTCACGGGCCGTTTGCTGCCCACGATTCAGGCGGTTTGTCTAAACGCATGAATTTTTTGAAAAAAGCTTTGCATTCGATAGGGAGGTCGGCTAAATTAGCGCGCCTCGACGGACGATGCGTTCGGCGAGATCAGGTGAGGTGTCCGAGCGGTTGAAGGAGCACGCCTGGAAAGTGTGTATACGGGAAACCGTATCGAGGGTTCGAATCCCTCCCTCACCGCCAGCTTTCCACCAAAAGCCCTGCTTTATGCAGGGCTTTTGCGTTTCTGGCGTCTGGCCGATGGGAAGCGGGCGATGCGCGCACGAGAGATAACGCTTGTGCGGAGCCAGGGAAACGGAACAGCTTGGTGCATGGTGGCTTGGCAAAGCCCGCTTTCGTACCGGATCTGTTCCGGTAGAAGGGAACTTCCGATGGCCCCGGCGTTATCGAAGGCTTGGCCGCAGGCAAGGCGTCGTTCGGCGCCCTAGTAACAGATATGAAGAAACCCCCCGTCTTGATTGGTCGAGGGTTCGCTGGCCCTTACCACCCGGCAATCCGGGCTGGTTTCCCGGCTTGCCAGCCAATCCGGTTCCTGTGCCCCGGCTTTCGGGCGTTCGTGCCTGATGGGGTTGGCGGATTGGCTTTCCGTCTGCCAGACCAACTGGTCGAGAAACATCGAGCCGCTGATGATGAGCGCGGCATTCAGCAGGATGCAGCCGAAAATGACGGCCTCTGTTGTGATCGGGACAGCACTTTGTTGATTTTTCATACAGCAAATCAGCAAAAAATGTAGGTATAAACGGTTTTGGTTTCAGCTTCATTTCCAATGCATCATTGATGCCGACTTTTCGGTTTCTTCGACCGAGGCTCTAGGAATCGCCCGAGCGTCAGCGTTCCTGCCTGCTTTCGAGCGCTCTTCCGAAGGGGGAGGGACGCTCCGAGGCTTTCACAGCAGTATTCCCGCCCAGACCAGCACGACCAGCCCGAGCGCGAGAAACTGCGCGGCGCTGCCCATGTCCTTGGCCCGCTTGGAGAGGGGATGCGTGCTCAGGGAGATGCGGTCGATCGCCGCCTCGATGGCCGAGTTGAGTAGTTCGACGATCAGCGTCAGGAACACCGTGGCGATCAGCAGGACGCGTTCGGCCCGCTCCACTTCCAGAAGGCAGGCGAGAGGGATCAGCAGCAGGTTGAGCAGGACGAGCTGGCGGAAGGCCGATTCGCCGACGAAGGCTGCCCGCAGTCCGGCCATGGAGTAGCCCGCGGCATGCAGCACCCGGCTGAATCCCTTGCGGCCTTTCCAGGGGCGCCCGGCGGTATCTCGGTCGGCTGGCTCGGTGCGCATGGAAGGTTCTCGCGAGCGGGGCGTCGGGGGAGCGGTGGCTCGCGCATCAGGTTAACGAGGGGGATGTGACGCCTTCATGACTGGGGCGGGCGGCTCAATCCTGGCGGGGCTCCTCGATGATCTTCGGCAGCACGTTGAGGATGAACAGGGCGAGCAGGGTGCCGAGCACCGCGGTCGCCTCGTGGCCGAGACCGACGCAGACGCCCACTGCCGTGTTCAGCCAGAGGCCGGCGGCGGTGGTCAGGCCGCGGACCTTGCTGTCGCCGCTGGTCTTGAGGATGGTGCCGGCGCAGAGGAAGCCGACCCCGGCCACGATGCCCTGGACCACCCGGCTCATGGCGTCGTGGGAGACGCCGGTCAGCTGCGGGGCCAGGACGAACAGGGTGGAGCCCAGCGCCACCAGCATGTGGGTGCGGATGCCCGCCGCCTTGCCGTGGTGCTCGCGCTCGTTGCCCAGCAGGCCGCCGAGCAGCGCCGCCAGCAGCAGGCGCAGGACGGTCCGGATGGCCGGCTCGATACCGGACAGGTCGGAGAACTCGTCCGCGATGGTCGCTATCGCGATGTCCCAGGCCGTCACGCGCGCCTCCCGAGGAATGGCCGGTCGAGCGGACCGTTCGCTGCGTCGACTGGACAGATGGCACCCGGGCGCGGGGTCGGCCACCCGTCCCGGACGGAGGAACCATTTCTCCTCTCGTCGGGGTCGAAACAGAACGACGCCCCGGATAGGAGGAACTGGAAATGTCCGAGAAACATCTCTTTCTGGTCAGCTACATCCTCGACAACCAGCCGCAATCGACCGAACTGGAGTCGGACAAGGACAGCATCACGCCCGAAGAGGCGCAGCGTTACGTCGAGGCCCTGCACACTTCGGCCCAGCCCTCCGACATCACCGACGTCCAGGTGACCAGGATCGTGCATCCCCACGAGCCGGGCACCACGCCCGGGCATTACCAGCAGCCCTGAGGGCCGTCCCGGCACGAAAGGACGCGCAGGGCCTGCCCGTTGCCGGGCAGGCCCGCCGGTTCAGGAAAGCTTCGCGCTCAGCTCCTTCTTCAGCGCCTTCTTGCGGTTCTCCATCTCCTCGCCCAGTTCCTCGAGCCGGTCCTTGCCCAGGAGTTCGCTGGCCTTGGGGAACATCTCCTGTTCCTCTTCCTCGATGTGATGGTCGACCATGTCCTTGAGTACCTTGACCCGGCCGGCGAACTCGACGGCGGAGGGATCGGTTTTCTCCAGGTCCGGCATGACCAGCGAGTCCACGGCGCGGTGCTCCTCCTTGGCCTCGTGGAACATGATCTCGTCCTCCTTGCCCCCGGCCTGCCTGTAGGCGGGATAGAAGATCTCCTCCTCGAGGGCGGTGTGCACCGCCAGTTCGAGGTGCAGGTGATGCAGCAGCTCCTCCCGGGTCTTGACGCCCCGCTCGGTGGTCTTGCCGAGCCGGTCGAGGAGTTGATGGACGGTTTCGTGATCGTGCTTGAGCAATTCGACGGCGTTCATCGCGATCTCCCGGCGTGAGGGTCTTTGAAGGTCACTCTGTTTAGCTGACCTCCCGCCCACTCGTGGGGTTCTATGCTTGATGTCGACCGTTCGTCCATTGCACCGTGCCTCCCCCGCGGGGGAATGATCCCGGTGCGTCGGGAGTCAATAGCGGAGAGAGGCGCGGTCCTCACCCCGATCATCCGAACGAGGAGGGCAGACCATGGCACGGCTTTCGTCAGAGTCGCTGCTGCCCGGCGGCTGCGTGGTGGTGTACTGCAACCGGGGCGGGGAGGCGCAGCACGAGCGTGCCGTCCATCTCGAACTGGGGCGGCGGCTGGCGGCGCTGCAGGGGCTGGACTTCGCCGGCGAGTTCGACCCCGGGCACACCTACACGGGCCCCCTGTATTTCGTCCCGACTGGCACCGTGATCGGCCGGCAGAGCGCGTTCCGCCTGGGCATCGGCGGCGAGGAGGATCTCTTCGGCGGCGTGGTGCCCCATGCCTTCGTCGCCACCAAGGCGATCACCCATCCGCTGCTGCGGGCCGGCGTGCAGGCGCCGCCCGGCTGGTCCAACGCCTTCGCCCGGCGCGTGGCGGACGCCGTGCTGCGCGGCTACACGGTGTTCGATCTGGCCGAGGCGCGCGAGGCCGGGCGGCTTCTGCTCGCCGAGGGGCCGCTGCGGATCAAGCCGGTGCGCGCCACCGCCGGCCGCGGGCAGAGCCTGGTCCGCGACGAGGCTGAGCTGGAGGCGCGGCTGCAGACGCTGGACGTGAAGGAGGTGGAGGAGTTCGGCCTGGTGCTGGAGGAGCACCTGGAGCAGGTGAGCACCTTCAGCGTCGGTCAGATCCGGGTCGGCGACCTGCTGGCGACCTACTACGGCTCCCAGCGCCTGACCACCGACAACCGCGGCGAGGCGGTCTACGGCGGCTCCGACCTGCACGTGGTGGCCGGCGACTACGACGCCCTCCTGGCGCTCGGACTGGACGAGCCGGTGCGCCTGGCCGTGCGGCAGGCGCGGACCTACGACGAGGCGGCCAGGGAATGCTACAGCGGCCTGTTCGCCTCCCGGCGCAACTACGACGTCGCCCGCGGCCTGGACAGCCGCGGGCAGGTTCGCTCCGGGGTACTCGAGCAGTCTTGGCGCATCGGCGGCGCCAGCAGTGCCGAGATCGCCGCGCTGGAGGCGTTCCGCGAGGGCGGGCGGGTGGTGCGGGCCTCGTCCCTGGAGCTGTTCGGCGAGGCGAGCGAGCCGCCGCCCGGTGCGCGGGTGCTGTTCCGCGGCGAGGACGAGCAGGTCGGTTTCATCACCAAGTGCGTGACGGTGGAGAGCCATGACGACGCGCAGTGAGTCGGTCGATCTGCTGGTGGGGGAACAGCGGATCGCCGGCACCTTCCTCGCCCCGGACACCCAGATGCCGGGCCTGCTCTTCGTCCACGGCTGGGGCGGCAGCCAGGAGCGCGACCTGAAGCGCGCGCGGGGCATCGCCGGCCTCGGCTGCGTCTGCCTGACCTTCGACATGCGCGGACACGCGGCGACCCTGTGGCAGCAGCAGTGGGTCACCCGCGAGGACAACCTGCGCGACATCGCCGTCGCCTACGACCTGCTGGCCCGGCACCCGGCCATCGACCGCGACGGCATCGCCGTGGTCGGCAGCAGCTACGGCGGCTACCTGGCGGCCATCCTGACCACGCTGCGCCCGGTGAAGTGGCTCGCCCTGCGCGTGCCGGCCCTGTACCGGGACGCCGAATGGACCCGGCCGAAGCGCGAGCTGGACCGCGACGACCTGCAGCTGTACCGCCGGGAGCCGGTCTCGCCGGAGGACAACCGGGCCCTGGCGGCCTGCGCCAGGTTCCGCGGCGACGTGCTGATCGTCGAGTCCGAGCACGACAACCTGGTGCCCCACGCCACCATCATGAGCTACCGCGGCGCCTTCGTCCGCGCCCATTCGCTGACCCACCGCATCATCGACGGCGCCGACCACGCCCTGAGCGGCGAGACCTGCCAGCAGGCCTACACCGCGATCCTGGTCAACTGGGTCGGCGAGATGGTGATCGGCGCCCGGGTCGGCAACACCGCCTGGGGCCATGCCCTGCACGGCTGAGGCTCAGCTCTCCTCCTTCAGCGAGCGCTCGAAGCGCGGGGTGAAGGCCTGGACGAAGGCGTTGCGCAGGATGGCGACGAAGGCCTGCAGCGGGCTGACCTTCTGCTGGGTGATGGTCCCCGAGAGCTCGATGCGGGTGGCGAACTGGTCCTTGCGCTGGTTCTTCAGCAGCGTCTCGCCGCCGCCCACCAGCGCCTCCCACAGCCCGCGCAGGAAGCCCTTGTCCTCCTGCTCGACGTCCTGCTTCCAGTCGAACACGTCGACATCCTTGAGCAGCGGCTTGACGTAGCCGCCGAGGCGGCCGTCGTCGGACTCCACCTCCATCACCAGATCGCCGCGTCCGGCGTTGAAGTCGAAGCGGCCGTAGGCCCGGGAGAAGTCGTTCAGGCGGCGCAGGTCGACGTCGGTGACGCGCAGGCGAAATTTGAAGTTGCGCCATTCGTCGAAGGGGTCGAACCGGGAGCTGGTTTCCAGCGGCGCCTGGCCGAGGACCTTGGCTGTGGCGTCCAGGCGGGCGACCCGGCCCTTGCCGCCCTCCACGTTGGTCAGGTTGCGCAGGCTGGCGTCGAGCCCGGTGATCTGCACGTTCACCGGCGGGTCGGACTTGAAGTTGCGGAAAGCCAGACGGCCGTTCTCGACGCGCACCTCGTTGAGGGTGATCGGCAGCAGCTTCTCCAGCTGCTGGCGCCAGTCCACCCCTTCGCCGCTCTGCGAATCCTCCTCGCTCTCGCCGTCGACGAAGTTCAGCTCGGGCCGCTGGAACACGACCCGGGCGACCACCGCGTGGTCGTACCACAGCGAATGCCAGCTCACCGCCAGGTCGGTGCCCGGCACGTCGAGGAAGGGCACCGGGACCTTGCCGCTGAGCTTGGACACCTTCAGCCCCTCGATGCGGTAGGCGCCGCGCCAGAGGGCGAGGTCGACGTCGGCGATGTGGCCGCGATAGCCGCCCATGTTCGCCAGGCGGTCGTTCAGGTAGTCGCGCACCAGATAGGGCAGGGCGATGTGCAGCGCCACCACGAGTAGGGCCAGGCCGCCGAGGATGGCGAGGGGGAGGCTGTAACGTCTCTTCATGCAGGGATGACTGCCGACCGGCCGCCGCAGTTCCGCCGCGGCGAAGAACGGCGCAGTCGACGGAAGGTCGGGCGTTCCCGCGGCCGGGCGTCTGTACTTTCCCGAGGGGCGGGGGCCTCGGTCCCCGGTATTGCCCGTCCGGAGAGCCATCACGATGAGACTGAAGCACAAGGTCGCCCTGGTCACCGGCAGTTCCCAGGGGATCGGCCGCGCCATCGCCGTCCGGTTGGCCCAGGAAGGGGCGGACATCGTCATCAACGATCTCGAGGAGGACGAACAGGCACGACTGACGGCCGAGCAGATCCGCGTCCTCGGCCGGCGCGTCTGCATCGTGGCGGCGGACATCGCCCAGGTGGACAACTGCCGGCGCCTGGTGCGCGAGAGCGTCGAGCGGATGGGCCAGCTGGACATCCTGGTCAACAACGCCGGCATCGAGAAGCGCGCGGCCTTCCTCGACGTGCGCAAGGAGGACTTCGACCGGGTCCTGCAGGTGAACCTGCGCGGCGCCTTCTTCCTCACCCAGTCCTTCGTCCGGCATCTGGCGAGCAGCGGCCGCGGCGGCAAGATCATCAACACCAGCTCGGTGCACGAGGAGCTGGCCTTCCCCCATTTCACCAGCTACTGCGCCAGCAAGGGCGGGCTGAAGATGATGATGCGCAGCCTGGCGGTGGAGCTCGCGCCGCTCGGCATCACCATCAACAACATCGCCCCCGGCGCCATCGAGACGCCGATCAACAGCGCCCTGCTGCGCCAGCCGGACCAGCTCGCCGCGCTGCTCGCGCGGATTCCCCTGAAGCGCCTCGGCCAGCCCCAGGACGTCGCCGGCGCGGCGGCCTTCCTCGCCTCGGCGGATGCCGACTACATCACCGGCACCACCCTGTTCGTCGACGGCGGCCTGCTGCGCGACTACCACGAGCAATGAACGGCAACGGTCTGTCCGACCCTTTCGAGCAGCGCATCGCGGCGGTCTCCCCGGCCGACCCGCTGACCCCGGCCGACCGCTATCAGGAGCTGTTCGTCGAGGTGCAGATGAACCGGGTCTTCGCCGACAGCAAGACCTTCGTCGACTGCGCGCCGCGGCTGCACCCGGAGCGCATCCTCGCCGCCTACCGCGCCCGCTGCCGGCAGCCCGGCTTCGACCTGACGGCCTTCGTCACCGAGCACTTCAGTCTCTTCGTCATCCCGCCGAGCCATTTCGTCGCCGACCCGAACTGCGGCCTGGAGCAGCACATCGACCGCCTCTGGCCGGTGCTGACCCGCCGGCCCATCGAGCATCCCGGGCGCTCCTCGCTGCTGCCGCTGCCCCACGACTACGTGGTGCCCGGCGGGCGCTTCGTCGAGCAGTACTACTGGGACGCCTACTTCATCATGCTGGGGCTGGACCAGAGCGGCCAGCGCCACCTGCTGCGTTCCATGGCGGACAACTTCGCCTACCTGATCGACACCTACGGCCACGTGCCAAACGGCAACCGCACCTACTACCTGAGCCGCTCGCAGCCGCCGGTGTTCGCCCTGATGGTCGAGCTGTTCGAGGAGAAGACCATCTGCCGCGCCCACGACTACCTGCCGCAACTGCGCAAGGAGTACGCCTTCTGGATGGACGGCGCCGACTGCCTGCGCCCCGGCGACAGCCACCGGCGCTGCGTGCGCCTGGCCGGCGGCGAGGTGCTCAACCGCTACTGGGACGACCGCGACACGCCGCGCGAGGAGTCCTACCTGGAGGACGTGCTCACCGCCCGGGATTCCGGCCGCCCGGTGCACGAGGTCTACCGCGACCTGCGCGCCGGCGCCGAATCCGGCTGGGACTACAGCTCGCGCTGGCTGGGCGACCACCGGCGGCTGTCGAGCATCCGCACCACGGCGATCCTGCCGGTGGATCTCAACGGCCTGCTGTACCGGCTGGAGCGGCTGATCGCCCGGCTCAGCGAGCGGCACGGCGACACGGCCTGCGCCGAGGACTACCGGCGGCGCGCCGAAGCCCGCCGAGCGGCCGTCGACCGCTACCTGTGGAGCGAGAGCGCCGGGGCCTACCTGGACTACGACTGGCAGCTCGAACGCCCGCGTCCCGACCTCACCGCCGCCATGCTCGCGCCGCTGTTCGTCCACCTGGCCAGCCCGGAGCAGGCCCGGCGCGTGGCCGACACCGTGCGCCGGCGGCTGCTCGCCCCCGGCGGCCTGAGCACCACCGAGATCGACGTCTGCGGCCAGCAGTGGGACCGCCCCAACGGCTGGGCGCCGCTGCAGTGGATCGGCATCCGCGGGCTGGAGCGCTACGGCGAGGTCGAGCTGGCCGCGGAGATCGCCCGGCGCTGGCTGCGGGTGGTCGGCGAGTTGTTCGAGCGCGACAACAAGCTGGTGGAGAAGTACGTCCTGCGGCCCAACGCCGAGCACGCCGGCGGCGGCGAGTACCCGCTGCAGGACGGCTTCGGCTGGACCAACGGCGTCACCCGCAAGCTCTTGCAGGAAGACCCGCTGCACGAGGCGAACCGCTGCCGCTCCGGGCAGCCGGGCGTCTGCTGCGTGATCTAGCCCGACCCGGACGGGCCGCTCACTGGCTCCAGCGGCCGCCGCCGGTCTCGCAGTCGATCCGCGCCTGGGCCTGGTCCTGCGCCCGGTAGTAGTAGGTGACGATCTGCGCGTCCTCCGGCAGCGTGTCGGGCGAGGCGCCGCCGCCGTAGCTGCCGCTGGCCAGCTCGTTGGCCAGGGCCTCCTGGGTCAGCTTGCCGGTGCAGATGCCGAAATGGCCCGAGGGGCAGCGCTCGCGCCGCTCCTTGCGCGTCCCGGCCACGCTGTCGCCCTTGGTGCTGCAGGCCCAGTCCAGGGAATCGGGCGGCATGCCCCGGTACTCGAAGCAGGTCTGGCTGGCCACCCCCGGCGTGCCGGCCGTCGCCGGCTGCTGGGTGACGTAGCAGGCGTCCGCCCACAGCTGCGCGCTGCCCAGCCCGGCGAAGAGGAAGATCCCGATGCGTAGAGGACGAGTCATGGCCATGCTCCTGGATACCCTGGAAAGCGGGCGCGAACGCCGGCCCGATGAGACTGGGACACGCCCGGCTCGGCCCGAGTTCGGCAGCGAAGCCGGCACGGGACGGCTGGCCGGCTACGCTCTCTGGTGAGGCGGGTCGCGCCGCCCGCAGCGAGGAACTGGCCTTGAACCGCGAAGAGGAACTGGACAGCCGGCGCTACCCGATCGCCGAGGACATGGCCCTGCAATGCCGCATCTGGCGCTTCGAGCGGATCGGCTGGTGGGGCCTGGGCCTGGTCGTGCTGCTGGCCCTGCTCGGGCTGTTCTCCCGGGGGCCGCTGAGCCGGGCGGAGCGGGCGACGCCGGGCGGCGAACTGGTCCTGCGCTATCAGCGCTTCGAGCGGCAGAGCGCGCCGACCGAACTGCGCGTGCAGCTGGATGCCGCCCGCGGCGGCCGGATCTGGCTGGTGCTGGGCGGCGACTTCCTGCGCAGTTTCGCGGTGGAGGGTATCCAGCCGCCCCCCGCCGCGGCGCGCAGCGAGGGGGCCGGACTGGCCCTGGCGTTCGAGACCGGCGGAGCCGGCCGCGCCGAGGTGTATCTGGCGCTGCGGCCCAAGCGCACCGCCGCCATCTACCTCGTGCTGCTGGTCATCTTCCGCATGGCCGGCCGGCGCGCCCTGTCGGAAATCACCACCTTCGACTTCGTGCTCCTGCTGATCGTCGGCGAAGCCACCCAGCAGGCGCTGCTGGGCGAGGACTTCTCGGTGGTCAACGCCGTCCTGGTGATCGTCTCGCTGATCGCCATCGACGTGGCCCTGTCGCTGCTCAAACGCCAGTCGAAGCGGCTGTCGCGGATGCTGGACGGCGAGCCGATCATCATCGTCGAGCACGGCGAGGTGCTGAGGCGAAGGCTCTACCTGGCGCGGGTGGAGGAAGTGGACATCCTCGAGGCGGCGCGCAGCAGCCAGGGGCTGGAGCGCATCGATCAGATCAAGTTCGCCATCCTGGAGAAGAACGGCAGCATTTCGGTCATCCCGAAAGCCGAGGGATAGGGGCGGGAGAGGCCCGGCGCGCGGCCCTGGCCGTTCGTCCCGCCCCCGTTTCGGGGGTTACGAGCGACGGCCGCCGCCATGGCTGTGCTGGCCGCCCTTGCGGCCGGCTTCGGATGCCCTCTCGCGGTCGTTGGCGAAGTTGCCGCCGCTGTTGCGGCCGCCCTTGCGGCCGGCCTCGGAGGCTTTCTCGCGGTCGTTGGCGAAATTGCCGGGGTTGCTGTTCTTGCTGGGCATGGCTGTTCTCCTCGAATGCATGTAGGAGTGACGGGGGATCGCTCCCCTACCAAAGTTTCTGAAGCGCCACCGCGTCGAGAGTTCCGATTCGTTTCCCGGCCAGGGCTGACACCGGATGAACGGTTGGCAATCAGGCTGGCAGCACTGAACGCCGCCGGGGCCCCGCGTTCTAGAGAAGAAAGGGAGCAGGGGAGGGGCCATGCCCTGGCTGCTGGTGCTGCACATTGCCGCTCTGCTCGTCTGGTGCGGGGCGCTGCTCTACCTGCCGGCGCTGATCGCCGCCGGTCGGACGGGCGCCGCGGGTGAGCCGTTCGCCCCCGCCGCGGAGGCGCTGCCCCGGGCGTTCTTCACCCGGCTGGCGACTCCGGCGGCGCTGCTGACCATCGCCAGCGGCACCCTCTTGTTCCTCGGTCGGGGCGTCCACGGCGTCTGGCTGATGCTGAAGCTGAGCGCGGTGACGCTCATGGTCGTCTGCCACGTCCTGCTCGGTGTGCTGATCCTGCGCCTGGAGGACGACCCGCGCCGGCCGCTGGCCGGGCGCTGCGCCGCCCTCGGCCTGCTGGCCGCGCTGGCCATCGGCGCGGTGCTCTGGCTGGTGCTGGCCCGGCCGTTCCGGGGGGCGGGATGACTCACTCCTTGGCCTCGACCCCCACCGCGTGCTCGTAGACCAGCCGGCTGCCGAGCCAGGCGGTCAGCAGGATCAGCAGGGCGGTGAGCAGGGAGAGGTAGAGGCCCCAGGGCAGGATGGGTTCGGCCGCGAGATAGCGCTGCAGCCAGTTCAGCGAGGCGAGCGAGAGCATCATCATGGCGAGGACGGCATGACACCAGGCAGTCATCAGGCAGCGGATGCGGCGCACCGCGATCAGGTCGATCAGGCCCAGGCCGCTGGCGAGCCAGCCGCCGAAGGCGCCGACCCCGGCCAGCCAGAGGCCGGCGCGGGCCCAGAACGGATCGCCGCTGAGGACATAGCCGAGGTCGCTGGCCACCAGGCCGAGCAGGGCGGCGACCGGGAAGTGGATCAGCATCGGGTGCAGCGGATGGCTGCCGAGGGCGGCGAAGCTGGGGATCGGCTCGGGCATCGGGGCATCCTCGGGGCCGGGGCGCGGCGGGGCGGCTACCGGCATTGGACCGTGCCGCCGCCGGCTCTGCTCCTGGCCGGCTGCCAGGGCCCGCAGTCGGCGCTGGCGCCGGCCGGCCCCGCGGCGCAGGCGGCGGCCTGGCTGTGGTGGGGAATGCTGGGCTGGTTCGCCCTGGTCTGGGCTGCGGTGCTGGGGCTCTGGCTGTACGCCCTGGTGCGCCGGCCGCCGGACTGCGACGAGGCGCGGGCGAAGCGCCTGGGGCGGCGCTGGATCGTCGCCGGCGGCCTGCTGCTGCCCGGCTTCAGCATCCTCGCCCTGCTGGTCTTCGGCATCCCCCAGGGCCTGTGCATGCTGCCCCTGCCGCGGGAGGGCGAGGCGCCGCTGCGCATCGAGGTGATCGGCCACCAGTGGTGGTGGGAAGTGAGCTATCCGCAGAGCGGGGTGGTCACCGCCAACCGCCTGGCGCTGCCGGTGGGACGGCCGGTGGACCTGGAGCTGACCAGCGCCGACGTGATCCATTCCTTCTGGGTGCCGAGCCTGGCCGGCAAGCTGGACATGCTGCCCGGCCGGCGCCTGACCCTGCGCCTGGTCGCCGGGCGGGCCGGGGTCTACCGCGGCCAGTGCGCGGAGTTCTGCGGCGCCCAGCACGCGCGCATGGCGCTGAGCGTCGAGGCCCTGGTACCGGAGGAATTCGAGCGCTGGCAGGCGGCGCGCCAGGTCGCGCCGCCGGTGCCGGCCGAGCACGCCGCGGCGGTGGCTGCCTTCCGTCCCTATTGCGGCCAGTGCCACCGGGTCGCCGGGGTCAGCCCGGGCGGCCGCGGCCCGGACCTCACCGACGTGGGCTCGCGGCCGAGTCTCGGCGCCGGCACCCTGGCCATGGGCGAGGGCGCCATGCGCCGCTGGCTGGGCGAACACCAGCGGCTCAAGCCGCACAACGGCATGCCCCGGCACGACGCGCTGCCGGCCGGGACCCTGGACGCCATCGCCGCCTGGCTGGAGAGCCTGGGGCCATGAGCGAGGCCGAAGGCGACCGCCTGCACCGAGCCCTGCTGGCCGTATGGGCCGATCCGCGCGGCTGGCGGGCGCTGTCGGCGGTCAGCCACGGCCGCATCGGCCGGCGCTTCCTGCTCACCGGCGGCGCCTTCTTCCTGATCGGCGGGCTGCTGGCGATGCTGATGCGCGCCCAGCTGGCGCGCCCGGAGCAGGCGCTGCTGGACCACCGGGTCTACAACCAGCTGTTCACCCTGCACGGCACGCTGATGATGTTCCTCTTCGCCGTGCCGATCCTCGAGGGCCTGGCGTTCTACCTGATCCCCAAGATGCTCGGCGCCCGCGACCTGCTGTTCCCGCGCCTGAGCGCCTTCGGCTACTGGTGCTACCTGTTCGGCGGCCTGATCCTGCTCGCCAGCCTGCCCCTGGGCCTCGCGCCGGACGGCGGCTGGTTCATGTACACGCCGCTGAGCGGCGCCGCCCATTCGCCGGGGCCGGGCGCGGACGTCTGGCTGATGGGCACCACCCTGGTGGAGATCTCCTCCCTGGCCGGTGGCATCGAGCTGGCGGTGTCGATCCTGCGCGGCCGCGCCCCCGGCATGAGCCTGGACCGGATGCCGCTGTTCGCCTGGTACATGCTGGTCACCGGGCTGATGATCGTCTTCGGCTTCCCGCCGCTGATCCTCGCCGGCGTCCTGCTGGAGCTGGAGCGCGCCGCGGGGTTCGCCTTCTTCGACCCGGCCCGGGGCGGCGATCCGCTGCTCTGGCAGCACCTGTTCTGGCTGTTCGGCCATCCCGAGGTGTACATCATCTTCCTGCCGGCGGCGGGCATCGTCAGCACCCTGCTGCCGGTGTTCGCCGGCCGGCCCCTGGTCGGCTACCGCTGGGCGGTGCTGGCGGCGATCGGCACCGGCTTCCTCAGCTTCGGCCTCTGGGTGCACCACATGTTCACCGTCGGCATCCCGCTGCTGGCCCAGGCCTTCTTCTCGGCGGCGAGCATGCTGGTGGCGGTGCCCACCGGCATCCAGGTGTTCGCCTGGCTGGCGACCCTGTGGACCGGGCGGCCGCGCTTCGCCGTGCCGATGCTGTGGCTGGCGGGCTTCCTGGCGATCTTCGTCGCCGGCGGCCTGACCGGGGTGATGCTGGCGCTGGTGCCCTTCGACTGGCAGGCCCACGACAGCCACTTCGTGGTGGCGCACCTGCACTACGTGCTGGTCGGCGGCATGTTCTTCCCGCTGGTCGCCGGGCTCTACTACTGGCTGCCGCACTTCTCCGGACGCATGCCTTCCGAGCGCCTGGGACGCTGGGGCTTCTGGCTGACCTTCGGCGGCTTCAACGCCACCTTCCTGGTGATGCACTGGACCGGCCTGCTCGGCATGCCGCGGCGGGTCTATACCTATCCGGCCGGGCTGGGCTGGGACGGGCCGAACCTGATCTCCTCCCTCGGCAGCTTCGTCATGGCCATGGGCGTGGCCATGCTGCTGCTGGATCTCGGCCTGCATTTCCGCTTCGGCCGCCGCGCCCCGGCCAATCCCTGGCGGGCCGACACCCTGGAGTGGGCCACCGCGCTGCCGCCGGCGGCCTACAACTTCGCCAGCCTGCCGGCCTGCGCGACCCGCCATCCGCTGTGGGAGAACCCGGCGCTGGCGCAGGGCATCGCCGCGGGGCGGCACGGGCTGGCCGCCGCCGATCACGGCCGGCGCGAGACCTGGAGCAGCGAGCCGCTCAGCGGGAGGGTGCGGGAAGTCGTCCAGCTGCCGGGCAACAGCTGGCTGCCGCTCGGTGCGGCGCTGGCGCTGGCGGCGCTCTGCCTGGCCCTGCTGGCCGGCGCCTACGGCCTGGCCGGCGCGGCGGCGCTGGCGAGCCTGGCGATCCTGCTGCGCTGGTCCTGGGTCAACGGCGCCCATCCCTTGGCCGCGCCCGATGCGCGCACTGAACCGGGCGATCCGCCGTTGCACTGGCGCACCTTCGACGGCCCCGGCCTGTGGGGCATGGGGCTGAGCCTGCTGGCCGACGGGGCGCTGTTCTTCTCGCTGATCTTCGCCTGGTTCTATTTGTGGGCTGTGGCGCCCAACTGGCAGCCGCCGGCACGCTCGCCGCTGCCCGCGCTGGCGCTGCTGCTCGACGGATTGCTGCTGGGCGGCATCGTCCTCGGCTTCCGCCGGCTGCTGGCGCGTCTGCGCCGGCGCGACTGCCGGCATCTCGAGGCCCGGCTCTGGGGACTGGCCGCCGCGGGGCTGCTGCAGGCGCTCGGCCTCGCCTGGATTCTTTGGCGCACACCGCTCGCACCGGGCGCCGGCGCCCACGACGCGCTGGTCGCCGCGATCCTCGGCTACCTGCTGCTGCACTGCGCCCTGGGCCCGCTGCTGACCGCACTGCAGGCCTGGCGGGTGCGCCTCGGCCTGGTCGGCGAGCGGGCACCCTACGAGCCAGCGGTGCTCGCCCGATGGTGGAGCTACTGCCTGCTGGCGTTCGCGATCGGCTACTCCGCGCTGGTGCTGTTGCCCGCCGGCTGGGCTGCGGGCCGATGAGGGCAGGGCATCCGCTGCAACTGGCGGTCGGGCCCGCGCTCTGGGGGCTGTGGCTGGTTGCCGTCTATGCCGGGCTGGCGCTCGGCTGCCTCTTCGGAGCGGCGGCGGGGCCGGACGCCCGCCGCGGGCTGAATGTCCTGCTCGGCGCCGCGACCCTCTGCATCGCCGCCGGGCTGCTGTGGCAGGCCTGGCGACTGTGGCGGGCGTCGCCGCCGTCGGCCACCGAACGCTTCGTCGCCCGCACCGGCGCCGCGCTGGACCTGTTCGCCGCGCTGGCCACGCTGTTCGTCGGCCTGCCCATCGCCGAGCTGCCGCCATGCGTCTGAGCGTCGCCGTCGCACTGTGGCTGCTGCCGGCGCTGGCCCGGGCCCACGGCCTGTTCGACGAGCGGCTGGCGCCGCGCCTGCCGTCGCTGCTCGGCGCGCTGCTGCTGGCAGTGGCCTGGCTGGGCCATGCGGCCGGCTGCCGCCGCCGTCCGCCGCCGGCCCGGCGCTTCTGGGCCTTCCAGCTGGCGCTGCTGCTGAGCGTGCTCGCCCTGTTCGGCCCGCTGGACGAGCGGGCGGAGAGCAGCGCCGCCCTGCACATGATTCAGCACATGCTGCTGATGCTGGCGATCGCGCCGCTGCTGGCGCTGGCCCGGCCGTTGACGCAGTGGCGGCGCCTGGGCGGTCGGCCTCTGGCTCCGGCCTGGCGCGCTCTGGCACGGCTGGCTCGGCGGCCGCCGGCCTGCGCCGCGCTGCACGGTGCGGCGATCTGGATCTGGCATGCGCCCGGGCCGTACCGGCTGGCGCTGGAGCAGCCCTGGTGGCATGTCGGCGAGCATGCCTGCCTGCTGGGCAGCGCCTGGCTGTTCTGGTGGTCGGTGCTGCAGGCCGGCCCGCGCGAGCGGGGCCGGGCCCTGCTGGCGCTGCTGCTCACCGGCATGCACACCGGCCTGCTCGGCGCCCTGCTGACCTTCGCCCGCCTGCCGCTGTACCGGGACGGCGGCGCGCTCGCCGACCAGCAGCTGGCCGGCCTGCTGATGTGGGTGCCGGGCGGGCTGGTCTATCTCCTCGCCGCCGCCGACTGCGCCCGCCGCGGCCTGCGGCGGATCGGCCATGGCCGGCCGGAGAGCGGCTACAGTCAAGGAAGAGGGGACGACTCGTCCTGAGATTCCCGCCAGACAGCCAGACAGGAGAGAGGAAATGGCCAGCGTCGGTTATCACGAGCCCATCGGGGAAATCTCCGCGGAGACCCGCGACATGCACCGGGCCATCGTTTCGCTGATGGAGGAGCTGGAAGCCATCGACTGGTACAACCAGCGCGTCGATGCCTGCCAGAACCCGGAGCTCAAGGCGATCCTGGCGCACAACCGGGACGAGGAGAAGGAGCACGCCTCCATGGTGCTGGAGTGGATACGGCGGCGCGATCCGAAGTTCTCCCAGGAACTCAGCGAATACCTCTTCAGCACCGCGCCCATCGCCCACGACAGCGAGGACTGACGGCCGCCGGCGGGCGTTTCCCCGCCGCCGACCGTCCGTCAGTAGCGCATCTCCCAGTTCCTGCCGATCATCCCCGCCGCCTGTTCCATCTGCTCCATGCGCTGGTCGTAGGCGGTGCATTCGTTGGGCAGCGTGTCGTCGACCTTGCGCAGCACTAGGTAGTGCATCTCTTCGCTGAGCGCGGCGGCCTTGCGCGGGTCGTTGCCGGTCAGGGCATGGATCTTGGCGGCCAGTTGCCTGGCCTTGTCGGTGGCTTCGTCCGGGGTGCAGGCGAGGCTGGAGACGGAGGCTAGCAGGGCGGCAGCGGCGCCGAATCCGATCAGGGCGTTCATGGGCGGGTCCTCCGATCAGGGTGTATCCGGTGGATAGCCGCGCCGGCGGAAAAGTTCAGCGGACGATCTTTCCGCCCTCCGCCTCGCTAGAACTCGCGGAAATGGTCCCTGTCACCTTTAGAGCGACACGCAAAAGGCAACTTCCCTGTCCGCGCACCGTTGTCCGGTGTGCCCGAGCTTTAGAAAGGTGGATAAGCCAATGCCTACACCCAGAGACCGCACACCGCGCCCCGACCAGCCGAATCCGGGGCACTCGATGCAGGACATCGCCGGCGACCTGCAGGGCCAGGCCGGCCAGATCGCCGAGGAGGCCAAGCGCCAGGGCAAGGAGCAATTGGAAAACTATCGGCAGAGCGCCGCGGACGAACTGGAGAAGATCGCCGAGGGCGCCCGCGCGGCGGCCACCGAGCTGGAGGAGCAGGACGAGTCGGCGCTGTCGAGCTACGTGCTGGACACCGCGGAAAGCCTCTACCAACTGGCCGACAAGCTGCGCGGCAAGAGCGTCGAGGAGCTGATCCAGCAGGCCGGGCGGCTGGCCCGGGAGAATCCCGCCCTGTTCGTCACCGGCAGCGTCGCCCTCGGCTTTGGCCTGATGCGCTTCGCCCGCGCCTCCGGCCGCCGCGTGGGACAGCAGCCGGAGCGGGAGAGGCAGCCGGGCGCCGAGCTGCAGGCGATGGGCGGCGAGCCGATGGCGACCGGCGCGAACATCCCGCCGCACGTCACGGTCACCGCCACCCCGGACGGCACGGTGACGGCCAGCAGCAGCCGGATGCCCGGGCGGGGCACCCACCGCCTGCCGCCGGGCGACATCGGCCACGGCCTCACCGGCGCCGCCGCCGGCACCCCCACGGGCGCCGCGGCGGGCACCCCGACCGGCTCCCCCGAGGAGACGCCCCGGGTCTCCCCCAACCCCAGTGATCGGCAAGGCCCCAGCGGAGGAATGCAGTGATGAGCAACCAGACCGGCAAATCGACCATGCAGACGCAGAGCGAAACCGAATACCGCAAGGCCGAGACGTTCCGCCCCGATCCGCGCGGGACCGACATCCCCGGCCCCGAGGTCCGCATGCCCGGGCCCGAGGTCGGCGCCAGGCTGGATGAGAGCGCCACCGGCATCGGCGGGCTGATCCGCCAGCTCGGCCGCGAGGTGCCGTCGCTGGTGACCAAGGAGCTGGCGCTGGCCAAGGTGGAGATCACCGAGGCGATCAACGCCACCAAGACGGCCACCGGCGCCGTGGCCGGCGGCGGCGCGGTGCTGCTCGCCGGCTTCATCGTCCTGCTGCAGGCGGCCGTCTACGCCCTGAACCTGGTGATGGACGCCTGGCTCGCCGCCTTCATCGTCGGCGCGGTGGTGTCGGTGGTGGGCTACGCGATGATGCAGGCCGGCAAGAAGAAATTCGAACCCTCGGCCCTCAAGCCCGAGCGCACGCTGCACAGCCTGCAGAAAGACAAGGCCGCGATCAAGGAGGCCACCCGATGAGCACGCAGAGCAGAGTCGACGAGGAATCGCGCAAGGATTCGGCCACCCTGGAACGGGAGATCGACCAGCAGCGCGCGGAGATCGGCAGCATCGTGCAGGCGCTGGAGAACAAGCTGTCCCCCGGCCAGTTGCTGGACAGCGTGCTGCACTACTCCAAGGGCCACGGCGGCGAGTTCATGGGCAACCTGGGGCGGACGGTGCAGGCCAACCCGGTGCCGACCCTGCTCACCGGCATCGGCCTGCTCTGGCTGATGACCAGCCAGAACCGCACGAGCGCCCCGGCCTACGTCGAGACCCAGGCCAGCACCGGCCCGAGTCTCGCCGAGAAGGCCCGGCAGCAGGCGGCCGGCATCCGCGAGAAGGCCGGGCAGATCGGCGAGAGCGTCACCGACACCCTGGGCTCGGCCCGGCAGCGCCTGAGCGAGTCCGGCCACCAGGTCGGCGACTCCCTGCGCCAGGGCGCGCAGCGGGCCCGCGGCAGCTTCGAGCGCATGCTCGACGAGCAGCCGCTGGTGCTCGGTGCCATCGGCGTCGCCGCCGGTGCCGCGCTGGCCGCCGCGTTGCCGCCGACCGTACAGGAAGACCGGATGCTCGGCCGGGCCAGCGACCGGCTCACCGATCAGGCCCGGCACAAGGTCGAGGAGGGCTACGAAAAGGCCAGCGAAATGGGCCGGGACATGGCCGACCAGTTGAGGGGCGAGTCCGCCCAGCAGCCCTACGGCCAGCAGAGCGCCCAGCCCGGCAGGCCGCACTGAGCCCGCCGCATCGCCACCCGCCGACCGGAGTAGAGATATGTCCGAGCAAAAACAGACGCTTCCGCCGCAGCACCAGGATCATCGTCCCGGCACGGAAAGCGAGATGCACCCGCGGCCGGAATACAAGGCCGAGGACTACAAGGCCGCCGGCAAGCTGCAGGGCAAGGTCGCGGTCATCAGCGGCGCCGACAGCGGCATCGGTCGGGCGGTGGCGGTGGTCTACGCCAAGGAGGGCGCCGACGTGGTGGTGCTCTACCTGGACCAGCCGGAGGACGCCGAGGAAACCCGCCGCCAGGTGGAGCAGCTCGGCCGGCAGTGCCTGACCCTGGCCGGCGACGTGGCCGACGCCACCTACTGCCGGCTGGTGGTCGACCAGACCATGGCCAAGTGGGGACGCCTGGACGTGCTGATCAACAACGCCGGCGAGCAGCATCCCCAGGACCGGCTGGAGGACATCAGCGAGGAGCAGTGGGAGCGGACCTTCCGCACCAACATCTTCGGCATGTTCCAGTTGACCAAGGCGGCGCTGCCCTCGATGAAGGAGGGCGGCGTCATCATCAACACCACCTCGGTCACCGCCTACAAGGGCAATCCGAAGCTGATCGACTACTCCTCGACCAAGGGCGCGATCACCGCCTTCACCCGCTCGCTGTCGATGAACCTGGCATCCCGCGGGATACGGGTGAACGCGGTGGCGCCCGGGCCGATCTGGACGCCGCTGATTCCCTCCACCTTCGACGAGGACACCGTCGCCCACTTCGGCGCCTCCACCCCCATGGGCCGCCCCGGCCAGCCGGAAGAGGTGGCGCCGGCCTACGTCTACCTGGCCTGCAGCGACTCCTCCTACATGAGCGGGCAGGTACTGCACGTCAACGGCGGCACCGTGGTCAACGGCTGAGCGCCGCCTTGTTAGGCTCCCCGGCCGCTGCGTGCCGGGGAGCCTCTCCGGCCTGGCTCCCGGAAAACTGATTTCCATCAAGTCGGCGAAACCCGTTCAGACTGTAGATAGTAGGCAAGGCACGGGACGACTCAGGAGACTTGGCCGTGGAAATCATCGATCGACGCAAGGCGCTTGGCATTCCGCCACTCTGGCGCCTGGCCTTTCGCCCGTTCTTTCTCGCCGGCAGCCTGTTCGCGCTGCTGGCGGTGCCGCTCTGGGTGGCGGCCTGGGCCGGCGCCTGGCACGGCTGGCAGCCGGCCGGCGGCTGGCTCGCCTGGCACCGCCACGAGATGCTGTTCGGCTTCGCCATGGCCATCGTCGCCGGCTTTCTGCTCACCGCCGTGCAGACCTGGACCGGCCGGCCGAGCATTTCCGGCCAGCGGCTGATGCTGCTGGCGCTGCTCTGGCTGGCGGCGCGCCTGGGCTGGCTGTTCGGGCTGCCGATAGCGCTGCTGACCGTTCTGGAGCTGGGCTTCATGCTGACCCTGGCCGGTCTGATGGGGCGGATGCTCCGGGCCGTGCGGCAGAAGCGCAACTATCCCATCGTGGCGGTGCTGCTGCTGATGACGGCGGCCGATGCCGAAGTCATGGCCGGCCTGTTCCGGGGCGACGACTCCCTGCAGCGCCAGGGCGTGCTCGCCGGCCTCTGGCTGGTGGCGGCGCTGATGGGGCTGATCGGCGGGCGGGTGATTCCCTTCTTCACCCAGCGCGGCCTCGGTCGTCAGGAGATGGTGAAGCCCGTCGTCTGGCTGGACATCGCCCTGCTCGTGGGCACCGGCCTGGTCGCCGTGCTGCATGCGGCGGGGCTGGCGCTGTCGCCGAATCCGCTGCTCGGGCTGCTGTTCCTGGCCATCGGCGGCGGGCATCTGTGGCGCCTGCTGCGCTGGTACGACGCCGGCATCCGGGGCGTGCCGCTGCTCTGGTCGCTGCACCTGGCCATGCTCTGGCTGGTGGTCGCGTGCGTCGGGCTGGCGCTCTGGCATTTCGGCCTGCTGGCCGCCTCCAGCCCGTCCCTGCACGCGTTGACCGTGGGCTCCATGGGCGGGCTGATCCTGGCCATGATCGCCCGGGTCACCCTGGGGCACACCGGCCGGCCGCTGGAGCTGCCCGCGGGCGTGCGCTGGGCCTTCGTGCTGTTCAATCTGGGCGCCGTGGCGCGGGTGTTCCTGGTGCCCGTCTGGCCGCTGGCGGGGCTCTGGCTGGCGGCGACCTGCTGGTCGCTGGCCCTGGCCCTGTACGCCTGGCGCTACGCGCCGATGCTCACCAGGGCGCGGGTGGACGGCCATCCGGGCTGAGCCGCGGCCGGCTCACGCCTCCCGCAGGCGCAGCCTCCGGCGCATCTCGGCGGTGATGCGCTGGCGGACGGACGCGTAGTCGGCCCAAGGCGCCGGATCGTCGGCCAGGCGCTCGTGCAGGTTGCGGAGGGTCCAGGCGTCGGCGCCCTTGAGTTCGGCGACCTCCTCCGGGAAGACCGGCACCGACACCGGCAGTCCTTCGCGGGCACGCACCGAGTAGGCGGCCACGGTGGTGGCGCCCTGGCCGTTGCGCAGGTAGTCGGCGAAGATCCGCCCGACCCGGTTCTTCGGCCCAGCCACCGCGGAGAAGCGGTCCGGCAGCAGTTTCGCCAGGTGGCGGGCGATGGCCTGGGCGAAGGCCTTGACCCGGGCCCAGTCGTCCCCGGGCGTCAGCGGCACCACCAGGTGGATGCCCTTGCCGCCGCTGGTCTTGACGAAGGCGCGCAGGCCCAGCTCCTCCAGCAGGGTCAGGGTCAGCCCGGTGGCCTCCGCCATGCGCCGCCAGGGCAGCGCGGGGTCCGGGTCCAGGTCGAGGATGAAGCGGTCCGGGTGCTGCAGGTCCGCTGTCGTGGCGTTCCAGGTGTGCAGTTCGATGGCGTTCATCTGCACCGCGCCGAGCAGGCCTTCGGCGCTTTCGACGACCATCGCCGGTTGTCCCGCCTCGGCCTCGTCCAGGGCGGCGATGCCCGCGACTCCCAGTTTCTCGGCGCTCTTCTGGAAGAACAGCTCGCCGGCGATGCCTTCGGGGGCGCGGATCAGCGCCACCGGGCGGTTCGCCAGCTGCGGCAGCAGCCAGGGCGCCGTGCGTTCGTAGAACTCCGACAGATCCCGCTTGGTCGCGCCGCTGCGGGCATCGATCACCCGTTCCGGATGGGTGAGCGTGAGCTTGGCGTCGCCGCGTGTCCGCGATCGCTTCGGCGTCGCCGCCGGCCCGACTTCCTGCGGGCGTTCCCGGGTGATGGCCTCCGGCGGCTTGTCCTCGCGCAGGCCGTGGAAGACCGCATGGCGAATGAGGCCGTCGCGGGTCATCTCGGCGTAGGCCACTTCGGCCAGCAGTTGCGGCTGCAGCCAGTGCACGCCGCGCGCCTCGGCGCAGCCGGGCGGATTCGTCACGGCCGGGCGTGTGCTGCGCAAAGGCTGCATCTGCCGGTAGAGGCTGCGCAGGGTGGGGCCGTCGAAGCCGGCGCCGACCTTGCCGGCATAGCGCAGCGCCCGGCCCGGCGCATCGTGCAGGCCGAGCAGCAGGGCACCGAAGCCCTGGCGCGTACCCTTGGGGGCGGTGTAGCCGACCACCACGAATTCCTGGCGGTTCTGGCACTTGAGCTTGATCCAGTCGCTGCTGCGCCGGGATAAATAGTGACTGCCGGCGCGCTTGCCGATCAGCCCCTCCAGCCGGATCTTGCAGGCGCTGTCGAGGATGGCGTCGGTGGCTTCGCCGAAGTCCTCGGAGAAGCGCAGGGTCTCGTGCTCGCCGTGGCGCAGCAGCCCGGCGAGGAGGGCGCGTCGCTCCTCGATGGCGACCTGGCACAGATCCCGGCCGTCGAGGTAGGGCACATCGAACAGGTAGTAGAGGATATCGTCGCTGCCGCCGGCCTCGAAGGCGTTCTGCAAGGCCTGGAAGTCCGGCAGCCCTTGCCGGTCGAGCACGACGATCTCGCCGTCCAGCCAGGCCGACTGCAGGCCCAGGCCGGCCAGCTCCGCGGCTTGGCGCGGCATCTTCGCCGTCCAGTCCTGGCCGCTGCGGGTGAACAGGCGTACCTCGCCGTCGCGGATGCGGGTCAGGATGCGGTAGCCGTCGAACTTGATCTCGTAGCGCCAGTCGCCGGCGGGAACCTGGTCCACCAGGGTGGCCAGCTCGGGGGCGAGCTGGTCCGGCTGCGCCGCCCGGCGCGCGCCTTTCAGCGTCCGCTGCGGCGTTTCCGTCTCGGCCTTGCCGCGGCGCCTCGGCACGAGAGTACGATCGCTCAGCACGCTGTCGGGCATCGCTCCGACCACGTCGAACTCCGCTTCCGGCCTGGCCGCGCCGTCCCGCGACTTGATCAGGAACCACTGCTCCTGGTTGCCGGAGCGGCCGGTGCGCACCAGATTCCACAGGCCGGCGAGTTTTTCCCCCTGCAGCTCGAACTTGAGCCGGCCCTTCCGGTAGCCCTCCCGCGGATCGCCTTGGGGTATCCAGATGCCGCGATCCCAGACGATCACGTCGCCCGCCCCGTAGTGGCCCTCCGGGATATGCCCTTCGAAGGTGGCGTAGGCCAGCGGGTGGTCCTCCACCTGCACGGCCAGCCGGCGCACGCCGGGATCGAGGCTGGGGCCCTTGGGGACGGCCCAGCTCTTCAGGGTCCCGTCCAGTTCCAGGCGGAAGTCGTAGTGCAGGTGGGTGGCGTCGTGCTTCTGGATGCAGAACTGCAGGGCATGGGCTTGGCCTTCCCGTGCCGCGGGGCCGGGTTCGCCACCGGCTGGCTCGGGCGTCGCGGCGAAGTCGCGCTTGCGCTCGTACTCTTCCAGGGACTTGCTCATCGGGAAAACCCCTGCCGCTCTTCTTATCGGTATAGAGAGTGCCGGGCTTTCTCGGGTTCATTCGGTGGGGGAGAGGGAGGCGGTGGTCACGACCGGGCGAGCCGATCGAGGTCCACCGCCTTGCTGCGCGAGGGTTTTGGTTCGTTGCATCCAAGCCGGATCTTCCTGTGTCGGAAATGTCCCGGGCGGTCAGCGTTTGGCCTCGACGTCGGGCGTTTCGGCACGGGTCAGGAAGGCCGTGGTGAGTTCGGGCAAGTGGGCCAGCATCCATTGGGCCATGGCCTCTTCCTGGGCGAGGATTTCCTGAACCACGCGTTTGGTTTCCAGATCGCCCACGGTTTCGGCGGCGGCGCTGAGGATGGTGTACGAGGCGATTTCCATGTTCTCGAACACATAGCCGCTCATGGCGCCCTTGATCACCTCGTCGCTCATCACCACGCCACTGAGTCCCTGGCCGAACGCCATGAGCTTGCCGGCGATGTCCTTGAGGGTAGAGGTGCTGCTGCCCAGCCGCTTGATGCAGTTTTCCACCTGTTGCTGTTGCCAGCGGGTTTCCTCGATGTGCTGATCGATCCGGGTCTTCAGTTGGGGATAGTGCTCGATGCGTTCGGAAAACGACTGGAGCATCTGCTCCGCTTGTTGCTCCATCGCGTGAGCGTCACGCAGCCAGTCAAGCAGGTGTTCTTGTGCAGTAGCCATATGCAGATCTCCTGATTGAAACAAGTGGAACCTCTGGTAGAAGTCCCGGGCCGTTTAAAAGTTCAGGCCATCTGATCGGCGTGGAATGGAGTGATTGTTGCGATTGTTTTCCTCGCTCGGCTTGCACGTGTCGGGTTATTGGCGTTGATCATTTGTCTTGGTGAGTGGCTGAACTCCATGGAGTGCCTCGCATCCTAATTAAGGGCGAGTACAGCCTGATTGCCTGTGTCCCTTTCTTTCATCCGTCCATGCGGAGGAATTCAGAGATGAGAACATATAAGGCTTTATTGGCAAGTGTGTTGCTCTTGGGCTTTAGCGCCGTTTATGCGGCGGAAAAGCTCAGCCCTGCCGAGTTCGTCGACGAGGCGTCCGCCAAGAGCGTCGCCGAAATCGAAGGCGGCAAAATGGCCCTGCGCAAAAGCTCATCCGAAGACGTGAAGGCCTATGCCCAGCGCATGATCGACCACCATACGACCGTCAATACCGAACTGGCGAAGATCGCTCACCAGAAGAATCTGAAAGTGGCCAATGAAGCCGAACTCATGAGCAAGGCGCAGGAGTTGATCCTCAAGTTGCGCGAGGGCGAGTCGTTCGACAAGGCATATGCCAAGAATCAAGTTTCGGCCCATGAGGCCACCATCAAACTCTTCCGCGAAGAGTCGCACAGTTCCGCCGATCCCGAACTGAAGGCCTTCGCGACCAAAAGCTTGCCGATGTTGGAGCAACATCTGGAAGAGGCAAAGAGACTAGCCGAAGCGCATTGAGCGGGGAATATCGATATCCTGTCTCTGCCTCTTAGTTGGAAGCGAATCATGCAGGCGCGTCTTGGCATATATGGTTCGCTTCCGGCTGTCTGACTTCTGGTTTTATTCCTTTCCGTTAATCCGAGCCGGCTGTTTCACTCTCTCCGACCGGTTATCAGTTCGCTGCAACCTCCTTTATCTGCACGCCGTCCCTTCCTTGTGGCCTGCGTGGTCAGTTGGAACCTGCTCCAGCCCGAGAGGCCCCAGGACACGCGTCATGCATTCCTCAACGCAATCTGCCTGGAGGCATTGATGGATACCCTGACCAACCTACTCGATGCCAAGGGCTGTCCCCTCGACATGCAGAAGTTCACCTGGCGGGAAATGGCCAGCAAACCGATCAGCAAACTGGATGACGATGCCTTCACCAGGGTACGGGTCATCCTGATGAACGGCATCGAGGTCGATGCGCTGCGACTCAAGAACATCGGCGCGCGTTTCCATGGAGCTCTGCGCCTGCCGCTGGCCCAGGTGAGACGCAGCGAGCAGCATCAGGCGACTATGATCAACTGGCTCGTCTCGGCCGATCATTCGCCGCTGGAAACCACCATCGCCTATGAGCAGGTCGCCATAGAGGTCACCGCCGCGGTGGCCCAGAGCGAACCCGATCCCTATCAGGCCCAGACCTATCGCTTCGGCCTCCTGGAGGACTTCGACCACCTCTATCGCTACTCGGCGATGCTCGACCGCCTCGAGGGCAAGGACGCCAACAATATCCTGCAGGGCTACACCGACATCATCCCCAGCCGTCCGACTCCGGAACACCATCGAGCCCCGGAGGACGATCTGCGGGAGAGCTATCGACGCGAGTCCGCCGCGCTGATCACCAAGATCCACGCCGCCATGATCACCGCGGCGGAATACCAGACCCATGACTACTACATGAACGTCGGGCCGACCTTCGCCGATCCGGTGGCCCGCCAGCTGTACGCCGAGATCGCATCGGTGGAGGAGCAGCACGTTACCCAGTACGGCTCGCTGCAGGATCCCGAGGAGACCTTCCTCGAGAAGTGGCTGATCCACGAGGCCATGGAGGCCTACAACTACTATGGCTGCGTCGAGCAGGAGAGCAATCCGCGGATCAAGGCGATCTGGGAGCGTTTCCTGGATTACGAGCTCGGTCATCTCAACGTGGTCTGCGAACTCTTCAAGCAGCACGAGCGACGCGATCCGCAGGAGGTTCTCGGCGGTACGCTGCCGAAGATGGTCGAGCTCAAGAGCCAGCGCGACTTCGTGCGCAAAGTGCTGGCCGACGAGATCGACCTGCGCGCGAAAGGCACCCGGTTCGTGCCCAAGCGGGAGGAGGACGCCGTTTCCCTGGAATACCGCAAACAGCTCAACTCGGCAGGCTCCGCTGCCCAGAGCGCTTCTGCCGGTTACCAGTGGACACCTGGTACCGAACTGCAACGCAAGGCTTCCTGAGGAGAATCGCCATGCAAAACGCGACCAAGATCGGCCTTAACTATACCGGCACGCAAATGTCTCCGAAGGATTGTGAGCGGCAGGTCAGGGCGTCCATGGAGGTACAGCCGGATTTCACCGGCGATGAACGGAATATCGCCATTTTGCGTAGTACCACCATCGCCGAGGCGGACGCCATCGGCTCCGTACCCATTCCCGGCTCGGCCAAGGGGATGGTGATCACGGGGCTCAGCAAGCTGGCCGGGCAGAGCCCGGAAGTCTTGACCGACAAGCTCGGCGAGCGGCTGGCCTTCGAGCGCGGCGGTACCCGGCTCTACGAGGCGCTGATAGCCAAGGTCGAAAGCATCCCGGATACGTCTCCCGAAATGCTCGGGCGCTTGAAGCACTTCCATGATGAGGAAGCCTCTCACTTCAAGCTGGTAGCTGGAGCCCTGGAGAAGCTCGGCGCTGATCCCACTGCTATGACGCCTGGTGCCGACGTATCGGGTGTGACCGCTATGGGCGTGTTGCAAGTCATCAGCGATCCCCGGACCAATCTCGCCCAGTCGCTGAATGCCTTGCTCACCGCCGAACTGGCCGACAATGCCGGCTGGGAGCTGCTGATAGATCTGGCCAACGCGGGAGGCCATGCCAGTCTGGCCGAGTCCTGCGGTCAAGCACTGGCCGAGGAGCATGTGCATCTGGAAACCGTACGCGGCTGGCTGAAAAGTGAACTCATGAGTCAGCTATAATCTTTAAGAGAGAGGTGGGGTAGAGGGCAACCTGCTCCATCCGGTCAAAAAATCGGTTGACGGCTGTTTTGATGTCCCTATAATGCGCACCACTTCCGGCGCGGTCCTCACGGAAAACCTCTTTCGAATCAAGGGGTTGGCTAAGAGGGTG
>NZ_JBHRSJ010000019.1:89552-135980 GCF_042643485.1 Azotobacter bryophylli | reverse complement strand
GTAGTCGTGACGATGGCGCTCCAGGGCCCGGCGGGCCAGCGCCTTGCCCCGCTCGCGGTCGGTGAAGCGGCCGGGGTAGTCGTAGTCTTCCAGATCCGGCGCCGGCTCCCGCTCCGGCGACCGTTGGCAGGCCGCCTCCAGGCGCAGGCGCGGCTTTTCGAAGTCGTAGTCGCGCCGGGTCACCCGCCCGGGGCGGGTTTCCAGGCGCAGGCCGAAGCGCTCGATCACCGGCGTATCCGCCACCAGGCCGCTGCCCTGCCGGTAGGCGGTCGGCGCCAGGCGGGGAAACGCCGTCTGGTCGTCGCCGAACACCAGCACATGCCCGTCGGGCGCGTGGCGGAAGTGGTAGTGGATCCCTTCCTCCTCGCACAGCCGCTGGACGAAGTGCAGGTCGCTCTCGTCGTACTGCACGCAGTACTCGCGCGGCGGGTAGTCGCTGCCGAGCGGGAAGCGGCAGGCGTCCTCGAGGATACCGTGCTCCTCGAGCACCCGGGCGACGATCTGCGGCACGGACAGCTGCTGGAAGATGCGCTGGTTGACCCGCTGGGCCAGGTAGGCCAGCCGCGGCACCAGCGCGACCCGGTAGCGGGTCAGCCGCCGGCCGGATTCGCCCTGGGCGACCCGCTGGATCAGCCCGTGCACGCCGTGGCCGGTACGGTCGAAGGCGAGAAAGGCCGGCCGGTGCAGCAGGCGCTCCAGGGCCAGATCGGGCCGTTCGCCGACCAGCTCCAGGTCGAAGCGATACGGCTGGCTGATCGCCTCGCGGCCGCTGAAGCCGAGCACCTGCAGCTCGGACGGCTGGCCTTCGATGGTCAGGCGGAAACGGGGCTGGTTGGCCGGCTGGAACATCCGCGGTCCTCGTGCAGGAAGAGAATGCCGGCCGGGGAAACCCGGCCGACGGACCGACTCAGGCGGCGATCGGCGAACGCCAGTCGTCCGAGCCTGAGGTGCCGGAGACTTCGTGGGTCCAGACGATCTTGCGGTAGGTGAAGTAAACGTCCTCCAGGTGGGTGAAGTGCGCCATGTTCGGGTCCTGGCAGTTCGGCATGCGCGACTGCACGTCGACGATCACCGCGTCCTCCAGCTCGATGGTGAAGTAGTGCTCCTGGGTGCCGGTGGCCGAGGTGCGATACCACTCCAGACGGCACTTGGAAAGGCGCTCGCCGGAGGTCAGGGCGTTGAAGATCAACGGCGAGGACTTGTCGAACACCTTGGTGATCATCAGCGGCTTGTGCACGCGCTGCCCGGTCGGCTGGCCGGACTGCGGGTCGCGCGGGATGATGACCTGGTGGTTGAAGGCCTGGACCAGGATCTGGTCTTCGTGTCCTTCCTGGAAGATGTTGCCGACCGAATCCTCGGTGAAGGTGCCGGCGGTGATCAGGCCCTGCTTGGTGCCTTCGAGGGACAGGTACGCGGGTGTTGGCATGAGAGCTCTCCTTGCCTGGGTCATGGACCGGATGGGTCCGGGAGCCATGACCAGGACAAGAGTCGTGCCGCTTCCGGATTTCCCTTGCCGATCAACAGGTTGAGGAACAAGGGCCGGAGCCCGTGTGAAGTGGGTCACCAACGGCTGCGCAGCTTGTTGCCCATGGCCGGGCGCATCTTGCGCAGCTCCTCCCGGAGCCCGGGCGATGCGGGCCGGAGGCCGTTACCGAGCGGGCCCGCCGGCAAGGACTTGCGCAGCGCGCCGGCCGGCAATCAGTCCTGCTGATCGCGGAGGATCTTGCCGTTGGTGGCGTCGACCTCCACGTCCCACTCCGTGCCCTGGGCGTCGCGCAGCTCCACCTGGTAGACATAGCGGCCGTACTCCTGCTCCAGCTCCTTGTCCTTGAAGGTCGCGCCGGGGTGCTTGGACAGGGCCGCGGCGTTGAGCTGGTCGAACGGCAGGATGGTGCCGGCGTCACGCAGCTTGACGATCTCGTCCGGGCCGAGGTCGCGAGCCTGGGCCAGGCCGGCGGTGGCGGCGAGCAGTGAGGTGGCGAACAGGGCGGTCAGTTTTTTCATGTCTGCTTCTCCGAAGAATGAGTGCTTTCGATGGGACTCACTCTAGCGGGGCAACCTTAACCAAAGCTGTACGGGCACCCGGAAAAAACGAAACCCGGGCACAGGCCCGGGTTTCGTCGGTATCGCGCGGATCAGCCGTTCTGGCGGATGCCGGCGAGCAGCCAGGGCTGGTTCTGGCCCTGCCGGCGCTCCATGCGCCAGCTTTCGCTGAAGGGCTCGCCCTGGTCGAAGCGGGAGGACTTGGACACGCCGCTGAAGGTCAGGGTGGCCACGGTCTTGTCGGCCAGATCGTCGATGCCATCCAGCTGCACGTGCAGATCGTCGATGTAGGTGGACTGGTAGCCGTCACCCAGGCCGTCGCGCTCCTGCTTCAGGAAGGAGAGCATCTGCGGGGTGACGAACTCGGCGATCTTGTCCATCTCGTTGGCGTCCCAGTGCTGCTGCAGGGCCATGAAGTGCTCCTGGGCTGCCGCCAGGAAACGCTGCTCGTTGAACCAAGCCGGCGCGTTGAGCACCGGGCGGGCCGTCGCCCGCGAACCGCCGACGGCATTCGGCGCGGCAGGCGCCTGGCGCTGCAGGGGCGCACCGGGCATGGCGCGGCCCTGGGGCATCGGCGCATGGCCGGCCATGGCCGGTTGCTGCTTGTGCCGGCGGGCGACGACGAAGCGGAACACCAGGAAGGCGATCAGGGCGATGATCAGGAAGTCGAGGAGCTGGAAGCCCTGGAAGCCGTCGCCCATGAACATCGAGGCCAGCAGGCCGCCGGCGGCGATGCCGGCCAACGGGCCGAGCCAGCGCGAAGCACCGCTGGCCGGACGGACCGGAGCGGCGGCGGGATTGGCCTGCGGCTGCGTGGCCGGGCGGGTCGTGGTCGAGGCGCCGGGTGCAGGGGCAGGTGCGGCACCGACGGAATTCGGCTGCTGCTGCGGGGCCTGGCGGGTCTGGGTGGTCTGATGGGTCGGCGCGCTGCCGAACGACTTCCCACCGCCAAAACGCTTGGCGGCGTTGACGTCAAGGCTCAGCGTCAGGGCGACGCAGAAAGCCAGGGCGAGGCTGAGAAAACGCTGCATGTAAGGTTCCCGTTGATTGGTTTACGCGCGTCATCTTGCCCAGCGTGACCATGCATTGCCAGTATAAAAAGTGTTTCGGGCTTTTGCCCTTTTCCACCTAACGGACGGCCGGACACGCCTGCGGCCGTCGCAGCCAGACCGGCAGCCAGCAGCGCAGCCGCCGACGCAGGAAGGCACGGAACTGGATCTCGCTCTCCTCGGGATGGCGCAGCCAGTGGGCGAAGGCACGCAGATAGACCAGGGTCAGGGCGCACTCCTCGCCGACCCGCCAGCAATGGCTGCTCTCGCAGCCGGCGGCCTCGCGCCACCATTGTACGGTGCGACTGATCCGCTGCAGACCGCCCAGCTGCAGGTGCAGGTGCCCGGGTTCGAGCTTGTAGCAGAGCATCTGCTCGGTCACCTCGCGGTGCGGCTCGAGAGCCTTCAGCCAGGCGACCAGCAGCTCCTCCAGGCGCCCCAGCAGCTCCAGGGCCGGCAGGTCGGCTCCCCTGGAGCGGGCCAGCAGGGCGGCGTCGGCGCGGTCGAACCAGGCCTCGACCAGGGCGTCCTTATCCCGGTAGTGACGGGCGATGTCGTCCAGGGCGACGCCCAGTTCGGTCGCCACGTCGCCCAGGCGCAAGCACTCCCAGCCACGGCGTTCGGCGAGAATCAGGGCGGTATCCAGTATGCGGGCGGCACTCAGGGTATTCGGCATCGGATTCACCTCCGCCTTGAGTATGGCCGACGACCGGCGGGCGCGCCGCGACCTCGACCAGCGGCGCCGCCCGACGCTTTTCGGCTACAACGACTCCAGCTTGGCGTAGCTGAGCATCAGCCACTTGCTGCCTTCGCTCTCGAAGTTCACCTGCACCCGGGCGTGAGCGCCGGCGCCCTCGAAGTTGAGGATGGTGCCCTCGCCGAACAGCGCATGGCGCACGCGCTGGCCGAGGCTGAACGGGGTCTCCGGCACGCCGACGCCGGCGAAGCTCGGGCCGCCGGCGCGCGGAGCGGCGCCGAAGGGCCGACTGACGCTGCCCGACAGGCGCACTTCCTGGATCAGCGCCGGCGGGATCTCGCGGACGAAACGCGAGACCTTGTTGTAGGTCTCGCTGCCGTAGAGCCGGCGGGTCTCGGCGTAGGTCACCACCAGACGGCGCATGGCGCGGGTGATGCCGACGTAGGCCAGACGGCGCTCCTCCTCCAGGCGACCGGGCTCTTCCAGGCTCATCTTGTGCGGGAACAGGCCCTCCTCCATGCCGACCAGGAACACCAGCGGGAACTCCAGGCCCTTGGCGCTGTGCAGGGTCATCAGCTGCACGCCGTCCTCGAAGTCGCCGGCCTGCTGCTCGCCGGCCTCCAGGGAGGCGTGGTCGAGGAAGGCGGCCAGCGGCGACCGAGCCTCCTCGTCCTCGTAGTTCTCGAAGGCACGGGCGGCGCTAACCAGCTCCTCCAGGTTCTCCACCCGGGACTGGGCCTTCTCGCCCTTCTCCTCGCGGTGGTAGGCGAGCAGCCCGGACAGCTCGATCACCACCTGGGTCATCTGCGGCAGCGACATCTCCTCGACCTTCAGCGCCAGGGTGTCGATCAGTTCGACGAAGGCGTTCAGCGCGCTGGCGGCCCGGCCGGAGACCACCTTGGTACCCACCGCCTGGTGCAGCGCGGCCCACAGCGAAAGGTCCTCGCGACGCGCCAGCTCGCGCAGGCTCTCGACGGTCTTCTCACCGATGCCGCGCGCCGGCAGGTTGATCACCCGCTCCAGCGCCGCGTCGTTGTGGCGCTGGTGGATCAGCCGCAGGTAGGCCATGGCGTTCTTGATCTCGGCGCGCTCGAAGAAGCGCTGGCCGCCGTAGATGCGGTAGGGAATCTTCTCCCGCAGCAGGGCCTCCTCCAGCACCCGCGACTGGGCGTTGGAGCGGTAGAGGATGGCGATCTCGCTGTGCGCGAGGCCCTCCTTCAGCGCCCGCTCGATGCCCTCCACCACGTAGCGCGCCTCGTCGTGCTCGTTGAAGGCGGCGTACAGGCCGATCGGCTCGCCGTCGCCGCCCTCGGTCCACAGCTCCTTGCCCAGGCGGCCCTGGTTGTTGGCGATCAGGGCGTTGGCGGCCTTGAGGATGCTGGCGGTGGAGCGGTAATTCTGCTCCAGGCGGATGGTTTCGGCGTCCGGGAAGTCGTCGCAGAACTGGCGGATGTTCTCGATCTTCGCCCCACGCCAGCCGTAGATCGACTGGTCGTCGTCGCCCACCACCATCAGGCTGGCGCCGCCCTGGGCGAGCAGGCGCAGCCAGGCGTACTGCACGGCGTTGGTGTCCTGGAACTCGTCCACCAGCAGGTGGCGGAAGCGCCGCTGGTAGTGCTCGAGCAGGCCCGGCCGGTCGCGCCACAGATCGAGGGCGCGCAACAGCAGTTCGGAGAAGTCGATCACCCCGGCACGGGCACAGGCGGCCTCGTAGGCGCCGTAGATCTTCAGCTGGGTGGAGAGGAACAGGTCGCCGCCGGCCTGGATGTGCTGCGGCCGCAGGCCCTCGTCCTTCTGCGCGTTGATGAACCACTGGGACTGGCGCGCCGGCCAGCGCTGCTCGTCGAGGCCCAGCTCGCGGATCACCCGCTTGACCAGGCGCTGCTGATCGTCGGAGTCGAGGATCTGGAAGTTCTCGCTGAGGCCCGCCTCCTGCCAGTGGGCGCGCAGCAGGCGGTGGGCCAGACCGTGGAAGGTGCCGACCCACATGCCCATCGGGTTGAGGCCGAGCAGCTGCTCGATGCGCCCGCGCATCTCGGCGGCGGCCTTGTTGGTGAAGGTCACCGCGAGGATCGAATGCGGCGAGGCGTTCTCCACTTCGATCAGCCAGGCGATGCGATGCACCAGCACGCGGGTCTTGCCCGAACCGGCGCCGGCCAGCACCAGCTGGCGACCGAGGGGCGCGGTCACGGCCTGGCGCTGGGCATCGTTGAGGTTATTCAGGAGAAAAGAGAGGTCTTCATGCATCAGACCATTCTAGCGACCGCTGCGAAGACGGGGCAAACTCCGTACTGCCGGGCAGGCTGGAAAGCCGAGGGAGGCGCCGGGTTATCGCAATCAGGGACAGTACAGGGAAACGTTGGCCATGCATTTTCTCTTCTCGCCCGATGTCACCCCGCCGGCGCTGGAACCGGAAGCGATATACAAACGCTACGGAGAACAAATCGAGGCGGCGCTGAACCGCCGGCTGTATCACGGCTCGATCCTGCCCACCCTGCTTACGCTGGTCGGCGGCCTGTGCGGCGTGGCCCTGTTCCGGAGCCAGCACGACCCACAGGTACTGGTGGTCGTACTGGCCTGGCTGCTCCTGCTGATCGGCCTGAGCCTGTGGCAGATCGTCAGCTTCCTGCGCTCCCCGGCCACGCGGCAGGCCGAACCCCGCTGGCGGCAGCTGTTCCTGCTGGGAGCCCTGGCCTCGGGCGCGACCCTGAGCCTGCTCGGCATCGTCTTCCTGCCGCAGGCCGAGTCCCCCCAGAGGGCGCTGCTCTACGGCCTGCTGACGGCGGTGACCATCTGTGCCAGCGTGGCCTATGCCGTCAGCCTGCGGGCCTTCCTCGCCTTCATCCTGCCCTCCCTGCTGCCGGTCGGCCTCTATCTGCTCACCGAAGGGTACGACCGCCTGCAGGCCTGGGGGATCTTCAGCCTGGTCCTGCTCGCCGCGCTGCTGCTCACCGGCTGGCAGATCAACCGGACCGAGCGGCGCAACCTCCTCAGCACCTTCCAGCAACAATCGCTGCTGGAGTTCGAGGAGCAGGCCTGGCATGCCACCGTGCGGCTGAACGACGAGCTGGCCAACGAGGTCCGCCAGCGCCAGCGTGTCGAGGAGGAGCTGCGCGCCGCCCAGCTGGCGCTGGAGGAGCGCGTCACCGAGCGGACCCGGGCGCTCGGCGCCAGCGAACGGGCGCGGCGCGAGGAGGAAGCCAAGCGGCTCTATCTGACCAGCCACGATCCGCTGACCGGGCTGGCCAACCGCAATCAGCTGCTGCAGCGCCTGGAGGAACTCGCCCGCCAGCCGCGTCAGCGGAGCGAGGAACTGGCCCTGCTGCACATCGACCTGGATCGCTTCAAGCTGATCAACGACAGCCTCGGCCATCGCCTGGCCGACGAGATCCTCTGCGAGCTGTCCCACCGCCTGAGCAGCAGCCTGCGTCAGGCCGACACCATCGCCCGGGTCGCCGAGGACCAGTTCTCCGTCCTCCTCGAATGCGGTTGCCCGGAGGAACTCGATTCGTTGGCCCGCCGCCTGCTGGCAGTGCTGCGCCACAGCGTGCAGATCGGCGAGCACGAGGTGGTGGTCAGCGCTTCCCTAGGCATCGGCCTGCTGTCGGTGGCGGACGGCGATCCGGCCCGGCTGCTCAGCCAGGCGAGCATGGCCATGCGCCATGCCAAGCAGTTCGGCGGCAACACCGTGCAATTCTGGCGCGAAGGTCTGCAGAACAGCAGCCACGAGCGCCTGCTGCTCGAGGCGCAGCTGGACAAGGCGCTCGAGCAGGGCCATCTGGAGGTGTTCTACCAGCCCCGCCTGGGCCTTTCCGAGAACCGCCTGCAGGGCGCCGAAGCCCTGGTGCGCTGGCGCCACCCGCAGCTCGGTCTGGTTTCCCCGGCCGAATTCATTCCCCTCGCCGAAGAAACCGGGCAGATCCGCGCCATCGGCGCGTTCGTCCTGCGCCGCGCCTGCACCCAGGTGCTCGCCTGGCAGCAGGCCGGGCTCGGCGAGCTGTGCATCTCGGTGAACATCTCCATGCAGCAGCTGCGCGAGCGCGATTTCGCCGCCCAGGTCGCCACGGTGCTGGAAGAAACCGGCCTGCCGGCGCACCAGCTGGAGCTGGAGCTGACCGAAAGCCAGCTGTCGGACAACATCGAGGAACTGAAGGAGCTGCTGCTGCAGCTGCGCGGGCTGGGCGTGCGCCTGGCGATCGACGATTTCGGTACCGGCTACTCGTCCCTCGCCTACCTCAAGCACCTGCCGGTGAACGTGGTGAAGATCGACCAGACCTTCATCCGGGCGCTGGACGGCTCGGGCAAGGGCGGCGATGCGGCGATCATCCGGGCGATCATCGCCATGGTCCACAGCCTGGGCCTGGAGGTGGTGGCCGAGGGCGTCGAGCAGCAGGCGCAGCTGGAGTTCCTGCGCGACCACGGCTGCGACGAGATCCAGGGCTACCTGATTAGCCGCCCGGTGGAGGCCTCGGCCTTCGCCGACCTGTTGCGCAGCCGGGAGGCCAGCCCGGTCGCCTGAGCGGCGGACGCTCAGCCGCGGGTGGTGGCGCCGTCCAGCTCGCGCATCAGCAGGGCGTAGTCCAGGTTCACCCCTTCCGGCACCGGCAGGTAGAGGACGTGACCGTCGCCGGGCGCCACCTCGGTGCGCTCGCCGTGCTTCTTCTCCAGGGTCTCCAGGCGGAAGTTCAGGTTGCCCTGGGGCGTCATCAGCTCCAGGCGGTCGCCGACCGCGAAGCGGTTCTTCACCCGCACCTCGGCCAGGTCGCCACGACGCTCGCCGGTCAGCTCGCCGACGAACTGCTGGCGCTCGGAAACCGAATAGCCATGCTCGTAGTTCTGGTATTCGTCGTGCACGTGGCGGCGCAGGAAGCCCTCGGTATAGCCGCGGTGGGCCAGGGACTCCAGGGTATCCATCAGCGACCGGTCGAACGGCCGGCCGGCCACCGCGTCGTCGATCGCCTTGCGGTAGACCTGGGCGGTGCGCGCCACGTAGTAGTGGCTCTTGGTGCGGCCCTCGATCTTCAGCGAATGCACGCCCATCTTCACCAGCCGCTCCACGTGCTGCACGGCGCGCAGGTCCTTGGAGTTCATGATGTAGGTGCCGTGCTCGTCCTCGAAGGCCTCCATCAGTTCGCCCGGCCGGTTGGCCTCCTCGAGCAGGAACACCTGGTCGGTGGGGCTGCCCGCGCCCAGGGTCGGCTCGATCTGCTGCACCGGGATCGGCTGGTACTGCTGGACGATGTTGCCCAGCTCGTCTTCCTTGCCCTCGTGGGCCTTGTATTCCCAGCGGCAAGCGTTGGTGCAGGTTCCCTGGTTGGGGTCGCGCTTGTTGATGTAGCCGGACAGCAGGCAGCGGCCGGAGTAGGCCATGCACAGGGCGCCGTGGACGAACACTTCGAGTTCCATGCCCGGCACCTGCTCGCGGATCTCGCCGATCTCCTCCAGCGACAGCTCGCGGGAGAGGATCGCCCGGGTCAGCCCCTGGCGGCGCCAGAACTCGACGCTGGCCCAGTTCACCGCGTTGGCCTGTACCGAGAGGTGCACGGCCATCTCGGGGAAGTGCTCGCGCACCATCATGATCAGCCCCGGGTCGGACATGATCAGCGCATCCGGCCCCATGTCGATCACCGGCTGCAGGTCCTTGAGAAAGGTCTTCAGCTTGGCGTTGTGCGGCGCGATGTTGACCACCACGTAGAACTGCTTGCCCTGGGCATGGGCCTCGTCGATGCCGAGCGCCAGGTGGGCGTGGTCGAACTCGTTGTTGCGTACCCGCAGGCTGTAGCGCGGCTGCCCGGCGTAGACGGCGTCGGCCCCGTAGGCGAAGGCGTAGCGCATGGACTTGAGGGTGCCGGCGGGCGACAGGAGTTCGGGACGGAAGGCAGGAGCAGTCATGGCGCGGCGACTCGCAGGGGTAGCGAAAAGAGCGGGGAATTCTACTGTGCTTTACCGTCAGGGCAATCGCCCGGGCGGAAATGGGACGGGAAGCCCGTATCGCAGACGAAAAAAACCCCGGACTTCGTATGGGGGAGGATGAAGTCCGGGGTCCAAGTTCGGATCTCTAGGGCGGGATCCGAGTATCTGCCAACACTTAACACAACAAGGAGCATCGAAAGGCCTTTCAGCCAATCGTACGAACTCTGACTGTACGGTCGAACCAGAAGTTCCGAACGATCGGAAAAAAAATGTCCCGCCATGTCAGTTTTTTCCGCCGGGAAGCCGACGATGGCAGCGTCGGCCCCGGTCTTCCTGAGTCCGCTGGGTCAGTGCGCCTCGTCCCAATTGGCGCCGACGCCCGCCTCCACCACCAGCGGCACCGCCAGCTCGGCAGCGGTGCTCATCAGCGGGCAGACGGCCTCGCGCACCCGCTCGATCTGGTCCTCGCGCACCTCCAGCACCAGTTCGTCGTGCACCTGCAGGATCACCCGGGCGTCCGCGCCGCTCTCCTGCAGCCAGGCGTCCACCGCCACCATGGCGCGTTTCATGATGTCCGCCGCGGTGCCCTGCATCGGCGCGTTGATCGCGGTGCGCTCGGCGGCCTTGCGCATGGCGCCGTTCTTCGAGCGGATCTCCGGCAGGTACAGGCGACGGCCGAACAGGGTCTCGACGTAGCCCTGCTCGCCGGCCTGCTCGCGGGTGCGCTCCATGTAGGCGAGCACGCCGGGGTAGCGGGCGAAGTAGCGGTCGATGTAGGCCTGCGCCTCCTTGCGCTCGACGCCGATCTGCTTGGCCAGGCCGAAGGCGCTCATGCCGTAGATCAGGCCGAAGTTGATGGCCTTGGCGCGGCGGCGCTGCTCGCCGCTGACCTCCTCCGGGGCCAGGCCGAAGACTTCGGCGGCGGTGGCCCGGTGCACATCCAGGTCGTTCCGGAAGGCGTGCAGAAGGCCTTCGTCCTGGGCCAGATGAGCCATGATGCGCAGCTCGATCTGCGAGTAGTCGGCGGCCAGCAGCTTGTAGCCCGGCGCCGCGACGAAGGCCTGACGGATGCGCCGGCCCTCGGCGGTGCGGATCGGGATGTTCTGCAGGTTCGGGTCGCTGGAGGACAGCCGGCCGGTGGCGGTCACCGCCTGGTGGTAGGAGGTGTGGATGCGCCCGGTGCGCGGGTTGATCTGCTGCGGCAGCTTGTCGGTGTAGGTGCTCTTCAGCTTGCTGACGCTGCGGTAGTCCATCAGCACCTGCGGCAGCGCATAGCCCTCCTCGGCCAGCTCGGCGAGCACGCTCTCGGCGGTGGAGGCCTGGCCCTTGGCGGTCTTCGACCGAATCGGCAGGCCGAGCTTGTCATAGAGGATGGCACCGAGCTGCTTGGGCGAGGCGAGGTTGAACTCCTCGCCGGCCAGCTCGAAGGCCTGGCGCTCGAGCTGCTGCATCTTCTCGCCCAGCTCGACGCTCTGCTCGCCGAGCAGTTTGGCGTCGACCAGCGCGCCGTTGCGCTCGATGTGCGCCAGCACCGGCACCAGCGGCATCTCGATCTCGGTCAGCACACGGGTCAGCCCCGGCACCTCCTCCAGCTTCGGCCACAGGCACTGGTGCAGGCGCAGGGTCACGTCGGCGTCCTCGGCGGCGTAGGGGCCGGCCTGCTCCAGGGCGATCTGGTCGAAGGTCAGCTGCTTGGCGCCCTTGCCGGCGATGTCCTCGAAACGGATGGTGCCGTGGCCGAGGTATTTCAGCGCCAGGCTATCCATGTCGTGACGGGTCGCGGTGGAATCCAGCACGTAGGATTCGAGCATGGTGTCGTAGGCCACGCCGCGCACCTCGATGCCATAGTGCGCCAGCACGTTCATGTCGTACTTGGCGTGCTGGCCGACCTTGGCCCGGGCCGCATCCTCCAGGATCGGCTTGAGCGCCGCCAGCACCCGCTCGCGGTCGAGCTGCTCGGGCACGCCCATGTAGGAGTGGGCCACCGGGATGTAGGCGGCCTCGTGGGGAACGACGGCGAAGGACAGCCCGACCAGCTCCGCCTGCTGGGCGTCCAGGCTGGTGGTCTCGGTATCGAAGGCGATCAGCTCGGCCTGCTCCAGCTTCTCCAGCCAGGCCGCGAAGCGCGCTTCGTCGAGCACCGTCTCGTAGCGGGACTCCGGGATGGCGACCGCTTCGGCCGTGGCGACGACCTCGCCGGACTGCCTGGCCTCGCGCAGCAGCTCGTCCAGCCAGCTGCGGAACTCCAGCTGGCGGTACAGCTCGATCAGCGCCTCGCGGTCCGCCTCGCCGGGATGCAGGGCGTCCACCTCGATGTTCAGCGGCACGTCGGTCTTGATGGTCGCCAGCTCGTAGGACAGGAAGGCCGCCTCCTTGTGCTCCTCCAGCTTGGCCGCCAGCGACTTGGCGCCGCGGATCGCCAGGCCGGCCACCTGCTCCAGGTGCCCGTAGACCCCCTGGAGACCGCCGGCGATGCCGTTGAGCAGGCCGCAGGCGGTCTTCTCGCCGACTCCGGGCACGCCGGGAATGTTGTCCACCTTGTCGCCCATCAGGGCGAGGAAGTCGATGATCAGCTCCGGGCCGACGCCGAACTTCTCCTTCACCCCGGCCACGTCCAGGCTGCTGCCGGTCATGGTGTTGACCAGGCTGACGTGCGGGCAGACCAGCTGGGCCATGTCCTTGTCGCCGGTGGAGATCACCACGTCGCGGCCCAGCGCCGCGCACTGGCGGGCCAGGGTGCCGATCACGTCGTCGGCCTCCACCCCCTCGACGCACAGGAGCGGCAGGCCGAGGGCGCGGACGCTGGCGTGCAGCGGTTCGATCTGCACCCGCAGGTCGTCCGGCATCGGCGGGCGGTGCGACTTGTAGTGCTCGAACAGCTCGTCGCGGAAGGTCGGCCCCTTGGCGTCGAAGACCACCGCGAAGGGGCTGTCCGGATACTGCCGGCGCAGCGCCAGGAGCATGTTCAGCACGCCCTTGACCGCGCCGGTGGGCATCCCCGAGGAAGTGGTCAGCGGCGGCAGCGCGTGGAAGGCGCGATACAGGTACGAGGAACCGTCCACCAGGACGAGGGGAGTCTGGCTCATGATGAAGAATCAACCTTTTCCGCGGGTCCGACGCTAGAATGTGGGGACCATTGACAACAAAAGGACAAGGTTAACATGCGCACACTCCCTCGCCTGCTACTGGCCAGTCTGCTGGCGGCCGGTACGGTCGGTGCCTTCGCCCAGGACGAGAAAGCAGAGCCGGATGTGGTGATCCGCAAGGAGGGTGACAAAACCATCCAGGAGTACCGTGTCAATGGCTTTCTCTACGCCATCAAGGTCATCCCGAAGTATGGCAAGCCCTACTTCCTGGTACGCGCCGACGGCAGCGACGCCCCGTTCGTCCGCTCGGACCAGCCGGACATGCTGATTCCCTCCTGGCAAATTTTCAAATGGTAAGCGAGCGTCTCTGACATGTCGGTTTTCACCCCCCTCGAACGCCACGAACTGGAAGCCTTCGTCGAGCCCTACGGACTCGGCCGCCTGCTCGACTTCCAGGGCATCGCCGAAGGCAGCGAGAACAGCAATTTCTTCGTCAGCCTGGAACAGGGCGAATTCGTCCTGACCCTGGTCGAACGCGGCTCGGCGGACGATCTGCCGTTCTTCATCCAGCTGCTCGACGTGCTGCACGCCGCCGACCTGCCGGTTCCCTATGCCCTGCGCACCACCGACGGCAAGGCCCTGCGCAAGCTGGCGGAGAAGCCGGCCCTGCTGCAGCCGCGCCTGCCCGGCAAGCATGTGCAGGAACCCAACCCGCACCACTGCACCGAGGTCGGCAAGCTGCTGGCCCGCCTGCACCTGGCGACCCACGACAAGCCGCTGATCCGCCGCAGCGACCGCGGCCTGGACTGGATGCTGGACAAGGGCCCTGACGTGGCCCTGCTGCTGCCCGACGAGCAGCTGCCGCTGCTGCGCGACGCCCTGGCCGAGGTCGCCAAGTACAAGGCACGCCTGCTCGACCTGCCGGCCGCCAACCTGCACGCCGACCTGTTCCGCGACAACGCGCTGTTCGACGGCCCGCACCTGACCGGCGTGATCGACTTCTACAACGCCTGCTCGGGTCCGATGCTCTACGACCTGGCGATCGCCGTGAACGACTGGTGCTCCAAGGCGGACGGCCAGCTCGACGCGCACCTGACCCAGGCCCTGCTGGCCGCCTACGCCAGCCTGCGGCCGTTCCACGCCGCCGAAGCCGAGCTGTGGCCGATCATGCTGCGGGTCGCCTGCCTGCGTTTCTGGCTCTCCCGCCTGATCGCCGCCCAGGCCTTCGCCGGCCAGGAAGTGCTGATCCACGACCCGGAGGTCTTCCACCAGCGCCTGCTGGCCCGCAAGCACGTGCAGATCGCGCTGCCCTTCGCCCTCTGAGCCCCCGGCGGGCGCGGCTTCGCCCGCCCGCTCTCCGGTCCCGCAACGGGACCGGCCCGAAAAGCCTCCCCCACCCGCTCGCCCCCTAGAACACCGGAAGCAGCCGCCCTCAGGCTATCGGGTAATCGAACTTCTCGTTGTGCTCGCTGGCATTGTCGGACCAGAGCAGCCGGACGACGTTCTTGCGCTTGACCACCATGTGGGTCACCGCGCTGATCTCCACGGACTGCAGGGAGTTCAGGGTTTCCAGGGGGAAGATCTGGTCGACCTCGGCCTGGACGATGAAGCTGTTGCCTTCGGGGAATTCGATCCGGACGTTCCTGGCCTGGCCCTTGCCCTTGTTCCAGATGCGCAGGCAGGGCTTCTTGCCTTCGTCCTTGACGAACTCCGCCCCCAGATCGGCCTTGCTCTCCAGCAGGAGCCGCTCGGTCTCCTTCTCCTCCAGGAAATGATCCATCCGCTCCTGGCTCCGCCTCAGAGCCTGGTGCTGCTTTTCCAGCCGGGACGTCTTCCATATCGCGTAACCAGAAAGGATCAAGGCCACGCCCCCCATGACCTCACCCGCGCCCACGCCAATAGACATCGTTCAACCCTTGTATTGCTGCCGCCATGCAGTGGCGTTGTCAGAGTTCGATACATCACCGAGTCCGCGTCGACTCGTTGCGCCGCAGGGACCGCCCCGCTCCCCCGGTGCTCGCCGGATGGCACAGTGTAATGAGCCGCTCGCCCGGGGGATGCCGCGTTTAACGGCTCAAAATCCCCTGTGTTATGCGAAAGAACGTCGCTTGGCAGCGGAAATCGGCACGCCGAGGAACGCGGCCGGCATCGCGACGATCATATGCAGCATCGTCGCCGGCAGAGCGACGTCCGGCCCGCGGGAAGAACCGCTTCCCCCACCGGTACATCCACAAGGAAGAGGATACAGTCGTGCTCCGTTACCCCCTGATCGCTTTCGGCATCCTAGGCCTGTTCGGTGCCGGCCAAGGATTCGCCCAGACCGACCTGCTCGAGCGGGCCAGGCAACAGTTCAAGCCGATCCCGGCCGAAGCGCCGGCGCTACCCGGCAACCCGGCCTCGCCGGAGAAGGTCGAGCTGGGCAAGATGCTCTATTTCGACCCGCGCCTGTCCGCCAGCCACGCGATCAGCTGCAACTCCTGCCACGACCTCGGCCGCGGCGGCGCCGACGAGCATTCCACCTCCATCGGCCACCACTGGCAGCACGGCGCACGCAACTCGCCCACCGTGCTCAACGCCGTGTTCAACACCGCGCAGTTCTGGGACGGTCGCGCCAAGGACCTGGAGGAACAGGCCGGCGGCCCCCTGGTCAACCCCGTGGAAATGGCCTCGGCCAAGGCCCACGTCGTCGAGCAGCTGCAGGGCATCCCCGGCTACGTCGACGCCTTCAAGAAGGCCTTCCCGAACGACAAGGACCCGCTGTCCCTGGCCAACGCGCAGAAGGCGATCGCCGTGTTCGAGGCGACCCTGATCACCCCCAACGCGCCCTTCGACCGCTTCCTGCAGGGCGACGCCAACGCCCTCACCGCCGAACAGAAGGATGGGCTGACGCTGTTCCTGGACAAGGGCTGCTCGGCCTGCCACAACGGGATCAACGTCGGCGGCGGCATGTACATGCCGTTCGGGGTGGTGGAGAAGCCGGGCGCCGAGTTCCTCCCGCCGGAGGACAAGGGCCGCTTCGCCGTGACCAACACGCCGAGCGACAAATACGTGTTCAAGGTGCCGACCCTGCGCAACATCGCCCTCACCCGCCCCTACTTCCACACCGGCAAGTCCTGGGACCTGCGCCAGGCCGTCGCGGTGATGGGCACCAGCCAGCTCGGGGCGAAACTCAACGACAGCGAGATCGACAGGATCACCGCCTTTCTCGGCAGCCTGACCGGCGACCAGCCGAAGATCACCTACCCGGTGCTGCCGCCGAGCGTGACCGCCACGACCCGGCCGGAGCCGTGAGGACGCCGGCCGGGCCCGCCGGAGGTCTCAGCAAAGTCGCGTGACCACCACCCGCACCGGCCCGCCTTCCTCCGGGCCCAGCGGATGGTTGTTGTCGTAGCGGCCCGGCCAGTCGTTGGCGAAGAAGTAGAGCTGACGATCCGCCCACTGCGCGGCCTCCGCCGGGGCGCTCCACTCGCCTTCCGAACCGACCGGGAAGGCGTGCCGCAGGTCCTTGCCCACGCTGCCGCAGAGCAGGAACACCCGCCGCCAGGGCAGGCGGTTCCAGCCCTCCAGCAGCCAGCCCGGCCAGCCGTCCGGGCTGCAGGCGATCCAGCCGTCCTTCCATTGGCCGCTGGCATCGAAGCGATAGCGCGCACCGGGCGTGATCTCGATGCCGCTCGGGCAATACAGGTCGCGGGGGTCCACCTCGACCGGGCGGCTGGTTTCGCTGGGGTCCAGTTGGCGCATGGGCGTCTCCCGGTCGAATCGGAACGGTTTAGGCCACGGTTCTAGGCAGGGTCCGCACCGCCGCGTGTCTGGAAGCGGCGATATCCGGCCGCGAGAGCGCGATGTTGGTCATCCGCGCCCCGATCACCCGGTCGGACGAATCCAGCGCCAGCACGGCGATGCCCTGGAGCCTGCCGCGCCGGTCTCCGTCGCCGCGGACGTTGCAGTACCAGCTGATCCGGACGCGCAGGACCTCTTCCTCGAAGGGTTTGCCGCCCGGCACACGCTGCCGCTCCTCGGGCTTATCGAGCTTCTCGATCGTCATGTCGGCGACCTGGAAGCGCAGCTCCTCGCCGAAGGTGCGGCGCAGGCCCTCGATGCCGTCGGCGGGCAGGCCCCCGATCGGCGTGGGCAACTGCGTCGCAGAGCCCGGCCGATTCCAGGAGACCTCCAGCAGATCGCGCACCGGCAGGAAGGCCCGGGCCTGATCCTGGCCGTGCTCGAACAGCGCATCCATCAGGGCGACGGAGCGGTCGAGCTTCGAGGACGGGCCGAGCGGCCGGCCCAGTTCGCGCTCGACTCGCCTGCTGTCCATGGCCACGCGCAGGATCTGCACCCGCTTGTCGCCCCCGCGGCCGTCGCCGTCGATCCGCGCGTTGACCGCCGCGGCCGAGGCGACTTCCTGATTCAGCGAGAGGTTCCCGGACAGCTCGTTGCGCCGGTCCCAGAGGCGCTTGTCCAGATCCTTGGTATCGCAGCGCTGCGGGTTGACCTGCACGATCCAGATCTCGTCGGGCTTGTCCTCGGGATCGACGCCGGCGAAGAAATCCGCGATCGGCGGGTTCTGCGAGAAGAGCCCGTCCCAGTAGACGTGCGATTCATGGGGCGGATCGGCATCGGGAATCTCGACCCCCTGGAAGATCCAGGGCACCGCCGCCGAGGCGCGCACGGCCTCCAGACTGATACCGCGCCGCTCGGGCGCGCGCCGGGAGTTGAAGGCGACGAACTCGCCGGTCCCGACGTCCGCCGCGCCCAGCAGGAGCAGCGGCAAGGCGTCCCTCAGCGCGGCCACGCGAATCCGGATCCGCTCCAGCTCCTCCTCGTCGAACTCGCGCTTCTGTTGATCGGCAAGCCGCTCGATCTCCGCCACGTCCCGCTCGACCGCCGGCGTCCAGTGCTGCGCCAACGCTTGCGCCAGAAGCCCCTTCGGGTGCCTGGCAGCGACCTCGGCGAGAACCTTTCGCGCCGCCAGATAGCAGCGGAGCGTCGCCGGCAGCCCCTGCCGGGGCGGCAGCGGCGTGCCGTCCTCCTGCAGGCCGTGGCCTTGCAGCAGCTCGTCCCGGTAGCCCAGCGCCTGCCAGGCGCCGATGGTGTCGGCGACGCTCAGGAATTGCCCCAGCGCCGCGATCTGCGCGAAATCGACGAAGCGGGCGGCCAGCGCATCGATGCGGAAATAATCGGGCCGGATGCTCGCGGCCAGCGGCTGGGCGAGACCGGCGGCCAGCGGCCATACCCGGGTCAGCCCCTGGTTGAGCTGCTTCAGCGGGGCCATGTAGGGATTGAGCTGGATATCGAAGGGGAAACTGTCGAGGATCCAGACGCCGAGGGCGTTCCACCAGACCTCGCCGGGACGTTGCGCGGAGTTCTCCTGCCAGAGCTGCCGGAGCGATGTCCGGGCCGCCTCCGGACTCCTGAACAGAGCCCCGTACCAGGCGACGAGCGCCGAAAGGGCGCCGCCGGAAGTGCCGCTGATACCCAGCCAGCGCAGCGGCTCGTCGTCCGGCCCGGTAGCGAGCAGCCTCTCCAGCAGCACGCCGGCGGCCCCCGCCGCATAAGCCGCCTGGGCACCGCCGCCCTGGCAGGCGATCGCGATGCCGCGCCTCTTCTGCTGAACCGGATCGGCCTGGGCCGGGCTTGTCGGCGTGTCGCTCATCGTCCATCTCCTTCTGGTTGATGCGCTTCGCTCCATAGGACAACGCCACCGCCCGATCGTGCTTGTCGCACGCCGGCAGGGGCGGCTGGACGATCGGGGGCCTCCTGACCGCTCCCGCGTGTCAGACCACTAATGCACCGCCGACTTGGAAAAGAGGTTCAACACCACCACCCCGGCGATGATCAGCGCCATGCCCGCCACGGCCGGCAGATCCAGCTTCTGTCCGAAGATCAGCCAGGCGATGAGCGTGACCAGGACGATCCCCACCCCCGACCAGATGGCATAGGCGACTCCCACGGGAATGGTGCGCAGCGTGAGCGACAGGCAATAGAAGGCGACCCCGTACCCCGCCACGGCCAGCAGCGACGGTCCCAGTCTGGAAAAGCCCGCGCTGGCCTTGAGGGACGAAGTCGCGATGACCTCGGCGAAGATCGCGACGAAGAGAAAAAGCCAGTTCTTCATGGATGTATTCCGGAATCGGGTCTGCTATCGCCGCGATGCCGACGGAATGGACTCGAAGGTGATCTGTCCATCGGGCTAACGCGGCGCTGAAGCACGAAGGGTATCAACAAGCGCCGCGGGTTGGAGTCGGGCTTTTTCAGAAAGCTGTGTTGCGGTAGTGGCGAAGCAGGCCGCTAATCGCCTCGTAGGCGAAGGCATAGGCCTGAGGCTCGCGTTCATGGCTGGGGCCGGCGACATTCAAGCTCGTTATGCCCTGCGAGCACACGAATGAATGCAACAACTGGGATGCCCTGGCGGGGGATATCTCCCGCCCGTCTATCAGGCGGTAGGGCTTGTGGCGCCGTATGCACTCGGCGAGGGCGAGTTCGGTTCCTCCTGCCGGGTGTTCGAAGTAGATGATCGCCGTCCCCTGGGTGTCGGTGATGTTGCGGATGGTTCTTTGCCGATAGCTTGCACCTGAAAGCTCGCTCAAGGGGTAACGAGCAGGCAGCACACCGTCGGCCGCGATACGCCCTTGGGGGCACCATCCACCGCATGGGAACCTGCATCCAGAGCGGCATCCAGAGCCGCCCGGTCGACTCCCGTTTGTCCGCCGCTGACGATAATCGTGAGGGACATAAGCGGCTAACGATCAAGTTGGCTGACGAAGTGGTCGAAGCCAAGCGTGTTGTCAGAAGCGTGCTGCATGGTTACCCCTTAAAACCTGGAGTCGTTTTCGCAAGGGACTCCATCACGGTCACCGTCCATTTTGGTGTTGGGGCAGTTCCTTAGAAAATACTCGGCTTCCGCTCTTGAATGCATTTGGCTGCAATGTTGCCGGCCGTCGCATGAAAAATGCTGTGTTGGCTGTGCAATTGCAACTGCAGGCGTCTTGAACGATTGAGGTTCGCTTCGAAGTCCTGTCTGTGTTGGGGCGACGTTCTTCTGGTAGTAACTCCAGCCGGCAAATGCAAGCAGCGCGCAAATTATTAGCTTCTTCAATAGCTCACTAACTCTTCAGTTCTGTCTCTCATGTCTGAGCCAAAGAGCGGCCACAGGCAAATTTTCGGCTACCCCAGTGAACGGGCGAACAACTTGATCGAATTGTTGGAAGCTACTCTTCGCCTTCCTTTCTAATTTTGAATACGCAGCCATTTACGCCCCAGGCAAAGAGCAACTTTGCCGCGAATGCTCCGGAGAGAAAAATCGCCAACAGATTCGAAAAAAGAATGAGCGGAATGTACAACTTGCCGAAGTTCGCAAGAAACATTCCGAGCGGAAGGTTGACGAATAGCAGCGGGACTATGCTGAACAGAATCATCAGGCCAAGCAGCTTTAGGAAGAATTTTGCGGCGAAGCCCAAGGTCGCTTCGGTTTTATTTTCGGATTGACTTTGTTTCATGGCTAACTTCCATGTTGGGAAATTGCTCTATCTCAAGCTCATGCGGTGCCGAAGGCAACTGTGTTGAGCAGAATGTTAGGTTTCACCGATCACCATACGCTTGACCTCACTAATGGGATATGGAGGGTTGCGCGAATGGATGACAGCATGACAATTTGGGCAAACAGAAAAATAACTTGCCAATGACGAACTCTAAAACTACATCGCCTATAAAACGGGCTACAAGTGAGACGATTTCTTCCATGGTCCACCAGTCTATAACTACTATGCGACACAAAATGGCGTACCCCAATACACCATCTGCTGCATAACATTCCCTTGTCTGGGGCTTCGCTCTCTTTTCAGGCTGGGCGATGAGGAAGCGAAACACTTTCGGGGAGTTATACACCATGGACGGAAATCCCGACGGCTGAATATGTGACCGGGTTCGCATTCGTCATTATTCCAGCTGCTCGAACTCTTCCATGTAAATGAGTGGAATTTCATCCGTTCTCAAGGATTGCGCTATCGGATTGGATAGTGCTCCCAGGGCCTGGCTGTTCCTCCCCGCCTCACCCGCACTTCGAATGCCCGCAGTTCAGGCAGGTTTCGCAGCCCTCCACCTGCACCACCGCCTGGGTGTTGCACTGGCCGCAGAGTTGCGCGCCGGGGGGGAAGCCTTCGCCGGGTTCCAGGGCCACGGCGCCCTGGCTGGCTTCGTAGGCGGCGCGTTTTTCCGCCAGGTAGCGGCGCTGGGCTTCGTCGAGGGCCTGGCCCTGGAGCAGGCCGATGGCGATCATGTGCCGCTCCAGCACCGCGCCGATCTCGGCGACGATGGAGGGCATGTAGACCCCGCCCTTCTTCAGGTAGCCGCCGCGGGGGTCGAACACGGCCTTCAGCTCCTCGACGAGGAAAGTGCAGTCGCCGCCCTTGCGGAACACCGCGGACATGATGCGGGTGAGCGCGACGATCCACTGGAAATGGTCCATGTTCTTCGAGTTGATGAAGATCTCGAAGGGCCGGCGCTGCTCGTAGGGGGTACCGGCGTTGAGCAGGATGTCGTTGATGGTGACGTAGAGGGCGTGCTCGAACAGCGGCGACTTGATCTTGTAGGTCACGCCGATGAGCATTTCCGGGCGCTGCAGGGTCTCGTCCATCTGCACCGGCGGGCTGCCGGGGGCGTCCGCCGCGGGGCGCTGCAGGCTTTCGTCGACCACTTCGAAGCGCTTGATGCGCTGGCTGATCCTGACCGTCATGCCCCCTCCCCCGTCGGAAATGCCCTTCTACAGGTATAACCGGCATTCGGCGGGACGTCGAAGGCGGAAATCCGCGCCGGGGCCGCGCCGTTCCTAGAACAGGTCTAGCTGGTCGCCGGCCGGCTCGATCTGCGGGCACGCCGGCGCGGGCGATGCGCCCAGCCGCTCGGCCAGGCCGGCGGCGCGTTCGGCGCGGGTTTCCACGGCCTCGCGCAGGCGCGCCGGCAGACCCCAGATCTCCACCGTCCGCCTGGCGCGAGTGATGCCGGTGTAGAACAGCGAGCGGCTCAGCAGCGGGCTCGGCGTCTCCGGCAGCACCAGGAGCACCTCGCCGAACTCCGAGCCCTGGCTCTTGTGCACGGTCATGGCGAAGGCGCTGTCGTGGCTGGGCAGGCGCGCCGGGGCGAAGGGCCGGTAGCCCTGTTCGCTCTCGAAGAACACCCGCAGGCCGTTGGGCGTCGCCAGGCAGATACCGATGTCGCCGTTGTACAGGCCGAGGGCGTAGTCGTTCTGCCGCACCATCACCGCGCGGCCGGGATACCAGCGCTCGCGGCTGGCGACGTTGGCGCGGCGCTTGATGCGCGCCTCGAAGGCCTCGTTGATGCCGGCCACGCCCCACTGCCCCTCGCGCTGGGCGGTGAGGACGCGGAAGGCGGCGAAGGCGGCGAAGGCCGCCGCCGGGTCGCCCTTCCCGGCCGCCGTCAGGTAGGGCGCATAGCCCCGCGCCAGCCGGTCGAGCAAGGCGGCGGCGCTGGGCGCGGCGTTCCAGAGCAGATCGGCCCGCCCCTCCTGCAGCAGTTGCAGGGTGCCGCGGCCGTCGCCGGCGTTGATCCGCCGTGCCAGTTCGCCGATGCCGCTGTCGCCGGCGAAGCGGTGGCTGTGGGTGAGCAGCACCACGGCGTCGCCGAGGAGCGAACGCGGTTTCGAGACCGGCACGCGCTGCCCGATCAGTTGCTCCAGGCGCTTCGCCGCTTCGGCGTCGAAGCCGCGGCCCTCGCAGAGTTCGGCGAACACCGCGCCGGCCTCCACCGCGGCCAGCTGGTCCTTGTCGCCGAGCAGGATCAGCCGCGCCTGCGGCGGCAGGGCTTCCAGCAGCTTGGCCATCAGCGCCAGGTCGATCATCGAGGCCTCGTCCACCACCAGCACGTCCAGCGGCAGCGGGTTGGCCGCGTCGTGGCGCACGGCGGGGCTGTCTCCGCGGCTGCCGAGCAGGCGGTGCAGGGTGCGCGCCTCCTCGGGCAGGGCCGCCTTGACCTCGTCGCTCACCGGCAGCTCGGCCTTGGCGTTGCGGATCGCCTCGGCCATGCGCGCCGCGGCCTTGCCGGTGGGGGCGGCGAGGCCGATGGCCAGGCCCTGGCAGCCCGGCTGTTCGAGCAGCGCGGCGAGCAGGCGGACCACGGTGGTGGTCTTGCCGGTGCCGGGGCCGCCGGAAATCACCGCCAGGTTGCGGCGCACCGCCTGGGCCGCGGCCAGACGCTGCCAGTCCGGCTGCTGGGTATTGAAGGCAAACAGCCGCGCCAGGCTGTCGCGCAGGGACGCTTCGTCTAACTCGGGCTGGCGGCCGGCGCGCTCCAGCAGGCGGGCGGCAAGACGGGTCTCGTAGGCGTGGTAGCGCGCCAGGTACAGCCGCTCGCCGTCGAGGATCAAGGGGGCGAAGGCACCGAGTGCGCCGACCAGCCGGCTGCCGGCGAGTTCGGCGCGCCACTGGGCGAGCGGCGGCAGCACGCAGCCGGCGTCCAGCTCCGGCCAGGCCGGACGGCCGGCGAGGCGGGCCAGCGGCAGGCAGACGTCGCCCGCCGCCAGAGCCGAGCAGCACAGGGCGGCGGCGGCCAGGACGCTGTCCGGAGCCCTGGGGTCGAGACGCCGCAGGCTGTCGACGAAGGCCCGTTCCAGGGGGCCGAGAGGCAGGTCGTGCAGGCTCATCGGGCCTCCTTGGCGACAGGGACGGCAACCGCCCCGTGGGAACGAAACGGTTCGCGACGGGGTGCGGGATGGGCGTGATGGCGAACGAGTTCGCTCCTACGCAAAGCGCGGCGAGGCATCAGCGACCCTCCGCGAACAGGCGGTCCAGCGCATCCAGCAGGCCGTCCGCCGGGCGGGCGAAGTAGACGCCGGCTTCGGGCATACCGCGCAGGAACAGGTAGAAGGCCCCGCCCAGCTGCTCGTCGCGGAAATCCGCCAGGCGCTGGCGGAGGAAGCGGCGCAGTGCCACCAGGTAGATCAGGTACTGCAGGTAGTAGTGCTCGCCGGCCAGGGCCTGCAGCAGGCGCTCGCCGCCGTAGTGGCCGGCGTCCGGGCCGAGCCAGTTGGACTTGTAGTCGGCGATGTACCAGCGCCCCTCGTGCTCGAAGGTCAGGTCGATGAAGCCCTTGAGGAAGCCGCGCAGGCTGTCGAACTCCAGCCGCCCGGCGGCCTCGCGCAGCGGCTCGGCGAGCCCCATTGCCGGATCGGTGAGGACGGCGCGCAGGCGCTGCACGTCCAGCCCTGCAACCGGAAAGGTGAAGCCCAGTTCGGGCAGGCGCCGGCCGGGATCGAGGGCCGAGAGGCGCAGGCCCCGGCCGTCCAGGTCGCAGTCGAGCACCCGCTGCAGCTGGTCGGCGGTCAGCGCGCTCCAGTCGACCGGCAGGCCGTGGGCCTCCAGGGCCGGCTCGACCAACGTCTCCAAGCGGCCCTTGCCGCGCGCCCAGCTCTCAAGGATGGCGTGCAAGCAGGTGCCGGAGCGGGCGCCGCGGGGGAAGGCGTGGAAGCCGGCGCCCGGCTCGCTGGCGTCGGGCATGCTCAGGCTGTCGCGGTCCGGCGCCTCCATGTGCTTGCCGGCGGCCAGGCCGGAGAAGCTGCCGATGCGCCAGGCGCTGTACAGGCTGCGGGTCAGTTCGGCGAGCCGCTGCGGGGTCCGGGCGCGGATCTGGCCCTGGGCGGTCGCCTCGTCGGCGAGCGGCGCCAGGCGTTCGCAGGTGCCGGCACTGGCGTCGACCAGCGCGTCCAGCTCGCCGCGCAGGGTCTCGCCGACGCAACCGGCCAGATGCGCGGCCAGTTCGCTCAGGGCGTCCTCGCCGGGCAGCTTGCGGCCGTGCAGCAGCCAGGCCAGGGCGCTGGTGTGCAGGCCTTCCTCGGCGAGGCTGCCGTCCTTCTTCGGCTTGCAGTCCACCGGCCCCCAGTGCAGCCAGAGGCGGTCGCGGGCGCGGGTCACGGCGACGTAGGCCAGGCGCAGCTGCTCGGCGAAGATCTCGCGGCGGGCCCGCTGCAGGTTGTCGTCGAGCTGATCGCTGCCCAGGTCGAGCAGCGGGCGGCCGTCCTCATCGTGGCAGCGGGCGCTGTCCTTGTGCTTGCCGAGCAGGCGGCCGTCCCACAGGTAGGGGCAGAACACCAGGGGATATTCCAGGCCCTTGCTGGTGTGCACGGTGACGATCTGCACCCGCTCGGCATCGCTCTCCAGGCGCAGCAGCACCTCGTCGCCGCCGCCCTCGCTGCGGCGCTGGGCGTCGAACCAGGCGAGCAGCGGCTCCAGGCCGGGACGTTCGAGACTGGCGGCCTGCAGCAGTTCGGCCAGGTGCAGCAGGTTGGTCAGGCGCCGCTCGCCGTCGGCCAGCTCGAGCAGGCGCTCGGCCACGTTCTGCTCATCGAGCCAGGCGCGGAAGGCGCGCATGAAGCCGTGCTGCTGCCAGAGCTGGTGGTAGCGCTCGGCCGCCTCGCGCTCCAGGTCCCAGGCCGCCTCGTCGTCCTGGCAGCGGGCCAGCTCGACGGCATTTCGCCCGAGCAGGCGGGTGGCCAGGGCGTAGCGCAGTACGCCCTCGCGGCCGGGCTCGGCGTAGGCGGCGAGCACCGCGGCCAGCTCCTGGGCCTCCTCGCTCTGCCAGACGCTGTCGCGCCCGCGGCGCACGCTGGGCACGCCGCGGGCGGCGAGTTCGGCGGCGATCTCCCCGGCCTGGCGGTGGTTGGCGACCAGGATGGCGATGTCGCCGCCCTTGAGCGCCGTGCGCTCGCCCCCCTCCTCGAAATAGGCGCGGCCCTCGGCGCCGGCGGCGAGCAGCGCGGCGATGCGCCGGGCGGTGTCGACGGCGACCCGCGCCCCGGCCTCGCCCTTGCTCAGATAGTCGTCGCCGAGCCAGACCAGCCCCAGCGGCGCGCCCCGCTCCGTCTCGTCCAGCGCCGGCAGCACCAGCTTCGCCCGGGGCTTGCTGCTGGCCTGGACCGGCGGGTAGTCGAGGCCGGGCTCGGCGAACGGCCGCGGGCGCGCGAACAGAAGATTCAGCGCCTGGATCAGCTCCGGCGTGGAGCGGTAGTTGGTCGGCAGGTTGTACTGGCGCCGGGCCTCGCCGCGGGCCTTCAGGTAGGTGGCCAGGTCGGCGCCGCGGAAGGCGTAGATCGCCTGCTTGGGGTCGCCGACGAAACAGAGGTCGGCACCCGGGCTACTGCGCGACTCGCTGTCCGCGTCAGCTTCTCCCTCGGACCTCGCCGTACCCGCCGTACTGTCTCGCTCCTCGCTCGAAGCCTTCCTTGCCATCGAGCCGCTCGTGACGCCCGGAACTACGGGGCCTGCCGGATAGATCCGGCTGAAGATCGCGTACTGCACCGGGTCGGTGTCCTGGAATTCGTCGATCAGCGCCAGCGGGTAGCGCTCGCGCAGGGTCGCCGCCAGGTGCTCGCCGGCCGGGCCCTGCAGGGCCTGGTCGAGGCGGTTGAGCAGGTCGTCGAAGGCCAGCAGACGTTGCTCGGCCTTGCGCGCCGGCAGCTCCTCGTTGAGGCGCGCCAGCAGGCGCACCTGCAGGGCGACCAGCCGCGCCTGGCCGGCCGGCAGGCTGTCGCCGAGGATCTTGCTCAGTTCGTCGAGGGCCAGGGCGAGCTGGCAGGACGGCGCGTCGTAGCCCTTCTTGCAGGCCTTGGCCAGGGCCTCGCTGCCGAACTTCCTGAGCCCCTCGGGCGGCTCGAACAGGGCCGCGGGATCGGCGAAGTAGGCGTCCAGCTCGCCGGCCCAGAGGGCGAACTTGACCGGCTTGTGGGTGGTCTGGCTGAGCCCGCCGTGGTTCGCCAGCTCCGCGACCCAGTCCGCGCCGTTCTTGCGCCAAAGCCCGGCGGCGCATTCCCAGGCCGCGCGGGCGGCCTCGAAATCGGCCGGGGCCGGCAGGGCGTGCGGCTCCACGCGCAGGTAGGGCTTGCCCAGGTGGCTGCGCAGGCGCTCGCGCAGCCAGACCGGGGTGATGCCGCTCTTGGCCAGGAAGCCGGCCCAGGCCGGGTCGGCCGCGGCCAGCTCGGCACGCCAGGCGTCGGCGAGCAGCGCGTCGAGCACCTCGCGGTCGTCCTGGGTCAGCTCGCTGTCGAAGTCGCCGCCGGCCTCGAAGGCCGCGTCCTGCAGGGCGCGCTGGCAGAAACCGTGGATGGTGAAGATCGCCGCCTCGTCGAAGCCGTGCACCGCCAGCAGCAGGCGGCGGCGCGCCTCCTCGCCGGGATGGCGGGCGTGCAGGTCGTTGAGGAAGGCGTCGCCGCTGGGCACGCCGTCGTAGAGCGCGAGCAGCTCGGCCAGGCGGGCGCGGATGCGCTCGCGCAGCTCGGCGGTGGCCGCGGTGGTGTAGGTGACCACCAGGATCTGCCCGACGCCGAGCTGGCGCTCCAGCAGCAGGCGGGCGTAGAGCGCGGTGAGAGTCCAGGTCTTGCCGGTGCCGGCGCTGGCCTCGATCAGCGAGCGGCCGTCGAAGGGGGCGTGGAGAAGATCGAGGCTCATCGGCTCATCGTCCTGACAAGGGCGGATTCGGTCATGGAAGCGCGGCTGCCCGTCATGCTTCGTCTTCCCCGGCCAGGGCCGCCAGCGCCGGGCCGAGCAGTCGCTCGGCGAGCGCCTCGAAGCGCGCGTCCAGCGGATCGCGGTCGCGGAAGGCCAGGGCGTACCAGGGGTCGCAGCACTCGCCGGCCAGGCCGAACTCGCTGCCTTCCCAGGCCACCCGGGCCTTGGCGCGGGCGGCCTCGACCGGCGGCTTCTGGCTCCGCGCGCCCGGCGAGGCCAGCGCCTGGGCGAAGTCGTGGCTGGCGCGGGTCAGCAGCGGCAGGGGTTCGCAGAGGGCCTGGCGATAGGCGGCGAGCCAGGGTTCGAGCAACTCGGCGGCATCGTCCAGCGGGCCGAGCCGCCAGTCGCCAGCCGGCGACAGCAGCCGGCTTTCCCGGCCGATCCCGGCGGTCGCCGACAGGTTCAGCAGCAGGTGGCGCAGCCAGAAGCGCGGCAGGTCCCAGGGCCCGGGCCGGGTCAGCCGCCAGTCGAACAGGCCCTCGGCGGTGGCGCCGTCGAGCCAGCCGTGCACGCGCACCCCGGCCAGGTTCGCATCCACCGGCAGGGGCTGCGGCGCGGCCTCGGGGCGGGCGTCGAACAGCCGCGGGGCGAAGGCGCGCACCGGGCCGCGCTCCCGGCCCCAGAGGGCGTAGCCCAGCTCGCCGGGCGGCAGCCAGCCGGCGGCGCGGGCCACGGCGCGCTCGTCGGCCTCGCTCCAGCCGTGCTCCACCGCGCTCAGGGCCAGCCGGCGCAGGCCGCCGCGGGCCGGGCCTTCGAGGGCGAAGGGCTCGTCGGGGGCGATGGCCTGCTCGGCGTCGGCCAGGCGCAGGCCGAGGCGCTGTTCGAGGAGAAAGCGCGCCGGGTTCTGGAAGCATTTCAGCAGCAGCGACGGCTCGACGGTCAGCCAGTCCGCGTCCGGCTCTGGCAGCGGCGAGGCGAAGGACTCGGGCGTCGCCGGCGGCTCGGCCAGGCGCCGGGCGGCGCGGAACCAGGGCGCGGCGAAGCCGGTGCGGCGACCGTCCTCGAAGTTGCCGGGCGAGAAGGGCTGCAGGGGATGGGCGACGACGATGCGCTCGCTGGCCCTGGCGGAGTCCCCGCAGACGGCGGTCTGGTCCACCGCCTCGAGGATCTCGCTGACCAGCACCGAGGGCGGCAGCTCGGCGTTGTCCCGCGGGTCGCGGCCGACGTAGCTGAGATACAGCGCCTCGCGGGCCGAGAGCAGGGTTTCCAGCAGCAGGTAGCGGTCGTCCAGGCGCCGGGCGCGGTCGCCGCGCCGCGGGTGCCGGGCGATCAGGTCGAAGCCGGCGGCCGGGGTACGCCGCGGCAGGGCGCCGTCGTCGAGGCCGAGCAGGCAGACCAGGCGGAACGGCAGGCTGCGCATCGGCACCATGGTGCAGAAGGTCACCGCGCCGGTGAGAAAGCCCGAGGCGCCGCCGCCCTGCTCCAGGGCGCCGGTCAGCTCCTGGCGCACCAGGGCCAGCTTCAGCGGCCGCTCGATGCCGGCGGCCTGGGCCTGGTCGCGCAGCGCGGCGCAGGCCTGGGACAGCAGCAGCAGGGTGTCGCCGGCCTCGCTCTCGTCGAACAGCTCGTCGATCAGCTGCTGCAGGCGGTCGGCCCAATCCGCCAGCGGCCGCGGCCGCTGCAGGTCGTCGGCCAGGGCGGCGAGCTGGCCGACGAAGCCGACCAGCCGGCCGAGCAGCTGGGCGCGGGCGCCTTCCAGGGCGTCCAGCGGCCAGCAGTCGCCGAGCAGCGGCGCCTCTTGGCCGGCCAGTTGCGGCGGGGCGGCGAAGCCCAGCAGCAGGCGGTCGAGACCCTGGCGCCAGGTGAAGGAGGCGTCGTCCGGCAGGCCCAGGCGGGCGCGGTGGGCGCCGTTGCGGCCCCAGCGCACGCCGGCCTCGCGCAGCCAGTCGCGCAGCAGCGGCAGGTCCTCCTCCTCGATGCCGGCGCGGCGGGCGATGGCCGGCTGCTCCAGCCAGGCGAGGATCTCCTCGGCGGCGAAGCGGCTTTCCGGCAGGCCGAGCAGGCCGAGGAAGGCCTCGATCAGCGGGACCTCGGCGCGCAGGCTGCGGTCGGCCAGGCTGTAGGGAATCCGTGGGGCGGCCATCCGTGGGGCGGCCATCCGTGGGGCGGCCGTCCGCGGGGCGCTCGTGCGCGGCACGCCGCGGCCGTCGCGGGAGGCGAACACCGCCTCGATGTAGGGGGCGTAGCGCTCGATGTCCGGGGTCAGCACGACGACCTGGTCGGGGCTGAGGCCGGGATCGGCCTGGAAGCGGGCGAGCAGCTGGTCGTGGAGGATCTCCACCTCGCGCAGCGGCGAGTGGGCGATGTGCAGTTCCAGGGAGCGGTCGTCCTCGCCCAGGGCCAGGCGCTCCTCCGGCCGGCGGGCGCGCAGGCGCAGGATGTCGTTCTGCAGGGCGTGCAGCAGGCTGTCGTCGGCCAGGTCCTCGTCCGCCGAGTACAGGCCGATCTCCTGCCCGGCGCCCTCGCCGGCCAGGGCGAACAGGCTGTCGAAGAAGTCCCGGCCCTGCTTGCCGAGGCTGGCCAAGAGCGGGTTGCCGATGTCCAGGTACCAGTCGCCGTCGTCCGCGCCGGGCTGCTGCGCCAGCTCGCGGACGTCGCGGATCTCGCCCCAGGCCTCGCGGCAGGGGTTGAGAGCGAAGACGATCACCTCGGTGTGCCGGGCCAGGCCGTCGAACACCCGCAGGTGGTGCGGCGGCAGGCTGCTGATGCCGAACAGCAGCAGGCGCTCGGGCAGCCCGGCGATGGGCTCGGGGGAGTACAGGCGGTGCAGCAGGTCGTCGAGCAGGCGCGCGCGGTGCGGGTGGCCGTCCTTGGTCAGCTCCTGCCAGAGCAGCGCCTGCCAGTCCTCGTCGGGGCCGAGGCCGAGGCGCTCGCCGCGCTCCCAGGCGGCCAGCCAGTCGTCGCGATAGAGCAGGTACTGGTCGAAAACGTCGGCGATCCGCCCCGCCAGCGCCAGGCGCCGGCGCTCGTCGCCGCCGTCCAGGTAGTGCGCCAGGCGCGGCGCCAGGGCCAGCTGCGCGGGCTCGCAGAGCCAATCGTAGAGGCGCCAGCCGAGGGTCGCCGGCGTGAAGGCGGACTGCTCGGGCAACTGGCCGAGCACCAGACGCGACAGGTCCCAGACGAAGCTGGACGGCAGCTGGATATCCAGCTGCATGGCGATGCCCTGCTTGCGCGCCAGTTCCAGGGTCAGCCAGCGGCCCATGCCCTGGCTCGGCACCACCACCCGCGCCGGCGCCAGCGGATCGCTCTGCGGCTGGGCCAGCAGGGTGGTGGCCAGCTCGCCGAGGGTTTCCAGGTCGGGGGCGTGATAGAGGCTGAGCATGGGCGACTCGCTGGGGAACGAACGGATAAGGATAACAGGCACCGTCATTCTGCCCGAAGCGTGCGTCAGTTCGTGTCGCGGGTTTGCCGCCGACCGACGGCTGCACCATCATCGGGCCATATTCCGAGCGAGAGAGCGCCGCATGCCCACCCCCTCCGATTCCCCGGACATCACTCCCCTGCTCCGCCGGCTCGCCGAGCGGGGCGGTTCGGACATGTTCTTCAGCGTCGGCGCGCCGCCGCACCTCAAGCAGGACGGCGCCTGCCAGCCGCTGGAGACGCCGCCGCTGGCCCCGGGCGAGGTCCGCCGGCTGGTCTGGCCGCTGCTGTCGGCGGAGCAGCGGGCCGAGTTCGAGCGCGAGAAGGAGCTGAACCTGGCGGTCGACCTGGAAGGCATCGGCCGCTTCCGCCTCAATCTCTACCTGCAGCGCGGCGAGCTGACGATGGTGGCGCGCTACGTGAAGAGCGAGATCCCGAGCATCGCCGAACTCGGCCTGCCGCCGGTGCTGGAGAAACTGGCGCTGCGCGACCGCGGGCTGATCCTGGTGGTCGGCGCCGCCGGCTCGGGCAAGTCGACCACCCTGGCGGCCATGCTGGAGCAGCGCAATCGCAGCCGCAGCGGCCACATCCTCTGCATTGAGGACCCCATCGAGTTCGTCCACCGGCACCGCCGCTCGCTGATCGACCAGCGCGAGGTCGGCCTGGACACCCACAGCTTCGCCGCCGCCCTGCGCAACATCCTGCGCGAGGCGCCGGACGTGATCATGATCGGCGAGATCCGCGACCTGGAGACCATGCAGCACGCCCTGCACTACGCCGAGACCGGCCACCTGTGCCTGGCCACCCTGCACGCCACCGGCGCGCCGCAGGCCATCGAGCGGATCGTCCACTTCTTCCCGGAGAACGCCCGCGGCCAGGTGCTCGCCGACGTCGCCCAGAACCTGCTGGCGATCGTTGCCCAGCGCCCCGTGCCGGGGCTCGACCGGCACCGGGCGATGGCCGTGGAGCTGCTGCTGAGCACCCCGCACCTGCGCGACCTGATCCAGCGCGACCAGTTGCGCGAGCTCCGCCAGGCCATCGCCGAGGCGCCGGAGCCGGGCCTGCAGACCTTCGACCAGCACCTGTTCCAGCTCCACGAGGCCGGCCGGATCAGCGCGGAAGAAGCGGTCCGCCATGCCGACTCGCGCACCGACCTGAGCCTACGCATTCGCCTGGAGCACGCCGCGGAGGAGAGTGGCCCGGAGTTCCGCGCCTAGCCCAGACAAAACGACAAGACCTTCGGACCATCTGGCCACCCTTGCGTGGGCGCGAACGCTGCTGCACCCTGTCCTGGCGCATTACCGAACTGTGACAAGACCCACCGAACGCCTTCGCGCCGCCCGCGGTCCACCGTGGAGGGGCGCGCCGGCGTCCGCGACACTCCGCCATTCCGCCGCCAGGGAGGCCCGATCATGGTGACCTTGCTCGATCTGCTCTCGGCCATCGCCCTGCTGGTGTGGGGCACCCACATCGTCCGCACCGGCATCCTCCGGGTCTACGGCGCCTCCCTGCGCCGGCTGCTCGGCCAGAGCATGCGCCGAACGCCGCTGGCCTTCCTCGCCGGCATCGGCGTCACCGCCCTGGTGCAGAGCAGCAACGCCACCGCCCTGCTGGCCGGCTCCTTCGTCGCCTCCGGGCTGATGGCGCTGGCCCCGGCGCTGGCGGCGATGCTCGGCGCCGACGTCGGCACCGCGCTGATGGCGCGGGTGCTGACCGTCGACCTGTCCTGGCTGTCGCCGCTGCTGCTGCTGACCGGGGTCAGCCTGTTCCTCTCGCGCCGGCAGAGCCGGGCCGGTCAGCTCGGCCGGGTGGCCATCGGCCTCGGCCTGATCCTGCTCGCCCTCGACCTGATCGTCGAGGCCAGCGAGCCGATCACCCACGCCCCCGTGCTGGAGCTGCTGTTCGCCTCGCTGAACGGCGACATCCTGCTGGCGACCTGCGTCGGCGCCCTGTTCGCGCTGATCGCCTATTCCAGCCTGGCCGCCGTGCTGCTCACCGCGACCCTGGCCGGCGCCGGGCTGATCGGCCTGCCGGTGGCCATCGCCCTGGTGATCGGCGCCAACATCGGCAGCGGCGTGCTGGCCTTCCTCAACAGCCGCACGCAGATCGCCAGCGGCCGGCGGGTCGCCCTCGGCCACCTGCTGTACAAGCTGCTCGGCCTGCTGGTGCTGCCGCTGCTCGACCCGCTGGCGGCCTGGATGGCCACCCTGCCGCTCGGCCCGCAGGACCGGGTGATCGGCTTCCACCTGGCCTACAACAGCCTGCGCTGCCTGCTGCTGCTGCCCAGCGTCGGCCCGATGGCGCGCCTGTGCACCCGCCTGCTGCCGGACCAGGCCCGCGAGGAAGGGGTCGCCCGGCCCCGCTACCTGGACTCCAGCGCCCTGCCCACGCCGAGCTTGGCGCTGGCCAACGCGGTGCGCGAGACCCTGCGCATCGGCGATCTGGTGGAGCGCATGCTCGACCACCTGCTGGCCGTGCTGCAGGGCCGCCAGCCGGAGCTGGGCAAGGCCATCCGCCGCCTCGACGACGACGTCGACGCCCTCTACGCCGGGGTCAAGCTGTACCTGGCGCAGCTGCCGCGGGGCGCCCTGGCCGAGAACGAGGACCGACGCTGGGCCGAGATCATCGAGTGGGCGATCAACCTGGAGCAGGCCGGCGACATCATCGAGAAGATGCTAGGCAAGGTGCAGCACCCGAAGACCGAGCGGCAGCCGGCGTTCACCCGCAGCGACCTGGAGGAGCTGTCGCTGCTGCACGGCGAGCTACTGGCCAACCTGCGCCTGGGCCTGTCGGTGTTCCTCTCCGGCGACGCCGCCAGCGCGCGTCAGCTGCTGCGCCGCAAGCGCGGCTTCCGTGCCCTCGAACGGCGCCTGGCGCACGCCCACGTCGACCGCCTGCACCGCCAGGTGGCGCAGTGCATCGAAACCAGCTCCGCCCACCTGGAGCTGCTGGAGGACATGAAGCGGCTCAACTCGCTGTTCTGCAGCAGCGCCTACGTGGTGCTGGAAGCCCAGGCGCTGGTGGCGGGCGGCGCCGACGAGGGTGCGCCGGCAGACGGCGAGCTGAGCCGGCTGATCGGGCCGCTGGCCAGCGAGGGCTGAGCGCGGCCCGCCATTCGCCCTGCGACAACGCCCATCCTGGCACGTCTCTGGCAGGTCTGGAGCAGGCCGGCGCGCGAAGACGGCTTTCGCGCGCCGGCCGACTTTCGCTACCTTTGCTCCCAGGATCGAACACAGACAACAGGGCCCATCCATGCGACTTCCAGCGAAGACAACCCTCGCGCTTCTCTTCTGCGCCTGCCTGGCCACCGTGGCCCGGGCCGACGAACTCACCGGCACCCTGAAGAAGATCAAGGAGTCCGGCACCATCACCCTCGGCCACCGCGACGCCTCCATCCCCTTCTCCTACCTCGGCGGCGCCTCGCGCCAGCCGATCGGCTACGCCCACGACCTGCAGCTGAAGGTGGTCGAGGCGCTCAAGCAGCAGCTCGGCCTGCCGGAGCTGAAGGTGCGCTACAACCTGGTCACCTCGCAGACCCGCATCCCGCTGGTGCAGAACGGCACCGTCGACCTGGAGTGCGGCTCCACCACCAACAACCTCGAGCGCCAGAAGCAGGTGGCGTTCTCCGTCGGCATCTTCGAGGTCGGCACCCGCCTGCTGACCAAGAAGACCTCCGGGATCAACGACTTCCCCGATCTGGCCGGCAAGAACGTGGTGACCACCGCCGGCACCACCTCCGAGCGCCTGCTCAAGGCGATGAACGCAGAGAAGCGGATGGGCATGAACATCATCGCCGCCAAGGACCACGGCGAATCCTTCCTGATGCTCGAATCCGGCCGCGCCGCGGCCTTCATGATGGACGACGCCCTGCTCTACGGGGAAATGGCCAAGGCCCGCAACCCGGACGACTGGACCGTGGTCGGCACGCCGCAGTCCTTCGAGATCTACGGCTGCATGCTGCGCAAGGGCGACACGGCGTTCAAGAAGGCCGTCGACGACGCCCTGGTCGCCACCTTCAAGTCCGGCGAGATCGACGCCATCTACGACAAGTGGTTCCTCCAGCCGATTCCGCCGAAGAACCTCAACCTGAACTTCCCGATGAGCGCCGAACTGAAGCGGCTGATCGCCGAGCCGACCGACAAGTCGGCCGAAGAACGCTAGCCGCCTGCCACCGGAGCGACTGTCCATGGATTACAACTGGGACTGGGGCATCTTCTTCAAGCCCACCGGGATCGGCGACGAGATCTACCTGGACTGGTACCTCACCGGCCTCGGCTGGACCGTGGCGCTGGCCCTGAGCGGCTGGCTCGTCGCCCTGGCGCTGGGCTCCCTGCTCGGCGTGCTGCGCACCCTGCCCGGTCGCGTCCTGCCCGGCATCGCCGGCGCCTACGTGGAGCTCTTTCGCAACGTGCCGCTCCTGGTGCAGCTGTTCGTCTGGTACTTCCTGGTGCCGGACTTCCTGCCCGAGCCGCTGCAGGTCTGGTTCAAGCAGGATCTGAGCCCGGCCGCCTCGGCCTTCCTCAGCGTGACGCTCTGTCTCGGCCTGTTCACCGCCGCCCGGGTCTGCGAGCAGGTGCGCACCGGCATCCAGGCCCTGCCCCGGGGCCAGACCGCGGCCGCCCGCGCGCTGGGCCTGCGCCTGCCGCAGATCTACCGCCACGTACTGCTGCCGCAGGCCTTCCGCCTGATCGTCCCGCCGCTCACCTCGGAGTTCCTCAACATCTTCAAGAACTCCTCGGTGGCCTCGCTGATCGGCCTGATGGAGCTGCTGGCGCAGACCCGGCAGACCGCCGAGTTCTCCGCCAACCTGTTCGAGGCCTTCACCCTGGCCACGCTGATCTACTTCAGCCTGAACATGAGCCTGATGCTGCTGATGCGGGCCATCGAGAAGCGGGTCGCGGTGCCGGGCCTGATCGCCGCGGGAGGCCGGTGATGGATTTCGGCGCGATTCTCCCCGCCCTGCCGGTGCTCCTGGAAGGCATGCGGACGACCCTCGAGCTGATGCTGCCGGCGGTGCTCGGCGGCGTGCTGCTCGGCACCCTGCTGGCGATGATGCGCCTGGCGCGCAACCGGCTGGCGGCCGCCCTCGCCGCCACCTACGTCAACTACTTCCGCTCCATCCCGCTGCTGCTGGTGATCACCTGGTTCTACTTCGCGGTGCCCTTCGTGCTGCGGGAAATCACCGGCGAGGATACCCCGGTCGGCGCCTTCGCCTCCTGTCTGGCGGCCTTCGTCCTGTTCGAGGCGGCCTACTTCTGCGAAATCGTCCGCGCCGGCATCCAGTCGGTGCCCAAAGGCCAGATGAATGCGGCCCTGGCGCTCGGCATGCGCTACGGCCAGTGCATGCGCCTGGTCGTCCTGCCCCAGGCCTTGCGCAAGATGGCCCCGCTGCTGCTGCAGCAGAGCATCATCCTGTTCCAGGACACCTCGCTGGTGTACACGGTCGGCCTGATGGACTTCCTCAACGCCGCCCGCTCGCAGGGCGACATCATCGGCCGGCCCCACGAATTCCTGCTGGTCGCCGGCCTCGTGTACTTCATCATCAGCTTCGCCGCCTCGCAGCTGGTCAGGCGTCTGCAGACAAGGTCAGCGACATGATTTCGATCCGCAATGTCAGCAAATGGTACGGGGACTTCCGGGTGCTGGACGGCTGCAGCACCGCCGTCGGCAAGGGCGAGGTCGTGGTGGTCTGCGGCCCGTCCGGCTCCGGCAAGTCGACCCTGATCAAGTGCGTCAACGGCCTCGAGCCGTTCCAGCAGGGCGACATCCGGGTCGACGGCACCTCGCTCGCCGATCCGAAGACCGACCTGCCGAGGCTGCGCGCGCGGGTCGGCATGGTGTTCCAGCATTTCGAGCTGTTCCCCCATCTGTCGGTCATCGACAACCTCTGCCTCGCCCAGATCAAGGTGCTCGGCCGCAGCCGGGAGGCGGCCCGGGACAAGGGCATGGCGCTGCTCGCCCGGGTCGGCCTGGCCGAGCAGGCGCAGAAGCATCCCGGCCAGCTCTCCGGTGGCCAGCAGCAGCGGGTGGCGATCGCCCGCGCCCTGGCCATGGACCCGGTGGTCATGCTGTTCGACGAGCCGACCTCGGCGCTGGACCCGGAGATGGTCAGCGAGGTGCTCGAGGTCATGGTGCAGCTGGCGCAGGAAGGCATGACCATGATGTGCGTGACCCATGAGATGGGCTTCGCCCGCAGGGTGGCCGACCGCGTCATCTTCATGGATCGCGGGGCCATCCTCGAAGACGTGCCGGCCGACCAGTTCTTCGCCGCGCCGCGCGCCGAGCGGACCCGCGAATTCCTCTCGAAGATCCTCGACCACTGACCGCCCCGCCCCCGAGCGCCCGCATCGCCGACGCCTCGCGGATCGCCGGCCGCCCGGCGGAGGCACTTCGCCGCTAAACTCGTACCTCCTTTTCGCCATCGACCCGACTCCGACCGACATGCCGCCCTGGAAACAACGCCTGCAGCAGCTGATCGCCCTGGCCAGCCGCTACCCCCGCCTGCTCGCCCTGTTCGGCTTCGCCTCCGGCATCGCCAGCTTCCTGCTGGTCAAGCGCAAGGAAAGCCTGGCCGGCGTGCTCGCCGTGGTGATGCTGGCCGGCTGGGTCTGGCTGCTGCTGGAAAACCTGGTGACCCGCGGCATCAGCCAGCGCTTCGGCCTGACCCTGCCGCGCTCGCTGCTGCGCTACGCGACGCAGATGATCCACCAGGAAAGCCTGTTCTTCGTCCTGCCCTTCTTCCTCACCACCACCACCTGGAACAGCGGCCAGGCGCTGTTCACCGGACTGCTCTGCCTGGCCGCGCTGGTCTCGATCATCGACCCGCTGTACTACAAGTGGCTGGGCGAGCAGCGCTGGGCGCTGATGGCCTTCCACAGCCTGGCCCTGTTCGCCGTGCTGCTCACCACCCTGCCGCTGATCTACCACCTGGCGACGCCGCAGAGCTACGAGCTGGCCCTGGCCATCTCCACGCTGCTGGCCTTTCCCAGCCTGCTCGGCGCGCAGCGCGGCCAGGGCTGGCGGCGCAAGCTGGCGCTGCTCGCGCTGGTCGCGGCGCTCGGCGGCGCCGGCTGGCTGGCGCGCACCTGGGTGCCGCCGGCCACCCTGTGGCTGAACCAGGTGGCGGTGAGCCTGGAGCTGGACGACCGCCACCGTGCCCCCGGCCGCGGCCTCAAGCGGGTCTCGCTGGCCGAGCTGCGCAGCCACGGCCTGTACGCTTACACCGAGATCAACGTGCCGCGCGGGCTGAAGGAGCGCATCTGGCACGTCTGGCGGCAGAACGGCCAGGAACGGGACCGCATCCCGCTGGACATCAGCGGCGGGCGCAAGGAGGGCTACCGGGCCTGGAGCCACAAGCGGAACTTCCCCGGCGATCCGCTGGGCAACTGGGAGGTCCGCGTGCAGACCGAGGCCGGCCAGCTGATCGGCGTGCTGCGCTTCAAGGTCGTCGATTAGTCGAAGACCGCCCGCTTTCCGCCCGCCTGCGGGCGCAAGCTGCAGCACGACGCAGCGGAGTCCGGTATGGTTAGGCCTCCGCACTGTTTTTCCGGAGCCGAAGTACCCATGCAACCCAATGCCCAATTGTCGATGACCGTGCTGATGACGCCGGATATGGCCAACTTTTCCGGCAACGTGCACGGCGGCACCCTGCTCAAGTACCTGGACGAAGTCGCCTACGCCTGCGCCGCCCGCTACGCCGGCAGCTACGTGGTGACCCTCTCGGTGGACCAGGTGGTCTTCCGCCAGCCGGTGTACGTCGGCGAGCTGGTGACCTTCCACGCCTCGGTCAACTACACCGGCACCTCCTCCATGGAGATCGGCATCAAGGTGCTCACCGAGGACATCCCGACCCGCGCGGTGCGCCACACCAACAGCTGCTTCTTCACCATGGTCGCCCTGGGCAAGGACGGCAAGCCGACCGCGGTACCGACGCTGCGCCCCGAGACCGAGCAGGAGAAGCGCCGCTACGAGCAGGCCAAGCGCCGCCGCGAGCTGCGCCACGATCTGGAGGAGCGCTACCGGCAGATCAAGGAAGCCTCGTCCAAGGACTGAAGTCCAAGCGACGGAACGCACGGCGCCGGTCGGCATATCGGCTAAGCTGGGACCGTTTCCACGAGCAAACCGATCATGCTGACTCTGGGTAATCTATTCATCCTGATGCTGCTGGGCGCCGGCGCCGCCTGGCTGTGGCACGCCCACGGCCTGAACGAGCGGGCTCTGGCGGCGGTCCGCCAGTACTGCGCGAAAGCGGACGTGGAACTGCTCGACGACAACGTCGCGCTGCGCCGCCTCGCCCTGCTCCCGGACGCCCGCGGCCGCCGCCGGCTGGCGCGGATCTACGGTTTCGAGTTCACCGTCACCGGCGAGCAGCGCCACGACGGCAGGATCGTCATGTTCGGCCGCCACGTCGCCCGCATCGAGCTGGCGCCCCACCCCGTCCCCGAGCCGCACGCCCCGGCGCCAGCGCCGGGCAAGTCCGCCGAGATCATCCAGCTCGACCAGTGGCGGCGCGACCACCAGCGCCACGAGCAGCAGCGCCGCTAGCCCCACCGGCCTCTTCGGCAGCCTGCCGGCCCGGTATCCCCTAGACCCGCGAGAACCGCTCCAGCTGCATCTCCCGCAGACGGCTGAGGGTGCGCCGGAAGGGGAACTCCAGATAACCCTCGGTGTATAGCTCCTCCAGCGGCACCTGCGCCTCCAGATAGAGCGGCACCCGGCGGTCGTAGCACTCGTCGACCAGGGCGATGAAGCGCCGCACGCCGTTGTCCCCCGGCGACAGGTCGGGCAGCTGGCGGTCGCCGGCCTCCACCCGCTCCCTGGCGTCCTCGGTGCCGCGGGCGATGTAGGCTTCCCGCCGCCGGCCGCCGAGCTTCGGCACCTCGCCGAGCAGGATGGCCGGGAAACGGTCGCACAGGGCGATGAAGTCCAGGGCCGACCAGGGCTGCTCGCAGAGGGCGGCGTAGCGGCACCAGATGGCCGTCTCGCCGTGGCGCAGCGCCTCCAGCTGCCGATGCCCCAGCTCGACCGGCCCGTCGTCTACCGGCCGGCCCGCGGCCAGACGCTCGAAGACCGCCTCCAGGGCGCTCGGCGTTCCCGGCCGGGCGACCCAGAAGCGCGGGTGCCCGGCGCCCGGATGCAGGCGGTGGTCCTGCCCGCCGTCGACGCCAAGCACCTGCATGTGGCGCTGGATGGCGTCGATCGCCGGGACGAAGCGCTGGCGGTTGAAGCCGTCGGCGTAGAGCTGCTCCGGCGGCTGGTTGGAGGTGGCGACCAGCACCACGCCCTGCTCGAACATCGCCTGCAGCAGGCGGCCGAGGATCATGGCGTCGCCGATGTCGCTGACGAACAGCTCGTCGAAGCACAGCACCCGGACTTCCTCGGCCAGCTCGCGGGCCAGCGCCAGCAGCGGGTCCGCCGTGCCGGTGAGCTGGAACAGGCGGCGGTGCACCCAGCGCATGAAGTGGTGGAAATGCTGGCGCCGGGCCGGCACGCGCAGGCTGCGGTAGAAGCTGTCCATCAGCCAGGTCTTGCCGCGCCCGACCGGCCCCCAGAGGTACACGCCCCGCACCGGCGACGAAGGGTCGTCCCGGTGCAGGGCCTGGTGGCAGTCCTCCAGCGCCTGCGCGGCCTGCGCCTGGGCCGCGTCGGGCTGGAAACCCTGCTGGGCGACGGCCTGCCGGTAGGCGGCCAGGGGAGAGAGATCGGTCATGCGCGGGGCCCTCGGTCGATTCCGGGATTCTACCGCCCGGCGGGCCGTTCCTCTCAGTCTCTTTCCAGCAGAAAAGCGGCCACCCGCTCGGCGCTCGCCTGCGGCTGCTCCTGCATGAAGCAGTGTCCGCCGGGCACGGCCCGGGCCGTGACGTGGGGGTTGAGGGCGCACCAACGAGCGGCCGCCCTGACCACGAAGGGGAAGCTGCGCTGGCCGTGCAGCACCAGGGTCGGCGCGCGCACCTGCGCCAGCGCCGCCCAGAGGCCGCGGGGGAACGAGGTGAAGATCTCCACCTCGCGGCTCGGCCGGCACTTCAGCTCGACGCCGCCGTCGTCGGCATCGCGCAGGGCGTACTCGACGTAAGCGCGCAGGGCCGCGTCGCTCCAGCCCCTGAAGGTGCCCCGCCCGTGCAGGGCGGCATAGGCGCCGGCGCGGTCCGGCCAGTGCTGGCGGCGCGTCGCCGACTGCCGCGCCAGGGTGTTGAAGCGGTGCAGGCCGAGCAGTTCGGAAAGGCCCATGACGCCGATCATCCCCGGCGTGAACAGCACCGGGTCGAGCAGCGCCGCGCGGCGGAACAGCTCGGGCCGGTGGGCCAGGATCAGGCAGCTCAGCACGCCGCCGAAGCTGTGCCCGCAGGCGAAGCGCGGCACCTCGCCGAAGCGTCCGTATCCGGCCTCGAAGGCTTCCACCGCCAGCTCCGCCGAGCAGTTCCAGCCGAGGAAGCGACCGCCGTGGTCGCTCTCGCCGTGGCCCTGGACGTCGCTCAGCCAGAGGTCGAAGTCGTCGGCCAGCACGGCGAGCAGCGGCTCGTAGGTTCGCCCGCAGAAGCCGTTGCCGTGCAGGAAATGCAGCAGCGGCCTGCCGCTCGGTTCGCTATGCCAGCCGCGCAGGGCGAAGCCGGCGGAGGTGACGTGGGACCAGGGGCGCAGGTTCATCGGGCGAGATCCGTCTGCCGGAAAGGAGGGAACCAGTGTAGCGGTGCCGCCCGGCGCGTTTCCACGCGTCGGGGGCGCCGTACCGGCGGATCACTTGCCGGCGGTCAGGCGGTCGTAGCCGGTCATCAGGTTGCGGTAGTCCGGGATGTGCCCGGCGAACAGCGCGCCCAGCCCCTCAACGTCGTTGCGCCAGTCGCGGTGCAGCTCGCAGGCCACGGCGAACCAGCCCATCAGTTGCGCCCCGGCGGCGGTCATGCGGCTCCAGGCGGAATCACGGGTGAGCTCGTTGAAGGTGCCGGAGGCATCGGTGACGACGAACACCTCGAAGCCCTCCGCCAGGGCCGACAGGGCCGGAAAGGCCACGCAGACCTCGGTCACCACCCCGGCGACGATCAGCTGTTTGCGGCCAGTGGCCTTCACCGCGCGGACGAAGTCCGCGTTGTCCCAGGCGTTGATCTGTCCGGGGCGGGCGATGTAGGGCGCTTCGGGGAAGAGTTCCTTGAGTTCGGGCAGCAGCGGGCCGTTGGGGCCGTTCTCGAAGCTGGTGGTGAGGAGGGTCGGCAGCTCGAAGTACCTGGCCAGGTCGGCCAGGGCCAGCACGTTGTTGCGGAAGCGGTCCGGCTCGATGTCGCGGACCAGGGACAGCAGGCCGGTCTGGTGGTCGACCAGGAGGACGGCGGCCTGCCGCTTGTCGAGGCGTCGGTAGGGGGTGGTCATGGCGCAGCTCCTTGCTTGGGGGTCCCCTTCCAGTGTGGACGCCGGACGGCCGCCGCGCTTCCCGCGCCTGCCCCTCAACGCTGCCCGGCGGACGAAGCGGCCTCGCCGCGGGTCTTCCACAGCGAGTAGAGCACCCCGCCCAGCAGCAGCGAGAAGGTGACGCCGAGGGAGATCGCCGCGGGGATCTTGCCGATGATGCCGACCAGGAAGATCTTGCCGCCGATGAACACCAGCACCAGCGCCAGCGCGTACTTGAGGTAGGCGAAGCGGTGGATCAGCGCGGCCAGGGCGAAGTACAGCGCGCGCAGGCCGAGGATGGCGAAGATGTTCGAGGTGTAGACAATGAAGGGGTCCTGGGTGATGGCGAAGATCGCCGGCACGCTGTCGATGGCGAACACCAGGTCGGCGCATTCGATCAGGATCAGGGTCAGCAGCAGCGGGGTGGCCCAGAGCACCGGCCTGCCGCTGGCGTCCGGCAGGCGGACGAAGAAGCGGCCGTCGTGCAGGCGGTCGGTGATCCGCAGGTGTCCCCGCAGGTAGCGGACCAGCAGGTTGTCGTCCAGGTTCTGCGCCTCCTCCACCTTGGAGAACAGCATCCGCACGCCGGTCAGCAGGAGGAACAGGCCGAAGAGATAGAGGATCCAGCTGAAGTTGGCGATCAGGGCCGCGCCCAGGCCGATCATCAGCGCACGCAGCACGATCACGCCGAGGATGCCCCAGAACAGCACCTCGTGCTGGTATTTGCGCGGAACGGCGAAGAAACCGAAGATCGTCGCCATGAGAAAGACGTTGTCCATGGACAGCGATTTCTCGATCAGGAAGCCGGTGTAGTAATCCAGCCCGGCGGCGCCGCCCTTCTGCTGCCAGACCCAGAGGCCGAACAGCAGGCCCACGGTGATGTAGCCGGCCGACAGCAGCAGGCTTTCCCTGACTCCGATTTCGCGGTGTTCGCGGTGCAGCACGCCGAGGTCGAAGACCAGCAGCGCGCAGACGATGCCGAGGAAGGCCAGCCAGAGCCAGGCCGAGGTGCCGAGGAAGTCGGCGGTGAGAAATTGCTGCAGGGTGTCCATGAGCCCCTCCCGTTGTCGTCGTCAGTGAAGAAAACATGACTCCGACATGGCGGCAGCAAACCGTCAGAGGGGCCCGGCGTCACGGGTCTTAACTTATGGGGCCCGACCGGCCCCGGCAATCGGCGAATCTTTACAGAACATGACGCCCCTCCGCTTCGGCGAGGCGGTGCCGAACGCCGCGGGAAAGGCGCGTATGGCACCGAAATGCCCTGAAATCCTTGCCCGCGGCGCGGCCGGAGGCTTTCACGTACCATTCGTCGGAACCGCCGAACCCGGCGCAGACCGGGAAGAACCGGACCCGGCAGGCAACTGGCGCAGACCAGGCATCGACAATTAGGGGAAAAAATGGAGCACAGCGTTTCACTGATCACGACCCTGGCGGCCGGCTTCGGCCTGGCCCTGCTCTTCGGCTTTCTCGCCGAGAAGCTGAAGTTCCCGGCCCTGGTGGGCTATCTCCTCGCCGGTATCGTCCTCGGCCCGGGCACCCCCGGCTTCGTCGCCGACGTGGGCCTGGCGTCGCAGCTCTCCGAGATCGGCGTGATGCTGCTGATGTTCGGCGTCGGCCTGCACTTTTCCCTGAACGACCTGCTGGCGGTGAAGAAGATCGCCCTGCCCGGCGCGCTGGTGCAGATGGGCCTGGCCACCCTGCTGGGCATGGGCGTCGCCCTGTGCTGGGGCTGGAGCGTCGGGGCGAGCCTGGTGTTCGGCCTGTCGCTGTCCTGCGCCAGCACCGTGGTGCTGCTCAAGGCCTTGGAGGCGCGCGGCACCCTGGAGTCGATGAACGGCCGCATCGCCGTCGGCTGGCTGGTGGTGGAGGACCTCGCCACCGTGCTGGTGCTGGTGCTGATGCCGCCGCTGGCCGGTCTGCTCGGCGGCAGCGTCGAGGCCGGCGAGCCGGCCCGCCCGCTGTGGATCACCATCGGCCAGACGCTCCTGCAGGTGACGGCCTTCATCGCGCTGATGCTGATCGCCGGGCGCCGCGTGCTGCCCTGGTGCCTGCTGCAGGTGGCGCGCACCGGCTCGGGCGAGCTGTTCACCCTGGCGGTGGTTTCCGCCGCCATCGGCATCGCCTACGGGGCGGCCGAGCTGTTCAGCGTGTCTTTCGCCCTCGGTGCCTTCTTCGCCGGCATGGTGATGCGAGAATCGGATTTCAGCCACCGCGCCGCACACGAGACGCTGCCGCTGCGCGACGCCTTCGCGGTGCTGTTCTTCGTCGCGGTGGGCATGCTGTTCGACCCCGGGGTGCTGATCGAGGAGCCGCTGCACGTCCTCGCCGTGGTGCTGATCATCGTGCTCGGCAAGGCGATCGCCGCGGCGGGGCTGGTCGTGGCCTTCCGCTACCCGCTGAACACCGCCCTCACCGTGGCCGCCAGCCTGGCCCAGATCGGCGAGTTCTCCTTCATCCTCGCCGGCCTCGGCCAGTCCCTCGGCCTGCTGCCCCAGGAGGGGCTGAGCCTGGTGCTGGCCGGCGCGCTCATCTCCATCGCCCTCAACCCGCTGCTGTTCCGCGCGGTCGATCCGTTCAGGCGGTGGGTTCTGCAGCACTCGGCGCAGGCGCGCCGCCTGGAGCACCGCGAGGACCCGCTGGCGGTCCTGCCGATGGATACCGAGGACAAGTATCTGGAAGGCCAGGTGGTGATCGTCGGCTACGGCCGGGTCGGCCGCGGCGTCGCCGAGGCGCTGCAGGAGCGGGGCATCCCCTTCGTCATCGCCGAGCAGAACCGCGAGCGCGTCGAGGCCATCCGCGCCCTGGGGATGGCGGCGGTTTCCGGCGACGCCAGCGACCCCGCCACGCTGATCCAGGCCCACATCGTCAAGGCGGCCATGCTGGTCATCGCCATTCCCGAGCCGCGCGACGTGGCGCGGATGACGGACACCGCCCGCGCATTGAACCCAGCCATCGAAGTGGTGATCCGAACCGATAGCCGGGATGCCGCCCAGACGTTCCGCCAGTCCGGCATCGGCAAGGTCTTCGTCGACGAGGAGGAGCTGGTGCGCGGCCTGCGGCAGTACGTCCAGGCTCGCTTCAAGCCCGGCGAGGCCTGACAATGGCGCACCGATCCACAACCACTGAAAAGGAATCTCAAACGTGTTCGATTCGATAACCGGCCTGATCGAGCAGGGAGGCTATCTCGGTATCCTCGGCCTGATGTTTCTGGAAAACCTCTTTCCGCCCATCCCCTCCGAGGTGATCATGCCGCTGGCCGGCTTCCTGGCGGCGCGTGGCGACTTCAACTTCTTCGCCGTGGTCGTCGCCGGCACCCTGGGCTCCTTCATCGGCGCCCTGCCCTGGTACTACGCCGGCGCGCTGCTCGGCGAGAACCGCATGCGCCGTCTGGCGGAACGCTTCGGCCGCTGGCTGACCATGTCGGGGCAGGACGTGAGCGAGGCGTCCCTCTGGTTCCGCGCCCACGGCGGCAGGAAGGCGGTGTTCTTCGGCCGTCTGGTTCCGGCCATCCGCACGCTGATCTCGGTGCCGGCCGGCATCGCGCACATGCCGTTCCGCACCTTCGCCGCCTACACCCTGGCCGGCTCGATGATCTGGACCACGGTGCTCACCCTGGCCGGCTACCTGCTGCACGCCGAATACAACCGGGTGGCGGATTACGTCGACCCGGCCTCGAAGGTGGTGGTCCTGGCGGTGGTCGGCATCTACCTGTACCGGCTGGTCACCGCCGGCTCGCGTGCGGCATCCCGGGACCGCGGCTGAGCGCGGCGCTCGCTCCCGGTAAAGCCAGGCGCCCGACCGGGCGCCTGGGCCTTCCGTCAGCGCTCGGTCAGCGAGTAGGCGAAGGGCGCGACCACTTCCAGGGTGCCGCCTTTGAGCAGTTCCGGCGGCGGCGGCGGCAGCGGGTCGGCGCGACGGAACATCTGCAGGGCGGCCCGGTCCAGGCTGCGCACGCCGGAGCTCTGCTCCACCTCGCAGGAGAGCAGGTGACCCTGGGCGTCGATCCTGAAGCGGATCACCACCTTGCCTTCGTCGCCGCGCCGGCGGGCCTCGCTGGGGTAGTTCTTGTAGCGGCTCAGATGGGCGCGCACCAGGCCCTGCCAGTTGGGCGCGGCGTTCGACGGGGTCGGGCTGCCGCTCTGGGCCGCGGTCCTGGCCTGGGTCGGCGTCGAGCTGGTGCTCGGCGTGCTGGTGGTGGGCTGGCTCTTGGCTACCTGCGGGGGAGCTGCCTCCTCCACCGGCTTGGCGACGGGCTTGGGCGGCTGCGGGGGGGCCTTGGGCTTGGGCGGCGGCAGGGCCAGCTTCGGCTTGGGCGCCTCGATCGGCTTCTGCTGCGCCACCGGCTTGGCCGGCGGCTCCGGCGGCGGGGTGGCGGGCTTGGGCGGGGCCGG
>NZ_JBHRSJ010000019.1:53291-89495 GCF_042643485.1 Azotobacter bryophylli | reverse complement strand
GGCTCCGGCTTCGCCGCGGGCGCGGCGGCCGGGGCCAGGGCGGGCAGCGGCGCCAGTTCCACCATCATGGCCGCCGGCTGCAGTTCGAGCGGCTCGGACTGCGGCCGCCAGTAGAGCGACCAGATCACCACGGCCGCATGCAGGCCCAGCGCCAGCAGCGCGCACAGGCCCCAGCGCGGCAAGGACTGCAGTCGGCTGATCACGGCTGCTTCACCGTTTCCAGGCCGACCAGACCGATCTTCAGGTAGCCGGCGGCGCGCAGCAGGTCCATGACCTCCATGAGCCGGGCGTAGTCCACGCTGCCGTCGCCGCGGATGAAGATGGTCTCTTCCTTGTCGCTATCGGTCTGCAGGTCGAGGGCGTGGCCGAGCTGCTCCGGCGCCACCTGCTCGTTGCCCAGGTAGAGGCTGCGGTCTTCCTTGATGCTCAGGTAGACCGGATGATCCGGTCGCGGCGACGGCTGCGCGGTCGAGGCCGGCAGGTCGACCTTGACGTCCACCGTGGCCAGCGGCGCGGCGACCATGAAGATGATCAGCAGCACCAGCATGACGTCGATGAAGGGAGTGACGTTGATGTCGTGGGCTTCCTGGAGGTCGTCCCCCCCCTCGTTGATGTGCATTCCCATGGCCGATTACTCCACTGCCGTCTTGCGCGGTTCCTGGCCCTGCCGGGCGGCCGCCGGCTGGTCGAGGTCGCGGCTGACCAGGAGCAGGATCTGCGCCGAGATGTCCGCCACCTGTGCCTTGTAGCCGGCGATGGAGCGGGCAAAGACGTTGTAGACGACCACTGCGGGAATCGCCGCCACCAGACCGAGGGCAGTGGCCAGCAGGGCTTCGGCGATGCCGGGGGCGACCACGGCGAGGTTGGTGGTCTGCGACTCGGCGATGCCGATGAAGCTGTTCATGATGCCCCAGACGGTGCCGAACAGGCCGACGAAGGGCGAGATGGAGCCGACGGTGGCGAGCACGCCGGTGCCCTGGCCCATCTTGCGGCCACTGGCGGCGACCAGGCGCTCGAGGCGGAAGCTGACGCGCTCCTTGATGCCGTCCTTCAGCTGGATGCCTTCCGACATGCGCAGCTCGTCCTGGGCGTCCTCGATCAGCGAGGCGCAGAAGCTGTGCTTGGCGTGGGCCAGCCGGGAGGCCTGCTCGAGGGTGCGGGTTCCTTTCAGATCGGCCAGCTCGTCGCGCAGGCGGCGACGCGCGCCGAGCAGTTCCAGGCCCTTGGCCAGCCAGATGGTCCAGGTCGCCAACGAGGCCAGCAGCAGGCCGATCATCACGCTTTTCACCACCGCGTCGGCGTTCTGGAACATGCCCCAGGGGGACAGGTCGTGCTTCACCGAGGGCTTGCCTTCCTTCTTCGCCCCGGCGACCGGCAGTGCTGGCGCGTTACTGGCCGCCGGAGCAACCGCGGCGGGAGCCGGGGTCGCGGGCACGGCCGCCGGAGCGGAAGCCGGCGCCACGCTGCCGGCGGGGGCTGCGCCCGGCTCCGGCTCGGCCATGGCGACGGGTGCCACCAGCAGGCTGCACAGCAGCGCGACGGCGGGCAGGCGACGGAACGGGATGGATCCACGGGTTGGCTGGGCGGGGGAATTGGATGGGTTCATATGGCCTGGATCACTGAGTGAAGGTAAGACAGATGGGCTGCCGGGCAGGCTGAACAGCGAATGTCATGCGGTGGCATCGGCCGGAGGGCCCGTGGGCTTGTCCATCACCCTGGAGCAAACATGGTGAAGGGATCATAGCAAGGGCAAAATCAAAACGGTACTCAAATGAGAAGTGTTATTGCTTGAGCCGCCCCGCCGCTGCCGCCCGGGGAAAACCGCGAGCTAGAGCGACCGCCGCATTCGCCGAGATTACCCGGTCCGTTCGCTCCTGCCGATAACCGACTAAGGTGCCCATTCTCCAGCCCCGCCGCCATAGCCGGCCATCGGGCCGCGGTCAGCCGGCCAAACGGCACCCCTCCATGCCGGCCTTGAGCGGGAGCTCGTCCCGGGCCTCGGCGAAGATCAGTTCCAGCCGCGAGTCGCGGCGCCATTCGCTGGCCTGCCAGCGGATCGGCTCGCCGTCCACGGCGTTGCCGGCGAGCCAGCCGGCATCGGTGCGCAGCACCAGCTTGGCACGGCGCCAGGGCAGTCCGGCCAGCCACTGCTGGACCCGCCGCAGCTCGAAGGCCTGGCTCGGGTGCCAGCGCCAGCCGATGCTCCAGCCCTGCGCCTGGGCCTGGCTGGCGCAGATCGGCCGGGTCGGGTCGGGCCAGAGTTCGGGCAGCGCCGGCGCGGCTTCGGGCAGGGGAGCCGCATCCGCCTCGGCGCGGGCCGCCAGCCCCGGCAGCAGCGCCAGCGGCAGACGGCCCTGGCTGGTCCAGTACAGCGGGCACGGCGGCAGCCGTCCGGCCAGCCGCACGCGGACCGCCTCGTCGAGGTGCTCCGCCTTGTTCAGCACCAGCAGCCCCGCCTGCGCCAGGGCCTCCGCCTGGCTCTGCGGCAGCGGCTGGCCGGCGGCCAGAGCGGCGGCGTCCAGCACCAGCACCGACGGCTGCAGCGCCAGCACCCCGGCCCAGGGTTCCTCGCCGAGCTGGCACAGCAGTTCGGCCGGATGGCCGAGACCGGACGGCTCGATCAGCAGGCGGTGCGGCTGGGCCTTGCGCAGCAGACGCGCCAGCCCGACCCGGAAGGGCGCGCCGTTGACGCAGCACAGACAGCCGCCGGCGACTTCGCCGAGGCTGATGCCCTCGGCATCGGTGCTGAGCAGCGCGGCGTCCAGGCCGATCTGGCCGAATTCGTTGATCAGCACCGCCCAGCGCTCGCCGGCCGGCTTCTGCGCCAGCAGTTGGCGGATCAGGCTGGTCTTGCCGGCACCGAGCGGACCGGCGATCAGATGGGTGGGGATGTTCTTCAGCATGGCGGGCCGGCCCTCCGGGTCTGGTCGGGCATTGTAGGGGGAATCCAGCGCCCTGTGCGGCCGCACGGGCCCGCTCCCCGGAGTCCGCGCCAGTACCGGGAACGGGGGCCGGGGGCGTGCTAGAGTCGCAGCCCGTTTTCCCGAGACCTGCCCCGATGCGCGTTCCCTTGCTGTCGCTGCTGCTGATCCTTTCCGGCCAGGCCCTGGCCGACGCCTGCACGGTGCACAGCCAGGGCGGACAGGTAAAAGTGCAGGTCTGCCAGGAGAACCGCAGCATTCCGGCCGGGCTGTTCCGCGACGGCTTCTGCCGCCCGCAGCTGCAGGGCCAGAAAGTCGAGGTGGAGTTCGCCGAGCGCTGCCCCGGCGACAGCTTCGGCATCTGCCGCGAGGCACGGGTCGCCGGCACGCCCTACCGCCAGGACATCCACTACTACGGGGTGGCGGCGGACGCGCGCTATCTCAAGCCGTTCTGCGAGGGCCAGAGCGGTGGCCGCTGGGAAGTCCCGCCGGGAAAATGAGGATCAGCGCGCCGGCCCGAGCGACCCGCAATCGGCCTTCAGCCAACGGGCACGGGACTCCATCCGGCCGTCCTGGGGCACGCCCTGGGAGTCGAAGCGGCTGACGATGCGGGTGACGAATTCGTGCGGGCCGTGGAACTCGGTCTCGCCCTCGCCTTCGAGCTGCGGACAGCTGAAGCGGAACCGCCAGTGCCGCTCGCCACGCTCGAGGATTTCCTGGCGGCAGCCCGAAGCCGGGTCCTGCAACGGCAGTTGCTGCGCCGCGATCTGGGCCCGGTCGAGACAGACGCGCACACCCTCCCCGCCGATCGCCACGCCCCGCCGGCGCATCGCCCGCTCCACCTGCTCCCGCTGGTCGGAGGGCAGTTGCTCGAGGCGCCGCATCATCTCCCGCATGTCCGGCAGGGGCTGGCCGTTCAACTGCATGTTCCGGCTGCCGATCTCCCACAAGCCGGGCTCCAGCTCCTGGGCCTGGAGCGCGCCGCAGGCCATGGCGGCCCACAGGACGAGGACGGCGGGCGAAGGCCTATCCACGGGCTGACATCCCGCCTCGACACGTCGAGCACGGTGCGTTTTCGAATGTTTTGATATGGATCAAGACAAGATCGCTTTTCCGGTACAGGCGCGACAGAAATTTTGTTCCCATGGATCACGAAAGGAGACCCATCAACGAAAGTTCCCTGGAGGAACCATGAAACTACATCGCGCTCTGGCCCTGAGCCTTGCTTTGGTGACTGTCGGCAGCGTCCATGCCGCCGAGTATGTCACCGAGATCCTCTCGAAAACCGAAGACCACACCGCCGGCAAGGCCAGTGGCGGGGTCACCGGCCTGATGTTCGGGGCGATCGGCGGTCCCATCGGCGCCGTGCTCGGGGCCGGCGCCGGCATGCTCGTCGGACACTTCACCCAGGACGGCACCAATACCCACGACCGTGCCTACGTCATCCGCACCCCCGAGGGCAAGGAAAGGACCGTGCGTTCGCCGAAGCACGAATTCGCCGTCGGCGAGAAGGTCCTGTACCGGCGCAAACGCCTGTATCCCATCAGCCAGGATGTCGCCGGGGCCGATACCGTCCAGACCGGGAAGACGCTGCCCTGATGTCCGGCAGGGGCCTGTCCACGGACTGACATCCCAACCCGAGCGACACGTCAAGCATGTGGTACGCCCGTTTGTTTTGACACAGGTCAAGACTAGATCGCTTTCTTGGTGCAAGCGCGACAAAATCCTGTCGCCATTGCGACAATTTGTCAGTGGCAAAAGCCGGCACATGGCCATAAGGGACTGAACGGCAAGGAAATTCTGTACTGGCATATTTCATGGATCAGGAAAGGGGACTCTTCAACGAAAGTTCCCCGGAGGAACCATGAAACTACACCGCGTTCTGGCCCTGAGCCTTGCTTTGGTGACTGTCAGCAGTGTTCATGCCGCCGAGTATGTCACTGAGATCCTCTCGGAAACTGAAGACCACACCGCCGGCAAGGCCAGCGGCGGGGTCACCGGCCTGATGTTCGGGGCGATCGGCGGCCCCATCGGCGCCGTGCTCGGGGCCGGCGTCGGCATGCTCGTCGGACACTTCACCCAGGACGGCACCAATACCCACGACCGCGCCTACGTCATCCGCACCCCCGAGGGTAAAGAAAAGACCGTGCGTTCGCCGAAGTACGAGTTCGCCGTCGGCGAGAAGGTCCAGTACCGGCGCAAGCGCCTGTACCCCATCTCCCAGGAAGTCGCCAAGGTCGATGCCATCCAGACCCAGAAGGCCATGCCCTGATACGGCATGCCGGGCGGCCCAGCCGCCCGGCGGTTGGCGGAAGCGGAAACGAAGAACCCGGCCGACAGGCCGGGTTCTTCGTTTCCAGCAGCCTTCAGAGCGGCAGGTCGAAGTCCGGGGCGATGAGCTTCAGCCAGGCATTCAGGCGCTCGTCGGTCAGGCCGCTCTGGTTGTCCAGGTCCAGGGCCAGGCCGACGAACTTGCCGTCGACCACCGAAGCGGAATGGTTGAACTCGTAGCCCTCGGTGGGCCAGGCGCCGACCACCTTGGCGCCGCGCTCCTTGACGAAGTCGTGCAGCTGGATCATGGCGTCGACGAACTCGTCGGCGTAGCCGACCTGATCGCCCAGGCCGTAGATGGCCACGGTCTTGCCGGTGAAATCGACGTCCTCTAGCTTGGGCAGGAACTCCTCCCAGCTCTCGTTCTCGCAATCGGCGGACAGGCCGGGCAGCTCGCCGTCGCCCAGGGTCGGGGTGCCGATGATGAGGAACTGGTACTGGACGATGTCTTCCGCGCTGACGCGGTTGACGTTGAGCGGCTCCGCCATGGTGTCGTCGTCGAAACGCTTTTTGATGAGTTTGGCGACCTTGCGGGTTTTACCGGTATTGGTGCCGAAGAAGAGTCCGATCCTGGCCATAACCTACCTCTGGCTGCATACGTGGGATTCGTGGTGGGGCTGCCGGCCTGCGGGCTTGCACCAGGCTGGCCAGTAACGGACAGCAAGATGCAGGCCACTCGGCCACCCCTGGTAACGCACTGATATAAAAGGCTTTTTTCTTTTTGACGGGGGGTTTTGTGACAAGTCCTACGCCGTCGGGCACGGCAGGGCGCAGGACCTGTCGGGTTTGCGACAAGCTAGAGATCGGCCGATAGCAGGGACTTCTCGCCGTCCTGGGCCGCGGCGGTGGCGACGGCGGACTGCTCCGCCGGCGCCTCGCCCTCCTCGGCCAGACGGGTGCGCACCACCAAGGTCGAGCCGCCGACCTCGTCCTCGGCCAGATCCAGGATGCAGCCGCGCATCAGGGGCTGCGAGGGCATCTCGAACATGGTCTGCTGCAGGGCTGCCTCCAGCACGGCACGCAGGCCGCGCGCGCCAGTCTTGCGGACCAGCGCCTGGTCGGCGATGTGGCTCAGGGCCGCATCGCTGATGGTGAGATCGACCCCCTGATAGGCGAACAGCTGCTTGTACTGCTTGAGCAGGGCGTTGCGCGGCTCGGTGAGGATGCGCAGCAGCGTGGCGTGGTCCAGTTCCTGGAGGAAGGTGATGATCGGGAAACGGCCGATGAACTCGGGGATCAGGCCGAACTCGTGCAGATCGTCCGGCAGCAGCGCGGCCAGCAGTTCGTTGGTCGAGGGCTGCTGCTGGCGCGGCGGCTGGGCGTGGAAGCCGATGCCGCCGGACTTGGGCCGGATGCGGCTGGAAACCAGCGCCTCCAGCCCGGGGAAGGCGCCGCCGGCGATGAACAGGATGTTGCGCGTGTCGACCACCTGCTCCTCGCCGTGGTCGCCGCGCCGGCCGCCCTTGCCGATGCGCACCTCGGTGCCCTCGACCATCTTCAGCAGGGCCTGCTGCACGCCCTCGCCGGAGATGTCGCGCACCGCCGTGCCGCCGCCGCTGCGCTTGGCCAGCTTGTCCACCTCGTCGATGTAGACGATGCCCCACTGCGCCTGCTGCACGTCGCCGCCGGCGGCATCCAGCAGCCGGGCGATGATGCTGTCGACGTCGTCGCCGACGTAGCCGGCCTGGGTCAGGGTGGTGGCGTCGGCCATGGCGAAGGGCACCCCGAGGATGCGCGCCAGGGTCCGCACCAGGAGGGTCTTGCCGGTGCCCGAGGGGCCGGCCATGAGGATGTTGGATTTCTCCAGCTCGACCTGCTCGCCGAGCTGGCAGACCGGTTCGCGGTCGCAGTTGAGCAGGCGCAGGTAGTGGTTGTAGACCGCCACGGAAAGGGTTTCCTTGGCCCCTTCCTGGCCGATCACCGACTCGTCCAGGTGCCGCTTGTACTCCGCCGGGGTACGCAGCTGCGGCGCCAGCTGCTGGTTCTTGCGCCGCTGCCCCCAGCTGCTCACCACCTGGTGGGCGAGCTTGACGCAGGCCTCGCAGATGCGCCCGTCGTTGCCGGCGATGAGGGGGACGGTCGGGCTCTTTTCCGCGCCGCAGAAGGAACAGCAGGGTTTCTCGGGATTAGACATGGGCCAGGTTCTCCACGGATGCGGTTTGTTGGAGCAGCCGTTCCAGCCATTCGCGCTGGCGTGCCTTGCGCTGCCGGATCTGCAGCCTGTCGCGCAGGCGCGGCAGGACATCTTCGAGGGCTACCTGGGTGGCGAGGGTCACCTGTTCGCAGAGCAGCAGGTGATAGCCCATCGGCGACTCGAGCACGTCGCTCGTCTCACCCGGCTCGAGGTCGAACAGGCACTCGTCCAGCTCCGGATAGAGGGTGCCGGCCCTGACCTCGCCGAGCAGGCCGCCCTGCAGCGAGGTGGGGCACTCGGAATGCTTCATCGCCTGCTCGGCGAAGCGCTCCGGCCGCTCCTGCAGGCGCTGGGCGATGGTCTCGATGCGCGTGCGGGCGGCGCTGCGGGTGTTCTCCGGGAAGTCCTCGTTGATGGTGACGAGGATGTGCCGGGCCTTGCGCGTCTCCGGGCGGACGAACTGCTCGATGTGGCTGAAGTAATAGAGACTGACGTCGGTATCGCTGATTTCCGGCAGGCTGGCGCAGACCCGCTCGAGGACCGCCTCGACCTTCAGTTCGCGGGCCAGCATGGCGCGCAGCCCGACGGGGTCGAGCCCCTGGTCGGCGAGCGCCTGCTGCATGGCCTCGGCGTCCTCGTAGCGGCCGGCGATCTGCATCCAGGCATCCTCGACCTGTTCCGGCGGGATCACCACGCCGCTGGCCTCGCGGCTGCGCAGCACGGCTTCCTCGATGCGCAGCTGGCGGCCGACGATGCGGCTGGCCTGCTGCAGCTGCTCGCTGCTGAGTTCGCCCGGGGCACGGCCGAACTGTTCGTGGGCCACCTTGAGCAGGTAGTAGCGGCCGTCGCCGCCGGTCATGGGCTGGTTATTCATCGGCCACCTCCGCCATTTCCGTCTCGGCCATCATCAGGGTCTGCTCGGGCACCTGCAGAACCAGTCCGTCGCCGAAGTGCACGTGGTACTGGATCCCGTCCGGCAGGTCGCGCAGGACCTTCATGATGCTGCCTTCCTGGCCCAGCTCCACCAGGACCTTGCCGCGCACCGCCAGGGTACGGGTGGTCCGCACGGTGTCGCGGAACTCGAACAGATTGGGCACCCAGGGTGCCGAGGCGGGAATCAGCTCCTCCTCGCGACAGCCCACGGTGCGGCCCGCCTCGAGGAAGTGAACGCGGTAGATCAGCTGGTCCTGCAGATAGGTGCCGACGTCGTAGACGCAGCCCACCGCGCCGCGACGGATCAGCAGGGTGCCGGTATCCATGCCCGGATAGGTGCCGTCGTTGCGCACGTTGCGGATCAGCCGTACCTCATCGCCATATTCGAACTGCGGCAGCATGGCGCGTCCCTCCTGCTCAGCCGAGCAGCTGGTCGATGGAGACGAAGGTCTTCTGCGGCTCGTGCATGTGGAAGACCTTGAACACCTTTTCGGTCAGGGCGTCGGACTCGACGAAATCCTGGTAGGCGCGCGCCAGCAGCTGGCGGTAGACCGCATACAGCGCCTCGTCGTCGTGGGCACCGAGGTCGCCGGCCTTGCCCAGATAATCGTGGTAGCGCTGCATGATGTGCAGGCGGTTGACGTGTACCACCTTCTGCTCGAAGGGGACGCTGAAGAACTCCAGGAAGTCCTCGGCGGACACCAGTTCGTCCATGGCCTCGTCCAGCGTCAGGTCGGAATCCGGGGAAAAGGGTTGCACGGTCATGGTCGTATCTCCGCAGTGGCCGCAGTGGGAAAAATCAGGATTTCGGCGTTGTGCTCCGCCAGCACGTCCAGCAGCAGGCGGGCGCCGAGACGGTTGCCTGCGTCCAGTTCGACGACCTTGGCGAGCATGGCCTTGCCCTGCTCGAAACGGCCCAGGCGCAGGCTGAGGTAGCCGGCGCCCTTGAGCGCCAGCAGGTGGAAACGCAGCAGGCCGATGCCGTGCCCGGCCGCGACGGCCAGGTGCTCCGGGCCGAGCGCGCGCCAGTCGGCGGGCAGCGCCAGGCGCGGGCCGACCACCGCCATCACCCGTTCGGCGATGTGCAGGGCGTCCTGGTAGCGGTGCTGGTAGTAGTAGAAGCGGTAGAGCCCGACCAGCACCATGAGGTTGTCTGGCGCCAGGACCTGGGCCTCCAGCAGAGGCTGCTCGGCCGTGCCCTGGGCGTATTGCTCGGCGGCGGCGGCCAGCAGCGCGTCGATCTGCGGGGCGTGCGGGTCGTCGAAGTAGAGGCCGGCGCCGTCGAAGTCCTGAAGATCCATGCCGATTCGCTCCTTGCGTTCACTCCACTGCCGGCGCGACGGCGGCCAGCCGGCGCGGGGCGCTCTTGGCGACCGCGCCGCCGGCACAGTCGTTCTCGCAGATGCTGTTGTCCACGTTGCAGTTCTGGTAGCGCTGCTGCTGGCTGACGGCGGCGATCTGGCCGTCCTGCTCGATCCGCTTCTCCAGGCTGTCGATGCGCTCGAGCAGGCAGGCGATGGCCTTGCCCACCGGGTCGGGGATCAGGTGATGGTCGAGGTCGATGCCGTAAGGGTTGGGCCGCCCGGCTTCGCGCAGCTTGACCACCTTGCCGGGGATGCCGACCACGGTGCAGCTGTCCGGCACGTCCTGTACCACCACCGAGTTGGCGCCGACCCGGGCGCCGGCGCCGACGGTGATCGGCCCGAGAATCTTGGCCCCGGCGCCGACCAGCACGCCGTCGCCCAGGGTCGGGTGACGCTTGCCCTTGCGCCAGCTGGTGCCGCCCAGGGTCACGCCGTGGTAGAGGGTCACGTCGTCGCCGATCTCGGCGGTCTCGCCGATCACCACGCAGGCGCCGTGGTCGATGAAGAAGCGCGCGCCGATGGTCGCACCGGGATGGATGTCGACGTTGCTCAGAAGACGCGCGACGAAGGCCAGCAGCCGCGCCGGATAGCGCCAGCCGGCAGTCCACAGGCGATGGCTCAGGCGGTAGGCCATGATGGCGTGCACGCCGGGATAGGTGGTGAGCACCTCGAAAGTGGTGCGGGCGGCGGGATCGCGCTGGAACACGCAGCGGACATCCTCGCGCCATTCGGAAAACAGGCTCATGCCATACCTCCTACGCTGAGCTCCGGCATCCGTTGCTCGCACAGCTGGCGATAGAACTCTTCCAGCTCGGCGGCCTGCGGGCTGCGCTTGGTGCGGGTGGAGAAGGCGCGGATGCGTCCGAGCAGGGCCTGGCTCTGCCAGTCGTCCAGCTCGATGCCGAGGGCCTGGTAACTGGTGCGGACCATGTGCGCGCCGGAGTGCTTGCCCAGCACCAGCCGGTGGCTGCGGCCGAGCTCGTCGGGATTGAGCCCCTCGTAGTTGCGCCGGTACTTGAGCAGGCCGTCCACGTGGATGCCCGCCTCGTGGGTGAAGACCCCGGCGCCGACCACGCTCTTTTGCCAGGCCACCTGGCGCCCGGAGGCCTGCTCGACCAGGGCGGAGACGGAGGGAATGGCGCGGGTGTCGATGCCGCAGTCCAGGCCGTGCAGGTGCTTGAGGGCCAGCACGCACTCCTCCAGCGCCGCGTTGCCGGCCCGCTCGCCGAGGCCGTTGACCGTGGTGTTGATGTGGCTGGCGCCGCCACGCACCGCGGCCAGGGTGTTGGCGGTGGCCAGGCCGAAGTCGTCGTGGGCGTGGACTTCCAGCTCCAAGTCCAGGCGGCTGCGCAGGAAGCGGAAGCGCTCGTACATGGCGAACGGCTCCATCACCCCGACGGTGTCGGCGAAGCGCAGGCGCCGGGCGCCGGCGGCCTGGGCCGCTCCGGCGACGCGGACGATGAAGTCGATGTCGGCCCGCGAGGCGTCCTCGCAGCCCAGGCAGACCTCGAAGCCGGCCATCCGCGCCTCGCCCACCAGCCGCGACACCTCGCGCAGGGCCCAGTCGCGGTCGCGGCCGAGCTTGTGCTGGAGCATTAGGTCGGAGACCGGCAGCGACAGGTCGACCATGTCCACCCCGCTGCTGCGCGCGGCCGCCAGATCCATATCACAGAGCCGGCACCAGGCCAGCAAGCGCGACGGCAGGCGCAGGGCGGCGATGGCGCGCATCACCTCGCGCTCTTCGTCGCCCATGCTGGGGATGCCGATCTCCAGCTCCGGCACGCCGAGGCTGGCCAGGGCGCGGGCGATGGCGATCTTCTCTTCGGCGGTGAAGGCCACCCCAGCGCTCTGTTCGCCGTCGCGCAGGGTGGTGTCGTCGATCACGATGGACATGCTGGATCTCCTCTGGCCCCCGATGGCCGGCCCGCAAGCGGGCTCAGGCCGCCACGGTGACGCGACTCAGCCGTAGACCGGCGCGAACGCCTTGTCCGCCTCGACCGGGCCGTTGCCGCTCCAGTAGGGCGACAGCTTGCGCAGCTGGGCCACGATCGGCGGCACCTCGCGGATCACCCGCTCGACTTCCTCTTCCGTGGTGTAACGCGACAGGGAGAAGCGCACGGTGCCGTGGGCGGCGGTGTAGGGAATGTCCATGGCGCGCATCACGTGGGACGGCTCGAGCGATCCCGAGGTGCAGGCCGAACCGCTGGAGGCGGCGATGCCAACCTTGTTCAGCAAGAGCAGGATGGCCTCGCCCTCGATGTACTCGAAGGCGATGCTGGCGGTGTTCGGCAGGCGGTTGTCCGGATCGCCGGTGACGAAGGCGTAGGGCACCGCGGCGAGGATGCCGGCCTCCAGCTTGTCGCGCAGGCGCTTGACCTCGGTGTTCTCGTGCTCCATGAAGGCCAGCGCGCGCTCGGCGGCGACGCCCAGGCCGACGATCGAGGCGGCGTTCTCGGTGCCGGCGCGGCGCCCGCGCTCCTGGTGGCCGCCGCGCAGCAGCGGGCGGAAGCGGGTGCCGCGACGCAGATAGAGCACGCCGATGCCCTTGGGCGCGTGCAGTTTGTGGCCGGACAGGGAGAGCATGTGGATCGAGGTGTTCTTCAGGTCCATGGGCACCTTGCCCACCGCTTGCACCGCGTCGGTGTGGAACATGACTCCGGCCTCGTCGGCCATGCGCGCCATCTCCTCCACCGGGAACAGGGTGCCGGTCTCGTTGTTGGCCCACATCACCGAGACGACGGCCACATCGTCGGAGAGCAGCGCGGCGTACTCGGCCAGGTCGAGGCGGCCCTTCTTGTCCACCTTGAGCTTGTGCACGGTGTAGCCCTCGCTGGCGAGGTGATCGCAGAGGCTCAGCACCGCCGGATGCTCGACCACCGTGGTGATGATGGTCTTGCGCTCAGGCTGGGCCTTGAGGGCGGAAAGGATGGCGGTGGAATCGGACTCGGTGCCGCAGGAGGTGAAGACGATTTCCGAATCGTGCTCGGCGCCGAGCAGCTTCTGCACGCTCTGCCGGGCCTTCTTCAGCGCCACGCCGACCTGGTTGCCGAAGCTGTGCAGGGACGAGGGGTTGCCGAACTGCTCGGTGAAGAACGGCAGCATGGCCTGGACGACCTCGTCGTCCACCCGGGTGGTGGCGTTGTTGTCGAGATAGACGTCAGCCATGTCACACCTCCATCTGGGCCTGGGCAGCGGCGCTGACCGGGATCACCTTGACGAACTCGCCGAGTTCCTCGATCAGGCGCTGCTGGATGCCGCCGAGGGTCATGGCCGCCATCTGGCAGCCGGTGCAGGCGCCGGTGAGTTTGACGTAGACGCTCTTGCCGTCGACGTCCAGCAGCTCCACGTCGCCACCGTCGCGCTGCAGGGTCGGACGGATCGACGCCAGCACGGTCTCGATGCGGCGGATGCGCTGCAGGTTGGTCATCTTGCCGGCAGCCGGCTCGGTCGGAGCGGCGGGCGCGGCAGCCGGCGCGGGCTTGGGCGACTCCAGGGTGACCACCTTCTTCTTGGCCTTGGTCGGCGCGGCGACGAAGACCTCGCCGCGGGCGGCCAGCTCCTCGGTCAGCACACGCTCGATGGCCTCGTGGCAGGCGGAGCAGCCTCCGCCGGCCTTGGTGTAGTTGGTCACGTCCTCGACGGTGGAGAGCTGGTTGGCGCGGATGGTGTCGCGAACCATGACCTCGTCCACGGCGAAGCACTTGCAGACCAGCGCGCCTTCCTCGTGGTCGTCCTCCAGCTCCTCGCCGCGGTAGTTGGCCACCGCCGCCTGCAGGGCCTCGCGGCCCATCACCGAGCAGTGCATCTTCTCCGGCGGCAGGCCGTCGAGGAAATCGGCGATGTCCTGGTTGCTGATCTTCAGCGCCTCGTCCAGGGTGAGACCCTTGATCATCTCGGTGAGGGCCGAGGACGAGGCGATGGCCGAGCCGCAGCCGAAGGTCTGGAAGCCGGCATCGAGGATGACGTCGGTCTCCGGATCCACCTTCAGGGTGAGGCGCAGGGCGTCGCCGCAACTCAGCGAGCCGACGTCGCCGATGGCGTTGGCCTCGGGCACCGCACCGGCGTTCTTCGGGTTGTAGAAGTGCTCTTTGACCTTTTCCGAGTAATCCCACATGACGGCTGATCTCCTGGTGATTCTTGGGGCGCCGGCCCGGCCGGCAACCGCAGTTGCCTAGCAGGCGAAGGACTTGCCGCAGCCGCAGCTGCTGCTGGCATTCGGATTGACGAAGGTGAAACCGCTACCTTCCATGCTTTCCACGAAATCCATGGTCACGCCCTGGAGCAGGGGCGCGCTGGCGTCGTCGATCAGCAGGGTGATGCCGTCGCAATCCACCAGCTGGTCGCCGTCGGCGCCGATCTCTTCCAGCTTCAGGCTGTACTTCAGGCCGGAGCAGCCGCCGCCCTCGACCCGGATGCGCAAACCGGCGACCGGCTTGTCAGTGCTGCTGATGAAGCGGGTTACCGCGGACTTCGCGCTGTCTGTCAGGGTAATCATCGGTTTGTCTCCTCGGCGGTTGCAGTCGCGTGTTCAACCTGGCCGAGGAGGTTTTGCAAGTGATATGCCACCCGCAGGCCGTCATAAAAAAGCCGAATAATCAATCGGTTGGAAAAACATGGCGGCGTCTCGGGCTGTCGCGAACAAGACCAGCGACGAGGGATGTCGGCTTTGCGACAAGGCCGCCGAGCAAGCCGGCACGGCGGCCGGCAGACGCTTCCCGCGGTGCCTGTAGTATCCTTTTCACATTTTTCTGACAGACCCTGCGCATGTTCCGACATACCTTCAGGGCCCTGAGCCATCGCGCCTTCCGGCGCTACTTCATCGGCCAGGGCGTTTCCCAGACCGGCAACTGGATCCAGCAGGTCGTACTGTCATGGTTGGCTTACGAAAACAGCGGCTCGGCCCTGTGGCTGGGCCTGGTGGTGGCGGCCGGACAGGCCCCGCTGCTGCTGGCGCCGCTGGGCGGCCTGCTCGCCGATCGCCACGACCGGCGCCGGCTGCTGCTGATCAGCCACGGTCTGGGCCTGCTGGTGGCCTGCTGGCTGATCGTACTGAGCCTGACGGGATCGCCGGGCCTGCCGGCACTGCTGCTCGCCTCCCTCGCCCTGGGCGGGATCAACGCGCTGGAGATGCCAGTGCGCCATGCCTTCATCGCCAACCTGGTCGGCGGCACCGAGCTGCTGAGCAACGCGGTGGCCCTCAACTCCCTGGTGTTCAACGGCGCGCGGCTGATCGGCCCGCCGCTGGCCGGCGTGCTGTTCGCCGCCTTCGGCGCGCCCCTGTGCTTCGCCCTCAACGCCCTGAGCTACGTCGCGGCCCTGCACAGCCTGCTGCGAATCCGCGGCGGCCGGCGGATCGCCCCGGACGGCAAGGCCTGCCTGCGGCAGTCCTTCGACTGGCTGCGCACGACCCGGCCGGCGCGCTGGCTGCTGTTCACCGCGACCCTGACCAGCATCAGCCTGACCCCGGTGATGACCCTGCTGCCGGTCTACGCCCAGGACATCTTCGACGTCGGCCCGACCGGCCTGGGCCAGCTGCTCGGCGCCTCGGGCATCGGCGCGCTGGCCGCCACCCTGTGGCTGGCCGCCCGGCGTACCCCGCTGCGTCTGGAGGTCAGCATGACCGGTGGCGCCCTGCTGTTCGGCCTGTCCTGCATCGGCTTCGCCAGCAACCAGATCTTCTGGCTGGCCTGCCTGCTGCTGGCCGTGGGCGGGGCCAGCCTGGTGGCCGTCACCACCTCCAGCACCACCCTGCTGCAGTGGCTGGTACCGGACGCCCTGCGCGGGCGGATCATGGCCCTGCACGGCATGTTCTACCTGGGCAGCATGCCCTTCGGCAGCCTGCTGGCCGGCGCCATCGCCGAACGCTGGTCTGTGCCCATGGCCTTCATGACCGGCGGCGCGACCATGCTCGCCCTCACCGTCCTGCTCGCCGTGCAGCTGCCGCGCCTGGCCCGCGAGATTGAGCAGACCCGGCGCAAGGCGATGGCGGCAGCCTAGGAGCCGCTAGCCACCCCGGACCCGGAGCGTTCCGGCGGCGGCCTGGAACCCGAATCGGCATCCCCCGCCCGCGCCCTTGTAGCGTTATATACCAAGCTACATAACGGCGCACCAAAGCGACGCAAGTCCGACAACTCCCGGGCGTCCGCAGCACTCCGGAAGAAATCGGCAAGTCACTGATTCAACAGATTAAATGTAATTGCATAGGACTCTGGAAAGCTTCTTGCTAGGTCTCTCCCGCAGAGCGAGTCACTCGCGCAGTATTTGCGTACAGACGGCCATAAGGAGGGATCTGCCTTGTTAGCCAGAGCGAAATATCGACCATCCACGGTGCCCAGCGTAGCGCGCACCGCCCAGCAACCCTCGTGGCGCGACCGCCTGCCACCCGCCTTGCGCGAGATGGTGGCGACCCCGCTGACCTTCAAAGTCTTCCGCGACAGGGAGCTGCCCGCCGAGCGCTGCTTCGGCTACGACGCGCAGCACGATCCCTGCTATTACGCCCACCGCTTCAGCATCCAGGAACTGCGCTCCGACGACGACGAGGAGTTCTATGCCTGCACCCTGTACGGCGAGTCGCTGGCGGCCTGGCGCCTGCACGACGGCCACTGGCTGATCCATCGCATCGTGCACAGCGACGAACAGTGCGACGAGCAGGGCTGCTACAGCCTGAGCCCGGACATGCCGCGCTGAGCGCGGCTCCTCCTCGCCCTACGGGCCTCCCTCCCCGCGCCGACTCGCCGGCACGGAAACATCCCGCCGTGCCGGCGAGCATCCTCCCGGGACGAACGCCGCCACAGGCGTCGTCGCATTCCCCACAGTTCTTTTCTATTTAGTGTCGTACATAAAACAAAGGCCCACGGGAAGGAGCCGCGCTACTAGGTTAACTAGTTGATTATTCGTCATTAATTTCATCGAGCCCCTCGAGCGGAATACTGGCACCGTGCTTGCTTAGGCAGATGGGAACACAGGAAAAATAGACGCCATGGAGGCCAGATCAGGGGTTTCCCATGCATTCGTATTCGCCGTCGTTTCGCTTCGCACGGGCCATCGGCCCCTCCGACAACGCTTCGCTGCCGACTCGCCGCACCGCGACGCCCCCGCGGGTCGGTCCGCTGTTCTGAGCGCGGAGCCGGCCATGCCCTGCAATCCCTCCCTGACCCGCCGCCGCCTGCTCGGCGCCCTCGGGCTGCTCTGCGCCGCGCGCCCGCTGCTGGCCGCCGGGCCCGACGAGCTGGTGGTGCTGACCGGCCATGCCGAGCCGGCGCTCTCGGCCTTCGCAGCCGCCTTCCGGGAAACCCATCCCGAGTACCGGCTGAATCTGATCCGACGCCGGCCCCACGAAGCGCTCGCCCTGCTCTCCCGGCTCGGCCAGGGCGGCGTGGACGTCTACTGGTCCGCCTCGCCACGGACCTTCGAGGCCCTGCGCCAGAGCGGCGCCTGGCGGCCTCTGCGCCTGGACCGCGGCGAGCTGCCCGAATGCGTCGCCGGGCTCGAACTGGTCGGACCGCAGGGGCACTACCTGGCCACCGAGATGGTCGGCCACGGCTTCGCCATCGACCCGCCGGCCCTGGCCGCCCTGGGAGTGCCCCGCCCCCGCGACTGGGCGGATCTGGCCGACCCGCGCCTGGCCGGGCGGATAGCCCTGCCGGTGCCGAGCCAGTTCGGCTTCGCCGCGGCGATGGTCGACATCGTCCTGCAGGCCCATGGCTGGGAACGGGGCTGGGCGCTGTGGAGCGAGATCGCCGGCCTGTCCTGCCTGGTGCGCCATGGCTCGGGCACGGTCCGCGACGAAGTGGGCGACCGGCGCGCCGCGGTCGGCCTGTCCGCGGACGCCCCCGTCGCCGACGACGCGCCGCTGGAATTCGTCTATCCGGCCAGCGGCGGCCTCGCGCCCGGACACGTGGCGATCACCGCCGCCAGCGCCCATCCGCAGGCGGCCGAGGCCTTCGTCGCCTTCCTCCTCTCCGAGCGGGGCCAGCGCCTGCTGAGCGCACCGGGCATCCGCAAGTTGCCGGTGCGGCCTTCGGTCTACCGGCAACTGCCGGCCGGCTACCACGATCCCTTCCGGGCGGCCGCCACCGGCGCCTATGCCTACCGGGGCGACTCCGCGAGCGGACGGCTGGGGCTGATCGCCACGCTGTTCGAGCAGATGTTGGTGCACCGCCACGAGGAGCTCTGCCGGCTGTGGGCACGGGTCCACGAGCTGGAGCGCCAGCGCGGCGTGCGTCTGGACGAGATCCGCCGGCAGCTCTGCAAGCCCCCGCTGGACGAGCGCCAGGCGCGCGATCCGCAGCTGCTGGCGATCTTCCGCCGCAGCCTCGAAGGCTCCCCGCAGCCGGCCGGCCAGACCGGCTGGCCGCAGCTGGCCGAGCAGCAGCGCCGGCAGGCGGCGAAACGCCTGACGGAACTGGAGCCGGCATGAGCGCCCGGGCGCCCGGAAACGGCTCGCCGCCCTGCACCCGCTCCGAGCCGCGGCAGCCGGCGTTCGCAGCGCAGCGGAACACCCATCCATCGACCCAGGAGCTTTACCCATGTCCACCACCCGCCGCTTCGCCCCGACCGGGCGCCTCCCGCTGCTGCACCACCTGCGCCAGACGCTGGCCATCGTCCTCCTATTCTGCGCCGGCCTCGGTCCGGCGCTCGCCGCCGAGTCCCTGATGATCGCCGTCGGCGCCGGCTACAAGCGATCGATCGGCGAACTGGCGGCAGCCTTCGAGCGCCGTTCCGGCATCAGGCTCGAACCCCTCTTCGGCAACATGGGCCAGGTCCTCGCCCAGGCCGGGCAGAGCGACCGGGTAGCGCTGGTGTTGGGCGACCAGGCGTTCCTGGAGGAAGCCGGGCAGGTCGCCTTCAGCCGCTATCTCCCGGTCGGCCGGGGCCGGCTGGTGCTGGCCTGGCCCAATGGCAAGCGACTGGCCGAGCCCGCCGACCTGGCCGCCCCCGGCTTCGCTCGCATCGCCCTGCCCGATCCGCGCCACGCGGTCTACGGCAAGGCCGCCAGCCAGTTCCTCGCGCGCAGCGCGCTGGCGCCCAGGCTGCAGGGACGACTGCTGACGGTGGCCACGGTGCCGCAGGTGTCGGCCTACCTGACCAGCGGCGAGGTGGACGCCGGCTTCGTCAACCTCACCGAGGCCCTGGCCCTGAGCGGGCGGATCGGCGGCTACCGGGAACTCGACCCGGGGCTATACGACCCGATCCGCATCGTCGCCGGGGTGATCCGCGGCCGCGAGAACCGGCCCGGGGTCGCCGAGCTGGCGGCCTTCCTGGAGACGTCCGAGGCCCGCGCCGCCCTGGCGCGGCACGGGCTGTGAACGATCCGCTCGGGGAACTGGCGGCCCTGTTCGGCGAGCCGGACGTGATCCACAGCCTGCGCCTGACCGCCGAGGTGGCGCTGGCCACGCTGGCGCTGCATCTGCTCGCCGGACTGGCGCTGGGCTACGTCCTGTCGCGACCGCGCTGGCTCGGTCGCGGTCTGCTCGACGGCCTGGTGACCCTGCCCCTGGTGTTCCCGCCGGTGGCCACCGGCTTCCTCCTCCTGCTGCTGCTCGGTCGCCACGGCCCGCTCGGTGCCTGGCTGAGCGAGGAGTGGGCGGTGGAAGTGGTGTTCTCCTTCTGGGGCGTGCTGATCGCCTCCTTCGTCGCCGGCCTGCCGCTGGTGGTCAAGCCGGTGCAGTCGGCGCTGGAGAACGTTTCCGGGCGCCTCGCCGAGGCGGCGCGGGTGCTCGGCAAGGGCGAGACGGAGATCTTCCTGCGCGTGCTGCTGCCCAACGTCAGCGGCGCCCTGGCCGCCGGGCTGGCCCTCGGCCTCGGCCGCTCGCTGGGCGAGGTCGGCATCACCCTGATGCTCGGCGGCAACGTCGCCGGCCGCACCACCACGGTGTCGCTGGAGATCTTCAACGCCGTCGGCAGCGGCGAATTCGAACGCGCCGCCCTGCTGTCGCTGCTGATCGGCCTGGTCTCCCTCGCCCTCTTCGCCATGCTGCGCAGGCTCCGGGCGCTGTAGCCTCATGGCCGGCGGGCGGCGAGCGGGGTCGCCCGCCAGTCGCCGGCGCTCAGCAGCACGCCGTCGCCGGGGGCGAGGACGGTGCCGGGCGCGACGCGGGCCAGGCACTGGCGGCCCTGGCTCTCGATGCGGTAGCGCGGACTGCCGTCGGCGGCGGTTTCGCAAACGAGGACGCGCCCGGCGAGCAGCAGCGGAGCGTCGGCCGCATCGGCGCCGAACAGCGCGGCCGGGCTGCCGTCGGCGACCACCGCACCGGCCTCCAGCAGCACCGCCCGGTCGGCCAGGCGCAGGGCCTCGGCAGGATCGTGGGTGACCAGGATCAGGGTGGTGCGCTGGCGCGCGCGCAGGGCGGCGAGCGCTTCCTGCAGCTCGCGGCGCAGGGCGCCGTCGAGGGCCGACAGCGGCTCGTCGAGCAGCAGCAGCTCGGGCTCCGCGGCCAGGGCGCGGGCCAGGGCCAGGCGTTGCTGCTGGCCGCCGGACAGACGTCCCGGCGCCCGATCGGCGAGGCCGGCGAGACCGACCAGCTCCAGCAGCTGGTCGGCCCGGCTGCTCGGCACGCCGCGCGGCAGGGCGAAGCGCACGTTGCCGCGCACGCTCATGTTGGGGAACAGCGCGTAGTCCTGGAACACCAGCCCGGCCCGGCGGCGGCGGGCCGGCAGGTCGATGCCGGCGGCGCAGTCCAGCCAGAGGCGGCCGAAGGCGGCGACGTGGCCGTCGTCCGCCGGCAGCAGGCCGGCCAGCAGGCGCAACAGGCTGGTCTTGCCGGTGCCGGAGGGGCCGAGCAGGGCCAGGCTTTCGCCGCGGGAAAGACTCAGCGCCACATCCAGGGTGACGGGCCCGTCCGCCGCGACGAGGCGCTTGCGCAGATGGAAGTCCAGCCGATCGGGCGCGCAGGCCCGGGCGGCACGGGAGCGGCGCAGCAGCGCCGGAAGAACGAACGGAGCCATGGCGGTCCCCCGTGGCTAAGGCATGCCGCGCAGGCAAGCATGCCCCGTGCCATGGGCCGCCGGAGGATCAGGCGGGTACGCCGAGAATCACGTGGGAAGCCTTGATCACGGCTATGGCGCTCGTACCCGGCTTGAGGCCCAATTCGGCGACCGCTTCCTTGGTGACGATGGAGGTGAGCTCGGTGCCGCCGGCCAGGGTCAGGACGACCTCGGCGTTCACCGCACCGGCCTCCACCAGCTTGACGGTGCCGCGCAGCTGGTTGCGCGCCGACAGGCGTACGCCGCTGTCGTCGCTCATCAGCAGCACCCAGGGCGCCTTGACGATGGCCAGCACGGACTTGCCGGCGGCCAGCTCCAGCGACCTGACGCTCTCCATGGTGACCACCGCGACCAGCCGGTCGTTGCCGAGGGCGATGCTGACTTCGGCGTTGACCGCACCCGGCTGCAGGGTGTCGATGGTGCCTTCGAAGACGTTGCGGGCACTGATTTTCATGACGTACTCCTTGATGATGTCATGTGGGATTTGAACCATCATTTATGTCTGACCCGACATAAATCCGTGTCGGGAATCCGACACCGAATCTGCGGAACAGCTTAAGGACGGGGCTTATAGCCAGGCAACCATCGAAAAAACGACTGGCATAGGATTTGCTTTATATAAATCAGGCAATATAAATAAATTCGGCAGGAAGGAATCGTCATGACTCTGAGCGCCACCCGCTTTCTCGCGCGCATGTCCCTGGACACCGATGTCGGCACGGCACTTTCCGATACCCGCATCCGCCTGCTCGAGGAGATCGAGCGCGAAGGCTCGATCAACCGCGCGGCCAAGGCCGTGCCGCTGTCCTACAAGGCAGCCTGGGACGCCATCGACACCATGAACAACCTGGCCCCCGAGCCGGTGGTGGTGCGGGTCGCCGGCGGCCGGCAGGGCGGCGGCACCCAGCTCACCGAGTACGGCCGGCGCGTGGTGGCCATGTACCGGGCCCTCGAGATCGAATACCAGAGCGCCCTGGACCGCCTCTCGTCGCGCCTCAACGAGGTCAGCGGCGGGGACATCCAGGCCTTCCAGAGGCTGATGCACTCCATGAGCATGAAGACCAGCGCACGCAACCAGTTCGCCGGCACCATCACCGGCCTGCGCGTCGGCGGCGTGGACTACGAGGTGCGCATCCGCCTCGACGCCGACAACGAGATCGCCGCCATCATCACCCAGGCTAGCGCGGAGAACCTCAAGCTGGCCATCGGCAAGGAGGTCTTCGCCCTGGTGAAGTCGTCCTCGGTGATGCTCTCCACCGAACCGTCGATCAAGCTCACCGCGCGCAACCAGCTCCGGGGCCAGGTCGCCGCGGTGCACGACGGCCCGGTGAACAGCGAAGTGACCCTGGCGCTGCCCTCCGGGCGCACCGTCACCTGCGTGGTCACCACGGACAGCTGCAAGACTCTCGGCATCGAGCCGGGCGTCGAGGCCTGCGCCTTCTTCAAGTCCTCCAGCGTGATCCTGGCCAGCTACGAATGAACCTTTCCCTGCCGCTTTTCCCCACAAGGAGTGCACCCCATGAGTCATAAGCTGTCCCGCCTGTTCGCCGCCCTGGGCGCCGGCCTGCTCGCCTGCGCGGCCCAGGCGGAGGATGTACAGGTCGCCGTCGCGGCCAACTTCGCCGCGCCGATGGAGGCGATCGCCGCGGAATTCGCCAAGGACACCGGGCACAAGGCGGTGCTTTCCTCCGGGGCGACCGGCAAGTTCTACGCACAGATCCAGAACGGTGCGCCCTTCGAGGTCTTCCTCTCCGCCGACGACAGCACCCCGGCCAAGCTGGACAGCGAGGGCGCCACCGTCGAGGGCAGCCGCTTCACCTACGCCGTCGGCACCCTGGTGCTGTGGTCGGCGCGCGACGGCTACGTCGACGGCAAGGGCGACGTCCTGCGCAAGGGCGATTTCCAGCACCTGGCGGTGGCCAATCCGAAGACCGCTCCCTACGGCGCGGCGGCCATGGCCACCCTGGACAAGCTCGGCCTGACCCAGAAGCTGCAAGGGCGCCTGGTGCAGGGCGAGAACATCGCCCAGACGCAGCAGTTCGTCGCCACCGGCAACGCCGAACTGGGCTTCGTCGCCCTTTCCCAGGTCTACAAGGACAGCAAGATCACCAGCGGCTCGGCCTGGATAGTCCCGGCCCAGTATCACGAGCCGATCCGCCAGGATGCGGTGATTCTCGCCAAGGGCAAGGACAACCCGGCGGCCAAGGCCCTGGTCGAGTACCTCAAGGGCGACAAGGCCAAGGCGGTGATCAAATCCTACGGCTACGCGCTGGACTGAGGCGCGGATGCCCCAGTTCGACAGCGTCGATACCGCGGCGATCTGGCTGACCCTCAAGCTCGCCAGCCTGACCACGCTCCTGCTGCTGCTGTTCGGCACGCCGATCGCCTGGTGGCTGGCGCGCACCCGTTCGCGCCTGAAGGGGCCGATCGGCGCGGTGGTGGCCCTGCCGCTGGTGCTGCCGCCCAGCGTGCTCGGCTTCTACCTGCTGATTGCCATGGGGCCCCACGGCTTCGTCGGCCAGCTGACCCAGAGTCTCGGACTCGGCACCCTGCCCTTCACCTTCGCCGGCCTGGTCGTCGCCTCGGTGTTCTACTCGCTGCCCTTCGTGGTGCAGCCGCTGCAGAACGCCTTCGAGGCGATCGGCGAGCGCCCGCTGGAGGTGGCGGCGACCCTGCGCGCCGGTCCCTGGGACACCTTCTTCAGCGTGGTCCTGCCGCTGGCCAGGCCCGGCTTCGTCACCGCCGCCATCCTCGGCTTCGCCCATACCGTGGGCGAATTCGGGGTGGTGCTGATGATCGGTGGCAACATCCCCGAACGGACCCGGGTGGTCTCGGTGCAGATCTACGATCACGTCGAGGCCATGGACTATGCCCAGGCCCACTGGCTGGCCGGCGGCATGCTGGCGTTCTCCTTCCTCGTGTTGCTGGTGCTCTACGGCACGCGCCTCAAGCAGGGCTGGAACCGATGAGCGAACCGATCGACACCGCCGAACGCCTCCTGGCCTGGCCGGCCCGCTCCGCCGCGCCCGCACAGGACGCCGGCGGCGGCATCCGCGCGCGCTTCCGCCTGGCCTATCCGGGCTTCTCCCTGGATGTCGACCTGCGCCTGCCCGGCCGCGGCGTCACCGCCCTGTTCGGCCATTCCGGCTCGGGCAAGACCACCTGTCTGCGCTGCGTCGCCGGCCTGGAGCGGGCGCCGGAGGCGTGTCTGGAAGTCAACGGCGAGCGCTGGCAGGACAGCGCCAGCGGACTGTTCGTGCCGCCGCACAAGCGCGCCCTCGGCTACGTGTTCCAGGAGGCCAGCCTGTTTCCGCATCTGTCGGTGCGGCGCAACCTGGAATACGGCATGCGCCGGGTCAAGGCGGCGATCCGCCGGGTGTCCTGGGAACGCGTCCTCGAACTGCTCGGCATCGGCCACTTGCTCGAACGCATGCCCGGGCACCTGTCCGGCGGCGAGCGGCAGCGGGTCGGCATCGCCCGCGCGCTGCTCACCAGCCCGCGCCTGCTGCTGATGGACGAGCCGCTGGCGGCCCTCGACCACAAGCGCAAGAACGAGATCCTGCCCTATCTGGAACGCCTGCACGACGAGCTGGACATCCCCATCCTCTACGTCAGCCACGCCCCCGACGAGGTGGCCCGTCTGGCCGACCACGTGGTGCTGCTCGACCGGGGCCGGGCGGTGGCCCAGGGCGGCCTGCAGGAAACCCTGGCCCGGCTCGACCTGCCGACCGCCTTCGCCGAGGACGCCGGCGTGGTCATCCAGTCGGTAGTGGCCGAGCACGACGACCGCTATCACCTGACCCGCCTGGACTTCCCCGGCGGCCAGGTGCTGGTGGCGCGCCGCCCGGAACCGCTCGGCCAGCGGCTGCGCTTTCGCGTGCACGCCCGCGACGTCAGCCTGGCCCTGGAGCGCAACGAGAACAGCAGCATCACCAATATCCTGGCGGCCCGCGTCCGTGAGGTGGCCGCGGCCGACACCCCGGCCCACGTGCTGGTGCGCCTGGAGGCCGACGGCACGCCGCTGCTGGCGCGCATCACCCGCCGCTCCTGCGACCTGCTCGGCATCGCCCCGGGCAAGGCGCTGTGGGCGCAGATCAAGGCGGTGGCGCTGCTGGAATGAGCGAGCGCGCCCCGAAGGCAAACGCCATGTCCGACCTTTCCCGCAGCGGGCAGGGATTCCTCGCCGGCTCGCTGATCGGCACCCTGGGCGGGCTGATCGGTCTCGGCGGCGCGGAGTTCCGCCTGCCGGTGCTGGTCGCCCTGTTCCGCCTCGGCACCCTGGAGGCGGTGATCCTCAACAAGGCCATGAGCCTGGTGGTGGTGAGCGCCGCCCTGCTCTTTCGCGGCGGCGCCATTTCGCCGGACCTTCTCGCGCCCCACCTGCACGTGGTGCTCAACCTCCTCGCCGGCAGCCTGGTCGGTGCCTGGTGGGCGGCGGGCCATGCCATCAGGCTGCCGCGGCATTGGCTCGACCGGATCGTCATGCTGCTGATGCTCGGCCTGGCGCTGGTGATGCTGGCCGAGGCCTGGTCGGGCCGGCACGCCGGCAGCCCCGCGCCGCTCCTCGAGCCCGGAGCCCTGCGCCTGCTGGCCGGGGTGCTCGCCGGTCTGCTGATCGGCATGGTCGCCGCCCTGCTTGGCGTGGCCGGCGGCGAGCTGCTGATCCCGACCATCGTGCTGCTCTACGGCCTGGACACCAAGGTCGCGGGCAGCCTGTCGCTGATGGTCAGCCTGCCGACGATGATCGTCGGCTTCGTCCGCTATGCGCGCGCCCAGGCCTTCGCGGTCCTGCGCCAGGAGCGGCCGCTGATGCGCGGGATGGCCGCCGGCTCGGTTCTCGGCGCCGCGCTGGGCGGCCTGCTGCTGGGCGCCGTGCCGACCGCCTGGCTGACAACGCTGATCGGCGCGCTGCTGCTGGTCTCGGCAGTGAAGACCTTCCAGCACGCCCGCTGAACCCTGCCGCCGGACTGTCCGAATTACCGCAAGCCGCCATCGCCGTTGTCGCAAACGCGACATGCCCCATGACTAACTTACTGATTCATAGGCAGTTTTTCGAGGGCATCAAAGTTGCTAAAGCCCTGTACCGGGCGCAGTGGAGCCCGGCTTTAGTAACCGCGACAGAGAGAACGAAGCATGTCCATCAAGGAAATCAAAGCCTTCTCCGACCAGGCCCGTGCCGATCAGGCCCTGGGCGAGAAGCTGAAGGCCTGCGAAAAGGTCCGCGAAATGATCGCCCTCGGCAAGGAGCACGGATTCAACATCGTCGAAGACGTCCTGTATCCGCCGAACGAGCCGCAATTCACCGAAGAGCAGCTGTCGCCCAAGCTGGTCAAGGCCCTGCTGCGCGCCTGAGTGCGGTACGGGGCGCGGCGCATTCGCGCTGCGCCCCGCATTCCCCCGGGCGGCTCAGCCGATCAGCACCTCGTAGGCGCGCCTGAGCAGCTCCCGATCCAGCCAGGGCATGCCGATGCTCTGCGGCAGCTCGATCCAGCGCGTCCCCGGCGGCGGGACACAGAGATCGTGGCCCGGCAGCGCGGCAAGGTAGACCGGCAGGAGCAGTCCCGGCACCTCCATGTGCAACTGGAATTCGCTGACCAGCGTCAGCTCCTTGTCGATCCCCAGCGTCCGCTGCAGGCTGCGCAGAGCGCTGGCCGGGTGGCTCTGCACCAGCGGCCCGCCACCGGGCTCGGCGATCACCGCCAGGCGCGGCAGGGCCTGCGGCAGCACCACCCCGGAACGCAGCGGAACCAGGAAGCGCAGCCGGGCGCTGACCGGGTGTTTGTGGCAGACCAGCATCCGCCAGGGAAGTCCGGCATAGCCGGGCAACAGCTCGCTCATGCATCCAGCGCCAGCAAGGCGTACTCCACGGGGCCCTGGAACAGCCGGGTGCCGCCGCCCTCGGCGACCACCTGGCGGGCGGCGTCGGCATCCAGCACCTGCACCCCGGCCAGGTAGTCCACGCCGAAATGGCGCCAGTCGTAGAGCCAGGGCAGGCTCGGCCCCATCAGCACCACCCGGGCCTGGCGCGACAGCTCGAGCAGCCGCGGCAGGGTCTTGTTGGCCAGGCTGCTGGCGGTGATGAACACCCAGTCGGCCTGGGGCAGCAGGTAATCCGCAGCACTGTCGGGCAGATCGCCATCCTGCGGGTTGCGCTCCAGACAATGGTACGGGAAGTCCTGCCAGAGCCGCTCCAGTCCGGGATAGTGGCCGATCACCACGACCCGCTGGCCGTCCAGCCGCGGGCGAAAATGGGCGAACACGCGCAGATGCCCGGGGACCTCGCCGCGCAGCGGTTCGGCCTGGCGCAGGCAGGGCGAGGCGCGGTTGACGGCGGCGTTAACCAGGGCCAGGCCGACCACCGCCTGCGCGGCGTCCCAGGATAGAAGCCAGTCGCGCAGTCGGTCGCTGGGCTGGCCCCTGAGGGTACCGGCCCAACCCAGGGTGCGCGGCACCTGCCGCGGGCTGAAGGCGAAGCCCAGGCCGTCGGCCACTTCCGCCAGGGTCCAGCTGAGGCCGATCTGCAGGCTGCGCACCGGCTCGTCGCGGGCGGCGCTGGCGGCGCTGTCCAGCAGCCAGTCGTACAGGGCGTTCATGAATCCAGCGCCGGCAGCAGGCGCAGCTCGCTCTTCAGGGAACCGGGCCGTCCCCAGGCGGTGGCGGCCTCGATCACCCAGTCGGGCTTGCGCGGGTGGGGCATCAGCACGTCGAACTCGGCGAAGGCCTGGCCGTCGCCATGGATCAGGATGCTGCCCATCAGGCAGCCATGGGGGGTGCGCCACTCCGCGTAGAGGGTCTGGCTGTGATCGAAGGGGTCTTCGCGCAGTTCGGCATGGCTGCAGGGCGTGCCGGTCACCGCCAGGTCCTTGTCGAAGCCGACCCGTTCGAGGGCGCCGTGCAGGGCCTGCCAGATTTCCGCGAACAAAGGCTGCGCCTCCTTGAGGCGCTGTTCCAGGGTCATGCGGCATCCTCCTTGAAGGAACGGGCGATGTGCAGGAAGGCGCCACCGCCGATCTCGTCGCCAGGGTCCAGCTCCAGCAGCTTCTCCAGAACCTGCCGGGCCTGCTCGACCTTGGCCCGGCGCAGGCGGATGACGCCCAGGGCCTTGAGACTGAACAGGTAGAGCCGTTCCGGCCCGCGCCGGAGCGACCAGTCGGCGCTGTCCGGACGCAGCCGGCGGTAGTTGCGGTCGAAGCCGGCCGCGCCGGCGGCCGCGCGCAGGGCGGCCCAGACCGCCGCTTCGGCCTCGGCGTAGCGGGTCGAGACGAAATAGAACTTGTACAGACCGATGTACGCGTCCGGCTCCTGCGGCCAGCGCCTGCGCGCCTCCAGCAGCAGGGCCTCGACTGCCTCGGGACGCTCGGCGCAGAGGGCGCTGTTGAGCAGGTAGCGCAGCTCCTTCGGCGGGTTGTCGGAGAAGAACGCCCGCCCGGAGCCGAACAGCAGCACGTCGGCCATGGTCGTTACCAGATTTCCGCCGGGGCGAGCTTGTCCGCGTAGGTCTCGCCCTTGAGCAGGTGGTCGATGATGATTTCCGCATCGCCCGGTTCGGCCCAGCTGTACATCAGCGAACCGGGGTAGATCAGCACGTTGGCGCCGGCCTGGCACGGCCCGAGGCAGCCGGTGCCGGTGAGGGCGATGCGCCCCAGCAGGTTCTTCTGGATCAGCACCTGGCTGAAGGCGTTGAACAGCGCTTCGCCGCCCTTGGCCGCGCAGCTGCCGCGCGGATGCCCGTCGGCGCGCCGCTGGATGCAGACGAAAATGTGGAATTCCGGCTTGGCCATGTTCGCCTCTCCTCAGCCCGCCAGGGCCTGGTGGGTGTGGCACTGCTTCGGGCAGACCGCGGAGCAGGCCTTGCAGCCGATGCAGTCGAGGCCGTCGGAGATGGTCATCACCATCATCTCGTCGTCGTCGTCGTAGAAGTCGTCGTCCTCGACCATCTCGGCGCGCTCGACCAGGGTGAACACGTCGCGCGGACAGACCTTGTAGCAGCGGCCGCAGCCGATGCACTTCTTCGCGTCGAGTTCGGTGACGAACTCCGGAGTCCACTCTGCCCCGCCCCGGGTACGCCCGGTAATCATTGCCTCAGCCATGTACTATCTCCTGCCCGCCACCGGCGGTGGCGGTGGCTAACGGTTGTCGAAACGGCGGTTCGAAGCCCGCTCTGGATCTTGGGTTGGAATCGGCGGCCGGCCCCGGACGGCGCCGGGCCGGCTCGCCCTGCCGGCTCAGACCGCCTCGGCGGCCTCCAGCCGGGCCTTGGCCGCGGCCCAGTCGACGCAGGCCTGGTGGGCCTGCCGGGCCAGCTCCGGCAAGGTGTCGTAGTCGGTCAGCAGACGATCCTCGACCAGGTCGTGGATCTGCGAAGCCCAGTCGGTGGCGATGCGCTTCTTCTGGCTGACTTCCTTCTTCAGGGCCTTGAGTTCTTCTTCGTTCATCTGGCTACCCTCAGAGCTCGGCGACCGCCCGATTGCCGTTGACCAGGCTGACGGCCTTGTCCACCAGCTTCTGCGCCTCGCCGGCGAGCGCGTCCAGGGACTCGAAGCCGAAGCGGTGCACGTCGCGCAGGGTCTTGTCCAGGGCCACCAGCTTGCCGACCAGGATCAGCGCGCGGCCGAAGCCTTCGTGGGTGATGTTGATCACCGGCACGGCCAGCAGTCCGGTCTCGCCCTCGACCAGCTGGGCGAGGGCGTTGTAATAGGCCTTGACCCGGGAAATGGTGGTCTCGTCGGGATCGCCCACCACCGGAATGGCCTTGCGCCGCTCCTTGGTCAGCACCAGCGGGTCGAGCACGCGGGCATCGCTCCAGGTGTCGTAGGTGCCGTAGCTGTCCATGGCGCGCAGCTGCACGACCATCTGCCTGATGATCGGCTGCTGCAGAGCCTGGTCGTCTTCCCGGACGACGGCTTGTTGTTCCTGTGCATCGAACATGGTTGCTTCCTCGTGGTGATTCGGTCGGGTCCTATTCGTCCCAGGCCTCGGCGGCCATGGCGTCGAAACGCTGGCGGTCGGCCCCCTGGGTACGGCGGATGGCCTTGGCCAGCCAGGCCGACGGGCCCTCGCGCAGCTCGGCCTGGAGGGTTTCGATGAGCTCGTCGATGCGGGCGGTCTCGGCGACCTTGACCGGCTGCACGCCGATGGCCATCAGCTGGCGCACCGCCGAGGCGCCGCAGGCGCGGCAGTAGACGGCGATGCAGCCCTTGAGCAGCTCCAGCTTGGTCACCAGCTTGTCCTCGTTGCCGTCCTGGTCGAGCTCGCCGAACTCGACCACCGAGAGCAGCTGCGACTGTTCCGGGTTGACGCCGTAGATGACGAAGGAGCGCGAGGAACCGAAATGCTGGTCGACGTGCTCGCGATCGGACGAGGCGAAGGCGACCTTCAGCAGGGTGCCGTCGTCCTCTCCATCCAGTACCTGCAGTTGTCGGGTCGGGCTGGCCATGGCTTCAGTGCCTCCATTGCTGCTGGGGTTCGGTTGCGGGTTGCTGCGCGTAGATCGAGTGATAGGCAGGGATGCCCTGATGGTGCTCGACCAGCAGGTTGGCCATGTCGAACAGCGCCTGGGCGGTGCCCCGGTAACCGCACCAGCAGCGCTGGAAGCCGCCGATCAGGTCGTACTGGGGAAAGCCCATGCGCAGCAGCGGCACGCCGAGGCGCTGGGCGCTGGCCAGGGCGTGGCTGTTGCCGAGGATCAGCTGGGCCTGGCCGGCGCCGGCCGCCTGCTCCAGATCTTCCAGGTCGCCGACCTGGATGCTCGCCAGAGGCGAGGCCGCCAAGGCCGGCGCTTTGGCCGGCACCACGGCGGCGACGGTCTGCGCGCCCATGCCGCGCAGCAGGGCGTCGAAGCCGAGCAGCAGGTCGGGGTCGGCGGCGATGGCCACCCGGGCGTAGCCGAGCATGAAGTGGGTGTCGAGCATGGCGTCCTGCAGCTGGCGGCGCTGGCGCTGCCAGCGCTCGGGCACCGGATTGCCGCTGATCTCGGCCAGCGCCGTCAGCCAGGCGTCAACCTCGTCGAGGCCGAGCAGCACGCCGAAGCGCCGGTCCGGCACGCCGGTGCGCGCCGCCAGCGCATCGGCGGCGCCATTGAGGCTCTGCCCGACCACCAGGGTGGCGACGCTCTGCCCCGCCGTGGCCAACTCGTCCAGGGTCAGCCCGCCGGTGGTCAGCGGGTTGAAGCGGACGTCGTCCAGGTGGCCGTCGAGGGAGCCGGACAGATCGGGAATCAGCAGCGGCCGCAGGCCGAAGCTCTCGATGCTCTCGGCGATGAACTCCAGATCGCCGGGGGTGAGGTTGGCGGTGCACAGCACGTTGACCTGGCGCGGGCGCTGGCCGGCCTGGCCGTGGCTCTCGGGCACCAGGGTCTCGACGATCGCCTTCACCGCGGCGGCGAAGCCGCTCTCGAAGCTGCCGGTGAAGTCCGGGGTGTTGACCGGGACGATGGCGGTCTTGTCGTACTCGTCGTATTCGCTGCGGAACTGGTGCAGGGCGCTGTTCAGGTCGCAGCCCTGGGTTTCCGCGAGGCCGGTGGTGACCAGGCCGATGACGGCCGGGTCCTGCTTCTCGCAGATGGTCTTCAGCGCCTCGACGATGTTCTCGTCGGCGCCCATGATCGAGCTGACCTGGTCCATCGCCGTGGTCTGCAGCGGCACTGGCTCGCGGAAGTGGCGGACGAAGAACACCTTGGCGAAGGCGGTGCAGCCCTGCGAGCCGTGCAGCAACGGCATGCTGCGGGTCATGCCGAGGAAGGCCAGGGCGGCGCCCATGGTCTGGCTGGCCTTCAGCGGGCTGACGGCCAGGGCTTTCTTGCGGTTGACGATCTCGGCCATGGTCTGTCCCTCACGCGGCTTTGGTCGGGGCGGCGAGCGGGGCCGCAGCCACCACGTTCAGCGGCGCCGCCTGGGATGCGGCGCCGGCCCAGGGCGCCGGGCGGCGCACCGCCTCCCACACCGGACTCTCGATGGTCAGGCACAGCTGGCGCACCAGTTCGAGCATGCCGTCGTAGCCGGCGTAGCCGAATTCGCGCTCCTGGTTGATGTCGAGGAAGGGAATGCGCCCCTTGAGGGCGGTGTACATGTTGCGGCCGCCGGCGATGAGGATGTCGGCCTTGTATTCGTCCACGGTCTTCAGCAGCACCCGCGCCTTGCCCTCGTCGAGCATCTTCACGTCGTCGCCCATCAGTTCGCGGATGCGTGCCTTGTCCTCCTCGGTGGACTTCTTGGTGCCGGTGGCGACCACCTTCATGCCCAGGTCCTGCAGGGCGGAGATCACCGACCAGGACTTCACCCCGCCGGTGTAGAGCAGCACGCGTTTGCCGGACAGACGCTCGCGCCAGGGCTCCAGCGCGCGGCGGATCTTGGCTTCTTCCCGGGCGATCAGCGCCTCGGTGCGCTCGCTGAGATCGGGGTCGCCGATCAGCCGGGCGAAATCGCGCAGCGCCTGGGAGGTGTCGGTGATGCCGTAGAAGCTACCCTCGAACCAGGGCGTGCCGTAGCGCTCCTGCAGCTTGCGGGCGACGTTGAGCATGGCCTTGGAGCAGACCATCATGTTCACTTCGGCGCGGTGCATGGTCTGCACCTGGTGGAAACGGGCGTCGCCGGAGAGGGTGCAGAGCACCCGCAGGCCCAGTTCGTCGAGCAGCGGCAGCACGTGCCAGAACTCGCCGGCGATGTTGTATTCGCCGATCAGGTTGACGTCGTGCACGCGGATGCCGGGGCGCTGGCTGGCCACCGGGACCGGCTCGGGCTCGCGGGTGCCGACCACGTACTTGACCATGGCCTCGCCGGCGATGCGGTTGCCGAGGTTCTTGGTGCCGTAGAAGCCGGCGGCGTCCACCGGCACCACCGGGGTCGCGAAGTGCTCGCTGGCGGCCTTGCACACCGCCTCCACGTCGTCGCCGATCAGCGCCGGCACGCAGGTGTTGTAGACGAACACCGCCGGCGGCGCGTAGGTCTCCACCGCCTGGCGGATGGCATGGAACAGGCGCTTCTCGGCGCGGCCCATGATCACGTCCTGCTCGGTGAGGTCGGTGGTCATGCCGATGCGGTAGAGGTCGGGGCCGCTGGAGCGGGTGCCGCGGTTGTCCCAGGAACTGCCGGCGCAGGCGATCGGCCCGTGGACGATGTGCGCCACGTCGGCGATCGGCAGCAGCGCGATCTGCGCCCCGTCGAAGGCGCAGCCACCGTCGGTGGCGCCCGGCTTGGGCTTGGAGCAGCCGGACTTCTCCTTCTTGTTGTGGCTGCAGGCGGGCTCGTCGAGCAGCTCGGCAATATCCTTGGCTTTCATCGCATACCCCTCTGGTCGTAGGTGCAGCTCTCTGGAGGGGATGGTGCAATGCCTGTACCAGAAGCTAACTCACTGATTTTTCGGGACTTGTAGCTTCATGACTTTGTCGCAAAGGCGTCGGGGTGTCGGTTTTGTGACAAGCGGGGAAGCGGAACCGCCCCCGCCACCGGCGGCGGACGGGCTATCCGCCGGACGGAAGGTCGCGGGCGCATGAATTCGCCCCGGCGGGGTGATAGGATGCGCGCCCCATGCGCATCCAAGACCTTCACCACCGCCTCGCCGAGCTCGGCGCCCTGCCCCTCCATAGCGGGCGGATCCTGCGTGCCTGGCTGCAGGGCCGGCCGCTGGACAGCGGCCGGCGCAACCAGCAGGCGCAGGACTTCCTGCCCCTCGCCGTGCGCGAGGCGCTGCCGCAGCTGGTCCGCGAACTGGACGGCCTGGTGCGATTGCGCTCCGAGCACCCGGGGGCGGACGGCTCCGCGCGCCTGCTGGTCGAGCTGTCCGACGGGCAGATGGTGGAAAGCGTGCTGCTGCCCCGCGACGGGCTGTGCGTGTCGAGCCAGGTCGGCTGCGCGGTGGGCTGCGTGTTCTGCATGACCGGCAAGAGCGGCCTGTTGCGCCAGCTGGGCAGCGCCGAGATCGTCGCCCAGGTCGCCCTCGCCCGGCGCTTCCGCCCGGTGAAGAAGGTGGTGTTCATGGGCATGGGCGAACCGGCGCACAACCTGGACAACGTGCTGGAAGCCATCGACCTGCTCGGCAGCGAAGGCAACATCGGCCACAAGAACCTGGTGTTCTCCACCGTCGGCGATCCGCGGGTGTTCGAACGCCTGCCGCAGGAGCGGGTGAAACCTGCCCTGGCCCTGTCCCTGCACAGCACCCGCGCCGACCTGCGCCGGGAGCTGCTGCCCAAAGCCCCGCCCATCGATCCGGCGGAGCTGGTCGAACTGGGCGAGCGCTACGCCCGCACGGTCGGCTACCCGATCCAGTACCAGTGGACCCTGCTGGCCGGGATCAACGACGGCCAGGAGGAGCTGGACGGTATCCTTCGCCTGCTCAAGGGCAAGTACGCGGTGATGAACCTGATCCCCTACAACAGCCTGGAAGCCGACGACTACCGGCGCCCCGCCAGCGAGCGGATCGTCGAGATGGTGCGCTACCTGCACAGCCGCGGCGTGCTGACCAAGGTGCGCAATTCGGCCGGCCAGGACGTCGAGGGCGGCTGCGGCCAGCTGCGCGCGCGAGCGGTGGAGCTGGTCAACACCAGGCGCCTGCAGCGGCCACGCTGACAGCTTGACCGCCGCGGCGGACTAGCGCCCAGCCGCCAGTCGCTCCTCGATCGCCCGCTTCACTTCCGGGTCCTGCTCGTCCAGCTCGCGCAGAGATTCCAGCGGGGCGTTCTCCACCGCAGCCAGACGCACCGTCCAGTCCGGGTCGTAGAGCATTTCCACCACGTCGGCGCCGGCCAGGCGCGAGGCCACGATGCGGCGCACTTCCGGCTCCGGGTCCTGGGCCATCAGGCCGAGGCTCTCGTCCGGTAGGCGCTTGGCCACCAGCTTGCGCACCTGGCGGTCCTCGTCGCGCATGAAGCGGAACAGCCGGCCCGGGGCGATGCGCTGGACCACGTAGGCGCGCACCAGGTAGTCCCGGTCGGCGGCCATCTGCTCCAGCTGCTCGAGCGGCAGGCGGTCGGCCACGGTGATGCGCACCTCGCGATCCTCGTCGTGGATCAGCGCGATGAGCTGCTCGCGCGGCAGGCGATAGGCCACGGCGCGGCGCACCGCCTCGTCGCTGTCGCGGATCAGCGGGGCGAGTGCTTCCACCGGGGAGTAGCGCACGGCGATGGCGCGGCGCTCCCAGAAGGGATCGCCGAGGTAATGCACGGCGATGTGCGGGTTGTTGCGGAAGAAGCGGTCGATCTGCCGCCCGCTTTCCACCGCCACGCAGGCATCGCCGGGGCTGCAACGCCCGGCGAGCAGCAGGTTGCCGCGGAAGCTGCAGGCCCGGCAGTCGCCGATGGGAGTGATGTCCTCGCCTAGATCGTCGCGCATGGCCAACCTCAGTCCGGGATGATTTCCGCCAGGACGATGCCGGAGGCGCCGTCCAGGTCGTTGGTCAGCACCGAGCAGTGGTTGCTGGAGTTGACCAGGTAGACGTTGAAACCCGGTCGCTCGGCGACCGGCTTGGCGTTGACCACGATGTCGTCGTCCATGCAGCAGGTGAAATGCACGCCGGGATGCGCGCTGCGCAGGCCGACGAGCAGACTTTCGTCGAGCACCGACTGCTCGGCCTGGCGGATAACGTCGTCGAGAAGGGACTGGCTGATCATGGCTGGTTCCTCGAGGAAGCGGTTACTGAGTGAAACGCACGCGACGGCCGGGCTCGGCGCCCATGGCCTTGGCCAGCCAGGGCGGCGGCGCGGTGGCCAGCACCCGCTGCAGCTCCTCGACGATTTCCCGCGCCGGCTGCGGCCGGGCGAGCTTGACCGGGTGCACCCCGGCGCGGATCACCTTGGCCGCCGCCGGCCCGCCGATGCTCAGGGTGTAGAGCAGCTGGCAGTCGGCGAGCAGCTGGGCGCGCAGGGCGTTGCGGTCCTCTTCCGCCGAGCAGGGGCCGGGCTGGCGGACGTCGATGAGTCGGCTGGCGCTGGGCGATATCTGGTAGACGAGAAAGCGCGCGCAGTTGCCGAAGCTGCCGTCGAGGCGCTCGCCGTTGTCCGAGGCGCAGGCGATGCGCACGGAATCCTGCAGCTCGCCCTCGCGGTAGGGCTGCGGCGTCGGCGGCGGCTCCTCCGGCATGCGCACGCCGCGGCCCTTGAGCAGGCTGAGGGCACGCTGCAGCTGGCCTTCGGAGATGACCGGCGACGCTTCGCCGCCACCACCGGCCTCCAGCAGCCGGGTCCGCAGGCGGGAGCCGCGCAGCTTGGCCAGACGGGCCTCGGTGATCGGCTCGCCGACGGCGGCGATCAGGGCGCGCAGCAGGAGGGCGGTATCCACCCCCTTGAGCACGCGGGCAGCCAGGGCGATGCGCAGGGCCAGATGGGCCGGCAGTCGTGCCTGGCCGTATGGCGTGTGCGCATTCATGCTCCTAGGCCTCGCCGGCTCGCTTGGCGCGAACGGTGATCGGCAGCTTGGGCTGCGGGATCGGCTCGATGTAGTAGCTGGAGCCGTCGCCGAGAGTGACCTGGCCGCCCCAGCTCTCGGGACTGTCGTGCTCCAGCGAGACCACGATTTCCTCCTGGTCCTTCTTGGCGATGTAGAAG
>NZ_JBHRSJ010000019.1:32270-53195 GCF_042643485.1 Azotobacter bryophylli | reverse complement strand
GGCTGCCGCGGGCCAGGAGAGAGAGCCCGCGGCAGCCGCCGGAAAGGGTGCCGGGGCGGCGAGCGCCGCCCCGGCAGTGACTACCTTGCGACTTAGCGAACCAGGTCGTAGTTGTAGTCGGTGGTCTGCATACCGCGGGTTTCCTCGTCCAGACGCTCGAGAATGGCGTTGACGATGGTGGTCAGCATCTGCATGGCGCCCTCGTAACCCATGGTGGTGGAGCGGTGCAGGTGATGGCGGTCGAAGATCGGGAAGCCGATGCGGATCAGCGGAACCTCGAACTCCTTGCCCTTGTGCAGGGTGTCGCGCTGGATGAACTTGCCGTAGCTGTTGCCGATCATGAAGTCCGGCTTGTTGGTGAAGACCAGCGAGCGCAGGTGCCACAGGTCCTTGCCAACGTGGACGGTGCAGTCCTTGCCGTACGGCGAGGCTTCGAGGATGGCGTCCATCGCCTTCTTCCAGCGCTTGTTGCCGTTGTGGCAGAGGATGTGAGTCGGCTCGCAACCCAGCTCCAGCAGGAACTTGGCCAGGCCCATGACGAAGTCCGGGTCGCCCCAGATGGCGAACTTCTTGCCGTGCAGCCAGGTGTGGGAGTCGGTGATCATGTCGACCAGGCGGCCGCGCTCCTTGGCCAGGCTGGCCGGGATCGGCTGGCCGGTGACTTCGCTGATCTTCATCAGGAATTCGTCGGTCCAGTCCAGGCCCATCGGGATGTTCAGCTTCGGTACGTCGTGCTTCCAGGTGCCCTCGACGAACTTCTTGGTTTTCTCCAGGTGCCACGGCTGCAGCAGCAGGGTGGTGATGGCGTTCGGCGCGTCCTTGATCTCGTCCTGGGTGGTGCCGCCGGCGTACATGCGGAACTGGCCGTCGGCCGGGGTATCCAGCACCTCTTCCGGATCGGAGAGGAAGCTGAAGCCGACATCCATTTCTTTGAGCATGCGCTTGATGACGCGGAAGTTGCCCAGGTAGGTCTCGAAGCCCGGAACCACGTTGACCTTGTGGTTGCTGCCGACCACCTTGTCATCCATGTGGTTCAGGGTGAAGTAGCGGGCGATGCCCTCGAACATGTTGTCCCAGCCGGTGACGTGGCTGCCGACGAAGCTCGGGGTGTGGGCGAAGGGCACCGGGTACTCGTCCGGAATGAACCCTTCCTTCTTCGAGTTGTTGATGAAGGCGTTGAGGTCGTCGCCGATGACCTCGGCCATGCAGGTGGTGGACACGGCGATCATGTCCGGCTTGTAGGTGGCCTTGCAGTTCTGCAGGCCGTCCTTCATGTTCTGCTGACCACCGAACACCGCGGCGTCTTCGGTCATCGAGTCGGACACGCAGGACACCGGCTCGCGGAAGTGACGGTTGAAGTAGGTACGGAAGTAGGCGACGCAACCCTGCGAGCCGTGCACGTAGGGCATGGTCTTCTCGAAGCCCAGGGCGCAGAGCACCGAACCCAGCGGCTGGCAGGCCTTGGCCGGGTTGACGGTCAGCGCTTCGCGCTGGAAGTTCAGCTCCTGGTATTCCTGGGTGGTGGTCCACTGGAAGACTTCGTCGATCTTGTCCTGCGGATGCTTCTCCTCGAAGGCATCGCGCTTCTTGGCAAGCATCTCCTTGTATTCTTCGTCGCGGAACAGCGGATAGCTGGGTTTGATGTTATCGACTTGCTGGCTCATGACTCTCTCCTACGCCTCACTCATCTGTGACGGCGATGTCGGATACCGGCTGCAGACCGAGCTGTGCCCCGGCCTGCAGCGGGACGTTGTGCACTACGGCGAATATCAGGCGCTGGCGGCCACTTTCTCGGAGGCTTCTTCAGCCTTCTGCCAGGGAGCCTGCAGCTTGTTCCAGCACGGGTTGTTCAGGGTCATGTCCATGTCACGGGCGAAGATGGCGAAGCCGTCGAAGCCGTGGTACGGGCCGGAGTAGTCCCAGGAGTGCATCTGACGGAACGGGATGCCCATCTTCTGGAAGATGAACTTTTCCTTGATGCCGGAGCCGATCAGGTCGGGCTTGATGCGCTTGACGAACTCTTCGAATTCGTAGCCGGTGACATCGTCGTACAGCAGGGTGGCGCTACCCATTTCCTTCAGGGTGCGGTCGTAGTCATCGTTGTGGGCGAACTCGTAGCCGGTGCCGACCACTTCCATGCCCAGGTCCTCGTAGGCGCCGATCACGTGACGCGGACGCAGGCCGCCGATGTAGAGCATGACGCGCTTGCCTTCCAGGCGCGGACGGTACTTGGCGACCACCGCGTCCCATTCCGGCTTGTACTTGGCGATGACTTCCTCGCACTTGGCCTGGATGCTCTCGTCGAACTGCTTGGCGATGGCGCGCAGGGATTCGACGGTCTTGGTCGGGCCGAAGAAGTTGTACTCCATCCATGGGATGCCGTACTTCTCTTCCATGTGGCGGGAGATGTAGTTCATCGAGCGGTAGCAGTGCACCAGGTTCAGCTTGACCTTCGGGGTCAGCTCGATCTCGGAGATGGAGCCGTCGCCGGACCACTGGGCGACCACGCGCAGGCCCATTTCTTCGAGCAGGATGCGCGAGGACCAGGCGTCACCGCCGATGTTGTAGTCGCCGATGATGGCCACGTCGTACGGGGTGGTTTCGAAGGAGTTGTCGTCGTCGCGAGCGCTCAGCACCCAGTCGCGCACGGCGTCGTTGGCGATGTGGTGGCCGAGGGACTGGGAAACCCCGCGGAAGCCTTCGCAGCGCACCGGCACCACGGTGGTCTCGTGCTCGGCGGCCTTGCGCTTGGCGACGGCTTCGATGTCGTCGCCGATCAGGCCGATCGGGCACTCGGACTGGATGGAGATGCCCTTGTTCAGCGGGAACAGGGTCTCGATCTCGTCGATCAGCTTGGCCAGCTTCTTGTCGCCGCCGAAGACGATGTCCTTCTCCTGGAAGTCCGAGGTGAAGTTCATGGTGACGAAGGCGTTAACGCCGGTGGTGCCGATGTAGTAGTTGCGCCGGCCGGCACGCGAATACTGGCCGCAGCCTACCGGGCCGTGGGAAATGTGGATCATGTCCTTGATCGGACCCCAGACCACGCCCTTGGAACCGGCATAGGCACAGCCGCGGATGGTCATCAGACCCGGCTGCGACTTCTTGTTGGAGGTGATGCACTTCTTCGATTGTTCCAGGCTCGGATCATTCGGGGTGAGGTGCTTGGCGCGGTCCTTGCGGGCTTTCTCGGGGTAAACTTCCAGGACTTCCTGGATGAGGCTTTCGACCTCTTCGCGTGACATACCGGACATGGTATGACTCCTCTTGCCTTGCGTTCATTTGCGGGTAACGGATACGCCGCACTGCGCGCCGCGCAGTGCGACACCCCGGCAGGGCCCATCTGCCCTGCCCCGTCCTACTGAAGCGGAGCGATCAGGCTTCTTCGGAAGCGGTCTTGCCGACGATGCTCAGGTCTTCTTCTTCCATCACGCCGAATTCCATGAGCAGGGCTTCCAGCTCGTCCATGGTGATCGGGGTCGGGATGACCAGCTTCTTGTTCTCGTAGATCTTCTTGGCCAGAGCGCGGTACTCGTCGGCCTGCTTGGCGGCCGGGTCGTACTCGATCACGGTCATACGGCGGATTTCGGCGCGCTGCACGACGTTGTCACGCGGCACGAAGTGGATCATCTGGGTGCCCAGCTTCTCGGCCAGGGCGATGATCAGCTCGTCTTCGCGGTCGGTGTTGCGGCTGTTGCAGATCAGGCCGGCCAGACGCACGCCACCGGAGTTGGCGTACTTCACGATGCCCTTGGAGATGTTGTTGGCGGCGTACATGGCCATCATCTCGCCGGAGCAGACGATGTAGATTTCCTGAGCCTTGTTCTCGCGGATGGGCATGGCGAAGCCACCGCACACCACGTCGCCCAGTACGTCGTAGAACACGAAGTCCAGGTCCTCGTCGTAGGCGCCTTCCTCTTCCAGGAAGTTGATCGCGGTGATCACGCCGCGGCCGGCGCAGCCGACGCCCGGCTCCGGACCACCGGACTCAACGCACTTGACGCCGCCGAAGCCGACCTTGAGCACGTCTTCCAGCTCGAGGTCTTCGACGGTGCCGGCCTCGGCAGCCATTTCCATAATGGTGTTCTGAGCCTTGGAGTGCAGAATCAGGCGAGTGGAGTCGGCTTTCGGGTCGCAACCGACGATCATCACTTTTTTGCCCATCTCGGCCAGGGCAGCCACGAGGTTCTGAGTGGTAGTCGATTTACCGATCCCACCCTTTCCGTAGATAGCGCATTGACGCATAGCCATAATTGAGTTCCTCAGGTTTCGTTACCACTTTGAAAGTGGGCCGTAGGCACGAAAGAGCCCGCGCAAAGTCCCAGGTGCAGTGTTTGTGCCAGCGACTGAGGAACATTTATAACTAACTGTTTTTGAAAGAATTATCCTGCAAGAAAAGGCACTTTGAGGCAGTGCGATATATAACAATGGGGAAATGCCCATGTTGCAATGACGACAACCCAACAAACTTCCAGAATGCCCCGCGAGGACAATTACCCGAGCGTTTTAATCGATGTTGCAAAACTGACAATTTGTCGTACCGAGTTCTCTTCTTGTTGTTATCTGGCAACTTCGTTATTTCCGACTTTTTTAGTTAATTGTCGTCATATCAACAAGTTGCAAACTTCTGCCGAATATGGCGCGCATATTGCCGTGGTTATTCCCGCTCTTACGCCCCATACCCAGCAGGAGAGTCCCGTGAACAACAGCTTGATAAAGGAAGTCCTTGCGCAGCTCGGCGCCGGCGACATCGTTCCCTACCTGGGGCCCGGCGTGCTGCGTGGCGTGGTCGATCGGCAGACCGGCAAGCCGATGCCGGCCGACAGCGACAGCCTGATCCTCGCCATGACCGGCGGCCAGCCCATGGCGCCGCGGCTGATGTACGAATTCCCGCGGGCCGCCATGCACCTGGAAAACAAGAAGGGGCGCAGCTACATCGAGCGCTTCCTCAACGAGACCTACGGCGGCGACAACTGGAGCGCCTCGCCCTTCCACGCCTGGCTGGCCGGCCTGAACCTGCCCTACGTGATCGACTGCAACCGCGACACCCTGCTGCAGCGCTGCTATGCCGACCGCAAGCACACCCTGGTGGTCGGCGCCGCGCGCATCGCCGCCACCCCCTATCGCTTCGATCTCTACCAGTTCGACGACGGCCAGTACCGCAGCATCAGCCTGAACGAGGTCGACACCGCCCTGCCGGTGCTGTTCAAGCCGCTCGGCACGCCGCTGCCCAAGCCGAGCTACGTGGCCTCGGATGCCGACTTCGTCGATTACATCACCGAGCTGATGGGCGGCTTCGCCGTGCCGGCCTGGATCAAGCAGCTGCGCAAGAACAAGCGCTACCTGTTCCTCGGCATGCGCTTCAACCGCGACACCGAGCGCATGGTGATGAGCGACCTGATCCACGATGCCGCCGATCCGGCCGGCTGGGTCCTGATCGCCGACCCGAGCGCCAAGGAGCGCAAGGTCTGCGAACGCAAGAACCTGCATTTGATCGAGGCCGACTGCAGCGACCTGCTCGACCTCGCCTGCCCCACCGCCACCCAGGTGGCCTGATCCGATCCACCGAGAAGAGAGCACGACCATGCTGTTGAAAACCTACGAAGCGCAAAACCTGCTGTGCAACCTCAGCGTCAAGGGCCCGACCAGCCAGGCCGGCACTGAGGCCTATCGGGGGGATCTGGTGCTGACCGAAGGCGAGATCGCCGACGACGCCGGCCGCCGTCTGCCGCCGACCGCGGTGGTCAAGCAGGCCACCCTGCTGGTCAAGGACGGCAAGATCAGCATGATCAGCGGCATCGTCGCCCATCTGGCCGAGGTACCGCTGTTCGTCGAGCGCTACCGCAACGATCTGGCCGCCGACATCCGCGTGCTGTTCTACGTCGAGGATCTGACCAAGTCGCTGACCACCGACCTCGACGGCGTCGGCATCATTCTGCTGCCCCATCCGGACGGCGGCGCCGCCTGGAACACCCTGATGGACGACCTGCGCCTCGACAAGGAGGACTTCAAGGGTCAGAGCGCCGAGGACAAGGTCATCACCATGGCCGAGGGCCTCGCCGCCTACAAGCCCAAGTTCGACAGTCTGAGCTTCAGCGAATGCCTGGCCTTCGTCAGCAAGGTTCAGCGCGAGCATCGCGGTCCGGTTTGATTCACGCAGCACGGATGCTCCATTAGGCCATTTAGCCTAACCCCCCCTCCAGGGGGGTCTTTTTTTTGCGGGTCGGCAAAGCTCCGCCCGTCTCCCTCCGGTTTGACTTTCTCGCGCCAATCGTCATCCTCCCTCCGCCCGGCCAGACGGGCACCCGTGCCAAGTCCGACAAGGGAGTGACAATGCTCAAGAGCGTCCTGCGCATCCTGCTCAAGCTGCTGTTTCGCGTCGAAGTCCTGGGCGATCCCGGGCCGCTGCGCGATCCGCGCACGCTGATCGTCGCCAACCACGAATCCTTCCTCGATGGCGTGCTGCTCTGGGCCTTCCTGCCGGTCGATCCGGTATTCGTGGTGCATACCCAAATCGCCAGCCGTCCGCTGTTCCGCTTCCTGCTCGGCTTCGCCTCCCATCTGGCGGTGGATTCGGACAACCCGCTGGCGATCAAGCAGATCGTGCGGCTGGTGGAGTCCGGACGACCGGTGGCGATCTTTCCCGAGGGGCGGATCACCCGCACCGGTTCGCTGATGAAGGTCTACGACGGCGCCGCCCTGGTCGCCGCCCGCACCGGCGCGAACCTGGTGCCGATCCGCATCGAGGGCGCCGGACGCAGCTTCTTCGGCCGCCTGGGCGGCCTCTTTCCGCGCCGCCTGCTGCCGAAGATCCGCCTGTTCATCCAGCCGCCGCGGCGCATCGACCTCTCCGGGCAGCCCTCGGCCCGGCTGCGCCGTCGTCCCGCCGGCGAGCAGCTGCGGCAGATCCTGCAGGAGATGCTGGTCGCCACCCGTCCGCGGCACACCCTGTTCGAGGCCTTCCTCCAGGCGCGGGCGCAGTTCGGCAGCCGTTACCGGCTGGTGGAGGACGTGCGCCTGCGCGAGGACTCCTACGGTTCCCTGCTGAAGATGGCCCTGGGCATCGCCCGCATCCTCGGCCGCCAGACGGTCCCCGGCGAGGTGGTCGGCGTGCTGGCGCCGAACGCCACCCCGACCCTCGCGCTGCTGCTCGGTCTCTCGCTCGGCCGGCGCATCCCGGCCATGCTCAACTACACTGCCGGCGCCGAAGGTCTGCGTTCGGCCTGCGCGGCCGCCGGCATCCGCAGCGTGGTCGCCTCGCGCACCTTCCTGCAGAAGGCCGACCTGACCGACCTGCTGGTACAGATGCCCGGTATCCGCGTGCACTACCTGGAGGACCTCCGCGCGCAGTTCGGCGCCGGCGACAAGCTCTGGGTCCTCTGGCACCTGCTGTTCCCGCGCCGCGCCGCCGCCTTCCAGCGCCCCGGGGACGCCGCGCTGGTGCTGTTCACCTCCGGCTCCGAAGGCAAGGCCAAGGGCGTGGTGCATTCCCACGACTCGCTGCTGGCCAACGTCGCGCAGATCCGGGCGATGGCGGATTTCACCCCGCACGACAAGTTCATGATGGCGATGCCGCTGTTCCATTCCTTCGGCTTCACCTGCGGCGCGCTGCTGCCGCTGGTGGCCGGCTGCAAGGTGTTCCTCTACCCCAGCCCGCTGCATTACAAGGCGATTCCCGAGCTGGTCTACGACCGCGACTGCAACATGCTGTTCGGTACCTCGACCTTCCTCGCCCATTACGGCCGACACGCCCATCCCTACGACTTCGGCCGCATGCGCTACGTGGTGGCCGGGGCCGAGCGGCTGGCCGAGGACGTGCGCCAGCTGTGGCAGGAGAAGTTCGGCATCCGCATCCTCGAGGGCTACGGCGTCACCGAATGCGCCCCGGTGGTGGCGTTCAACGTGCCCATGGCCTGCCGCCGCGGCAGCGTCGGCCAGCTGCTGCCGGGCATGGAATACGCGCTGGAGCCGGTGCCGGGCATCGAAGGCGGCGGCGCCCTGCACGTGAAGGGGCCCAACCTGATGCTGGGCTATCTGCTCCACGAGCGCCCCGGTGAGCTCCAGCCGCCGGCGGGCCGGGAGGCGGGCTGGTACGCCACCGGCGATATCGTCGAACTGGACGACGACGGCTTCCTGTTCATCCGCGGCCGGCTCAAGCGCTTCGCCAAGATCGCCGGGGAGATGGTCTCGCTGGAGCTGGTCGAAAGCATCGCCGCCGGCGCCGCGCCGGGATTCGCCCACGCCGCCTCCACCCGCAGCGACGCTGCCAAGGGCGAGGCCCTGGTGCTGTTCACCAGCGCGCCCGCGCTGTCCCGCGAGCAGCTGCTCGCCGCGGCCCGGGCCCAGGGCGTACCGGAACTGGCCGTGCCGCGGGTGATCGTGCCGCTCGACGCCCTGCCCCTGCTCGGCTCCGGCAAGATCGACTACGTGACCCTCAAGCGCATGGCCGAGGCCGGCGCGGTCGGTCGCGTGACGGCCGGACACGGCGAGGAGGCCCCGGCATGAGTCCGCACCGGCCCGGCGGCGCCGGACGCGCGAACGGGAGGACATCCCCATGAAGCCCAGCATCATCCGTCCCGATCCGGCGGCGAGCTTCTTCACCGCCGAGCGCTGCCGGATTCTCGAGCTGCTCAACCATGCCGGCTCGCCCGGCCTCTCGGTCGCCCGGGCGAGCGTAGCCCCCGGCGTGACCACCCAGCTGCATCGCCTGCACGGCATCGTCGAGCGCTATCTGATCGTCGAGGGGTGCGGCCGGGTCGGCTTCGGCGGGCCGCTGGAAGGCGAGGTCGGCCCCGGCGACCTGGTGCTGATCCCGGCGGGCACGCCGCAGCAGATCCGCAACGTCGGCGAGACCGAGCTGGTGTTCTACTGCATCTGCACGCCCCGCTTCCGCCAGGAACGCTACGAACGGCTGGGCGACTGAGCCCGCGCTCAGCTCGCCACGCGCGCCCGGGCGCCCCGTCTGGCGGCGTCGCGCAGCATGGCATCGAGGTTCTTCTGGATGTTGGCGCACAGCGCGTCCGTCTGGATCTGATGCTCGCTCTTCTGGAACGGGCTCTGCAGATCGGCGCCGATCCGCTCGATCACCAGCAGCATGAAGCCGGCCACCGTGGAGGCCAGCGGGGTGAACCAGCCCAGCGAATCCACCAGGCCGATGGGCACGATCATGCAGAACAGGCTGATGAACAGGCCGGGGAAATAGGCGTAGGGATAGGGCAAGGGCGTGTTGGCGATCCGCTCCAGGCCGCCCTGGCAGTTGGAGAGCTCGACCATGGTCGACTCGAGGCGCATGAAGCCGATGCTGTCCAGCCGTCCCGCCCGGTATTCGCCGGCCAGCAGGGCGGCGGAGCCCTGCAGGACGTTGTTGGCGAAGTTGTTGGTCTGGCTGCGCCGCTCGTATTCCTCGGCGGGGATCAGCGTGGCGACCTCCGTGGGACATTCCTCGCCGCGCAGCTGCGCGGCCAGGCTCCTGGTGTAGGCCACCTGCCGGCGCAGCAGGGTCGCCTTCACCGGATTGAGGCCGTCGGGGTCGTCCACCAGCGTCAGCACCTCGCGGGCGAAGCTGCGCGAGTTGTTGGTCATCGCCCCCCACAGGGTGCGGGCCTCCCACCAGCGGTTGTAGGCGCTGCTGTTCCTGAAGCTGATCAGCACCACCAGCGCCGAACCCACCAGGGTCAGGGGCATCAGGGGAAAGCTCACCCGGCTGTCGAGGAACAGCATGTAGTAGGCGGTGACGATGATGTCCCAGATCAGCAACCAGAACAGCGACCAGCCCACATAACGGACCGTTTTGAGGATCAGACGAAACGTCTGCAGCATGGCTCTCTCTTCGGGCAAGGGATTGACGATCTGCGCGACGGACCGATGCAGCGCCCGCCGTACCTACCCCAGAACGGATACCATCGCGGGTCGCGGAACACGACCGATTTTGTGTTTCACCTTGTCACGGACCGCGCGAGCGAACGCCCGCGGCCGGCCGCTCAGTCCTCCGCCTCTTCCTCGTCCGGCACGCTGAAGCGCAGGCGCCGCTGCGCGCCCTTGCCCAGCAGCTTGGCCAGCCAGGGCGGCGGTGCGTCTGCCATCACTCGCTGCAGCTCGACGAGGACGTCGGCAGCGCTACCGCCCTGGATCCTGGTCAGCAGGTAGATGCCGGCCCGGACCACCTTGGAGCCGGCCGGGGCGCCGATGGTCTGCGCGTAGAGCACCTGGCAGTCGCGGATCAGCCCGACCCGGTAGCCGTTCCTGTCCTCGGCCAGATCGGCGCCCTCGGTGGGACGCACATCGAGCAGGGTGATGGCTTCGGCGTCGACCTGGTAGACGAGGAAACGCCGGCAGGAGCCGAAATGACCGTCCAGCCAGTCGCCGCTGTTGGAGGCCACCGCCACCCGGATCGAATGGGGTGGCACCTGCCCGAGCGGCGACGGCGCGGGCGGCGGCTGGTCCAGGGGCTCGCCCCAGAGGAGGCGCACCGCCTCCTTGAGGGCCGACATCGGGGTGTCGAGCATATCGACATCCTCTTCGGAACCGGCCAGGCCGATCTTCAGATCGCTGACCGTGACCCGCTGCAGCGTCTCCTCGGTCAGCGGGACTTCGAGTTGCTGGCGCAGAATGCCGAGCAACTGGCCGACCGAGGTCCCCGGCAGGGTCCGGGCGGCCAGGGCGATGCGCAGTGCGGCCTCGCGGCTCAGGTTGACGGGGGCGTCCATGGCGGCCTCCTCGGCTGTTGACGGGAACTACGCGTGGGTCCGGTGCCCTTCGCCGCCGCACTCGTGCTCGTCGTGCGGCTTGCCGGGCGGCAGGTCGCCGGCCAGCAGGGCCTTGACCGCCCGCAGCGGATCGCTCTCGCCGGTGGTGAGCAGCAGCACGCCGCGCTCGCCGAGGCGACGGATCACGCCGTCGCCGGCGCTCCCGGCGATGGCCAGGTCGACGCTGTGCAGCGGATGGCGCTCGGGGTACTGGCAGACGTGCCATTCGTGCAGACAGGCATGCTCGTCCAGCTCGATGGTGTAGGCGCCGTCCGGAGCCTCGCCCGGCCAGATGTCGTACACCCGCCAGCGGTGCGCACGGCCGGCGTGGCCGGCGACCCGGTCGTTGCGGTCGATGGCCACGGCGATCAACAGGCGCTCTTCGCTCATCAGGCCACCTCTTCCGAGAGCGCGAAGCGCACCCGCTCCTCGGCGGAGGCGCCGAGCAGCTTGGCCAGCCACGGCGGTGGCGAGCCGGCCATCACCGACTGCAGTTCGGCGAGGATCTCCTGCGCCTCGCCGCCCTCGATCCGCTTGATCGGGTAGATGTCGGCACGGACCACCTTGGCCGCCGCCGGACCGCCGACGGACACCACGTAGAGCACCTGGCAGTCGCGGATCAGGTCGACGCGAAAGCCGTTCTTGTCCTCGGCGAAATCCGCCTCCAGGGCCGAGCGCACGTCGACCAGCGTCTTCTCCTCGGCGCTGACCTGGTAGACCAGGAAGCGCAGGCAGGAGCCGAAGTGGCCGTCCAGCCGTTCGCCGGTGTTGGAGGCGATGGCCACGCGGATCGAGCGCTCGGGCACCTGCTCCAGGACCACCGGCTTCGGCAGGCTCTCGGAGCCCATCTCGCCCCAGAGGATGCGCACCGCTTCCTTGATCGCCGGCAGGCCGACGCTGATGTCCTCGCCGTCCTCCTCGCCGTCGGCGCTGGCGAAGCCGGTCTTGAGGTTGGTGACCGTGATGGTCTGCAGGCTTTCCTCGGTCAGCGGGCCTTCGATGCTCTGGTGCAGCATCTCCAGCAGCCGGCCGACGCCGATGCCGGGCAGGACCCGGGCGGCCAGCGCGATGCGCAGCGCGGTTTCGCGACTCATGTTCATGGGCATTTCCATAAGCGGCCTCCTGGGCGACTCTCATCCGGGCGGCCCGGGGCGGGCGGCCCATCCGTACTACTCGCGCCGGGCCACTCTCGCCGAGCGGCCCGCTGTGCGCGGCTCACTCAATCGTCATCGTCGTCGTCATCGTCGTCGAGCACCCGCGTGATGCGCTGGTAGATCTCCACGCGGTCGCCGTCCTTCAACGGGCTGTCGAGCTTGACGAACTTGCCGAACACCCCGACTTTCTGCTTCTTCAGATCGATATCCGGGCAGCAGCGCAACAGGCCCGACTTCTCGATGGCCTGCTCGACGCTGGCGCCGTCCTCGACCTGGCAGCTCAGCAGCAGCGGCTGCTGCGCGGCCGCGTACACCACGGAAACTTTCATCGCTTCGACTCCTTCACTGCTGCAGCACGATCAGCTCGCCATGGGTCTTGACCCGGCGCTCGGCGCGCCGGCGGTCGAGCACCCGCTTGCCGGCCAGGAGGAAGCCCAGGACGATGAATGCACCGGGCGGCAGGATCGCCAGCAGGATGCCCTGGAAGCCCGGCAGCACGGTGATCTCCAGCCACTGGAAATGCGGCCCGAGCAGGGACGAAGCCTGGGAGAACAGGGTGCCGCTGCCGAGGATCTCGCGGATGCCGCCGATGATCACCAGCACCCAGGTGAAACCGATGCCCATGCCGGCGCCGTCGAGGATCGACGGGATGACCGGATTCTTCAGGCTGAACGACTCGGCGCGGCCGAGCACCGCGCAGTTGGTCACGATCAGCGCGATGAACAGGCCGAGCACCTTGTACAGCTCGTGCATCCAGGCATTCATCGCCATGTCGATGACCGTCACCACGCCGGCGATCAGGCCGATCATCACCGGGTTGCGCACCTCGGGGGAGATGGTGTGGCGCAGCGACGAGATCAGCGCGTTGGTCAGCACCAGCACCAGGGTCGTCGCCAGTCCCATGCCCAGGCCGTTGGTGGCGGTGGTGGTGACCGCCAGGGTCGGGCAGAGCGCGAGCATCTGCACCAGGGCGACGTTGTAGTCCCACAGGGCCGAGGTGAAGTAGTGCCACGGCCGTTTGCTTTCCGTCGCGGCGGCGACGGGGGCTCCGCATTGGCTGCTCATGGTTGTGCCTCCTGCTGGGAGATCTGGTCGGCTTGCCGCTGCTGGAACTGCAGCGCCTGCAGCACGCTCTTGACCACCGCCCGCGGGGTGATGGTGGCGCCGGCGAACTGGTCGAACCGGCCGCCGTCCTTCTTGACCTTCCACTTGTCCAGCGTCGGGTTTTCCAGCGACAGGCCGTCGAACACGGTGATCCACTCGCTCTTGCTGATCTCGATCTTGTCCGCCAGGCCGGGGGTCTCCTTGTGGCTCAGTACGCGCACGCCGAGGATGTGGCCGTGGCTGTCGATCGCGATCAGCTGGACGATGGGCCCGCCGTAGCCGATGTTGCTGGTCTGGAAGGCGATCGCCGTGAGCTTGCCGGCGAGCCGGGCCGGGTAGACCTCTACCTCGCCCAGCTGCGGGTCCTGCAGCTTGAAGGCCTCGGCCAGCGGGTTGTTGTCGTACAGCTGCTCGGGCAGTACCTGGCGCAGGACGGCCAGGCGGTCCTGCTGCATCTGCACGTCGATCTGCTCGTGGGTGAGCCTATCGGCGACCAGCAGCGCAAGGGCCACCAGGGCGCAGACCAGGCCCAGGGAGAGGCCTTGGTACTCGACCCGGGAGCGCCAGCGCTCCAGCAGCGACGGCGAAGCCGCCGTAGTCTCGGTTGTCTGGCTCATACCTTGTCCACCTCCTTCACCTGACTGGTCCACTTGGCCGCCACCAGCGGCTTGCCGCGGGCGTTGCGGCCGTAGGCGCGGGGACGCCAGTAACGATCGATCAGCGGCGTCAGCGCGTTCATGAACAGCACGGCGAAGGCCACCGCCTCGGGGAAACTGCCCCAGGTACGGATGACGTACACCAGGAGGCCACAGCCGGCGCCGAAGATCAGCCGGCCCCAGCGGCTGATCGGCGAGGTCACCGGGTCGGTGGCGATGAACAGGGCCCCCAGCAGCAGACCGCCGGAAGCCAGGTGATAGAAGGCGTCGGGGTAGCGCTCGGGGTTGACCTGATGGGCGAAGGCCGCCGGCAGCATGACCGCGAGCACCATGGAAAGCGGGATTTCCCAGTGGATGATGCGCCGCGCCATCAGCCACAGCCCGCCGATCAGGATCAGCAGTTCCGAGGTCTCGCCGAGGCTGCCGGCGCTGTGGCCGAGCAATGCCGGCACCAGCTGGAAGTTCCGCGCCAGGATGTCCTCGGCGGTATGGTTCAGGGTCAGCTCGGTCTTCAGGCCGCCCAGCGCGGTGGCCCCGGTGGTGCCGTCGGCCAGCGGCGCGCCGGCGAAGGTGATCGCCAAGCCGTCGAGGAAGCCGGGCGAGCCGGCCGACAGCAGCGGCTGCGGCAGCGCCCAGGTGGTCATCTGCAGGGGGAAGGCGATCAGCAGCGCGACCCGCGCCAGCATCGCCGGGTTGAACGGGTTCTGGCCGATGCCGCCGTAGAGCTGCTTGCCGATGCCGACGGCGAAGACGCTGCCGCCGACGCCGATCCACCAGGGCGCCCACGGCGGCAGCGACAGGGCCAGCAGCCAGCCGGTGAGCAGCGCCGAACCATCCAGCAGGCGGCGCATGGGCTGGCCGAGCATCTTCAGGCAGGCCGCTTCGGTGGCCAGCGCCGCGGCGCAGGTGATCAGCCACAGGTCGATCGCCGGCCAGCCGAACAGGTAGAGACCGAAGACGGTCGCCGGCGCCAGGGCCAGGCAGACCTGCAGCATGACGCGGTTGACCGTGGAACGGTCGTGGGCGAAGGGCCCGGAGGCGACTCCGATACTGCTCACGATTGCACCTCCTCGTTGTCCGTCTTGGCCGCCTTGCGCTGCTTGGCTTCGGCGGCCTTGGCCGCCTTCTCCGCCTTGGCCTTGGCCTTGGCGGCCTCTTCTTCGGCCAGCCGGGCGGCGCGCGCCTCGGTCAGCTGCTTGATGTACTCACTCTTGCGCGCGGCGCTGCGGCGCTCGTCCTGCTGGCCCTTGGCGTACTGGAAGTACTGCACCAGCGGGATGTGCGAGGGGCAGACGTAGGAGCAGCAGCCGCAGAGGATGCAGTCGCGCAGGCCGTATTCGCTGGCCCCGTCGAGGTCGTCGACCCGTGCGCGGGCGGCCATTTCCAGCGGGGTCAGGCCCATCGGGCAGGCGTCCACGCAACTCGCGCAGCGGATGCAGGGCGAGGCCTCCTCGCGCGGCATCTCGTGCTTGGCCAGCGCCAGCAGGCCGGTGGCGCCCTTGATCACCGGTACCAGGGTGGAGGGCAGGACCACGCCCATCATCGGTCCGCCGAGCAACAGGCTGGCGGGCTCGCCGCTGAAACCGCCGCAGGCGTCGAACAGCGCCTGGGCCGGGGTGCCGATCAGGGTCTCCAGGTTCTGCGGGGTCTGCACGCAGCTGCCGGACACCGTGACCACCCGCGAGATCAGCGGCCGGCCGTGGCGCAGCGCCTGCTGGATGGCGTAGACGGTGCCGGCGTTGTGCACCAGCACGCCGACGTCGGTGCTGCGCCCGCCGGCCGGCACCTCGCGGCCGGTGACCGCCTGGATCAGCTGCTTGGCCGAGCCCATGGGGTACAGCGCCGGCACCGCCACCACCTCGACCGCACCGTGGGAGGCGGCGGCGGCGCGCATGGCGGCCAGCGCCTCGGGCTTGTTGTCCTCGATGGCGATGACCACGCTGTAGGCGCGCAGGATGTGCTGGATCAACCGGGCGCCGTCGACGATCTCCTCGGCCCGCTCGCGCATCACCCGGTCGTCGCAGGTCAGGTACGGCTCGCATTCGCTGCCGTTGACCAGCACGGTCTTGATCTCGTGCCGGGTGCCCTGCTTGAGCTTGACCGCCGCCGGGAAGATCGCCCCGCCGAGGCCAACCACGCCGGCCCGGGCGACCCGGTCGGCGAGCTTCAGCGGATCTTCCGAGAAGGGATCGACCGGTACGTCCAGTTCGATCCAGCGGTCCTCGCCGTCGCATTCCAGCACCAGGCCGTTGGCCGTCAGGCCCGAGGGGTGCGGCGCGGGGATCGGCCCCACGGCGACGATGCGCCCGGAACTCGGCGCGTGGATCGGCGCCGAGACCTCCGAGGGAGAGAAGGCCAGCAGCTGCCCCTTGAGCACCCGGTCGCCGACCCGCACCAGCGGCAGGGCCTCGGCCCCGGCATGCTGACGCAGCGGCAGGTACAGGCGTGGCGGCAGCGGCAGGCTGCCGATCGGCAACACCGCCGAGAGATCCTTGTGGGCGGCCGGGTGGATGCCGCCGCGGATGCGGGCGAGATTGAACATGCGAGTGCTCCGTGATCGACTCAGGCGGCCTGGGGCTTGGCCCAGCGCCAGTTGTCCAGGTTCGGGTCCTGCGGGGCCAGGCTGACGCAGTCCTCGGGACAGGCCTCCTGGCACTTGGCGCAGCCGGTGCAGGCGTTCTGCAGCACGCTGTGGATCTGCCCGCTGGCGCCGACGATGGCGTCGGTCGGGCAGGCCCGGTAGCAGCGGGTGCAGCCGGTGCACTGCGCGGAATCGATGCTGGCCATCAGCGGCGCGCTCATCTGTCCGGCGTCCAGCGTCACGCCGAGCAGCTCGGCGAGCCTCTCGGCCAGGGCCACGCCGCCGGGCGGGCAGCAGGTGACCGGGGCGCTGCCTTCGGCCAGCGCCCCGGCGGCGGCGGAACAGCCGGGAAAACCGCACTGCCCGCACTGGCTGCCGGGCATCAGCGCCTCGATCTCCTTGAGCAGCGGGTTGTCGTCGGTCACCGCGAACTTGCGTGCCGCCACGCCGAGCCCCGCTCCCAGGAGCACGCCCATCGTCGCCAGTGTCAGGGTTGCCATCAGCATCGTTGCCTCCTTCGCCGGCCCGGCCGGTCTTCCAGTTGCCAGTTGCGGATTCAGATCAGGCCGCCGAAGCCCATGAAGGCCAGGGCCAGCAGCCCGGCGGTGACGAAGGCGATCGGCGGACCGGAGAAGGCGGCGGGCACGCTGGCCAGGGCCAGACGCTCGCGCAGGCCGGCGAAGATCACCATGATCAGGGAGAAGCCGAGTGCCGAGCCGAAGCCGAACAGCGTCGCCTGAGCCAGCCCGTGTCCTTCGCGCACGCTGATCAGGGGCACGCCGAGCACGGCGCAGTTGGTGGTGATCAGCGGCAGGTAGATGCCGAGGGAGCGGTACAGCGCCGGGCTGACCTTGCGGATGATCATCTCGATCAGCTGCACCATGCCGGCGATCACCACGATATAGGCGAGGATGCGGATGAAGCCGATGCCCAGGGGCTGCAGCACGTAGTGCTCGAGCAGCCAGCTGCTCATGCCGCCGAGGGTCATCACCAGGGTGGTGGCCACGCCCATGCCGAGCGAGGGATCGAGCTTGCTCGATACGCCCATGAACGGGCACAGCCCCAGGAATCTCACCAGCACCACGTTGTTGACCAGTACGGTGCCGACCAGAAAAAGCACGTAATCCATAGCGTCCACCCACTCGGTTGAGCCATCGGCGCACCCTTGTCGGGCACGACCGCGTTGCCGAGGGGTAGTGCATCAAGCATGCCACGGCCGGAAATGCCGACGGCGGGGCCGGGAGGCCGCGGAAAACCTTGATCTGGATCAATGAAACAGCAGTTTTTTCCCGAGCCGCCCAGAGGCCCTCTCCGACATTTGTCAGGTTTGCAACAGGGCTCTCCGGGATGGCTCGCGGCAGATGTGCGCTTTCGCACAGAAATCCCCTCAAAAGCCCCCAATCCCGCGATTTCCGCGGCTTTCCGCCTTCGGCAGGGCCGTTTTCGACGCGGCACAGGAATTGCTAAATCCTTCAGGTCACGCCCTGACGCCCGCTGATTTCCATGGATAGACGAGGCAAAGCATGACCCAGGCGAAACCCTCCCTCAGCAATACGCCGCAATCGCCCCACGCCGAAGGCGTGGAGCTCCTGCCCGAGGTCTTCCGGCAGACGGTGGAGCACGCGCCCATCGCCATCTCCATCACCGACCTCAAGGCCAACATCCTTTACGCCAATCGCGCCTTCTCCAGCATCACCGGCTACAGCTGCGAGGAAGTGATCGGCAAGAACGAATCGATGCTTTCCAACGGCACCACGCCGCGCCTGGTCTACCAGGCGCTGTGGGGCCGACTGGCGCAGAAGAAGCCCTGGTCCGGGGTGCTGATCAACCGGCGCAAGGACGACAGCCTCTATCTCGCCGAGCTGACCGTGGCCCCGGTGCTCGACGAGCAAGGCGAAGCCATCTACTACCTGGGCATGCACCGCGACACCAGCGAGCTGCACGAGCTGGAGCAGCGGGTGAACAACCAGCGGCTGATGATCGAGGCGGTGGTCAACGCCGCGCCCGCGGCCGTGGTGGTGCTCAACCGCCAGGACCGGGTGATGCTGTCCAATCCCAGCTTCTGCCGCCTGGCCCGGGAGCTGATGGGCGAGGACGCCGGCAGCGAGGCCCTGGTCGCCCTGCTGCGGGAGAACCTCGCCAGCCACTTCGAGGCCCTGGAACAGCAGGGCAAGGCCTTCTCCGGCAAGGAGATCTCCTTCGACCTGGGCGGGCGCTCGCCGCGCTGGCTGTCCTGCCACGGCGTGGCCATCCACGTCGAGGGCGAGCAGCCCGACGTGTTCTTCGCCCCTGGCGAGGAGCGCTACCTGCTGCTGACCCTCAACGACATTTCCGAACTGCGCCAGCGCCAGCAGGACTCGCGGATGAACACCCTCAAGGCGCTGATGGCCGAAGAGGAACTGCTGGACGGCATGCGCGAGACCTTCAACGGCGCCATCCACCGCCTGCAGGGCCCGGTCAACCTGATCAGCGCGGCGATGCGCATGCTTGAGCGGCGCCTCGGCGACAAGGCCGAGAACGATCCGGTGCTGAGCGCCATGCGCGAAGCCAGCCAGGCCGGCATGGAGGCCCTGGAGAGCCTCAGCGGCTCGATCCCGGTGCGGATGGAAGAAGCCAAGATGCCGGTCAACATCAACCAGCTGATCCGCGAGGTGGTCACCCTCTGCACCGACCAGCTGCTGGCGCAGGGCATCGTCGTCGACTGGAAGCCGGCCATGCGCCTGCCCTGGGTGATGGGCGCGGAAAGCGGCCTGCGGGCGATGATCAAGCACCTGGTGGACAACGCCATCGAGGCCATGAGCCAGAACCCGGGCCGCCGCGAGCTGTTCATCAGCACCCGGGTCGAGCACCAGGTGGTACGCATGGAAATCACCGACAGCGGTCCGGGCATCCCCCCCGAGCTGACGCTCAAGGTGTTCGAACCCTTCTTCAGCACCAAACCGCCGCATCGCGGCGGGCGCGGCATGGGGCTGCCGATGGTCCAGGAGATCGTCAACAAGCATGCCGGCATGGTGCATGTGGACAACAGCTACCGTGACGGATGTCGGGTGGTCGTCGAACTGCCTTTCTCGGCCTCCAGTTGATCAGGGAAGTGCATGCCAATGAACGCAACCATTCCACAGCGCTCGGCTAGGCCAACCCAGTCCGAGCTGTTCGACAACCAATTGCAGGCCCTGGCCCGCATCGCCCGGACCCTGAGCCGGGTGCAGCAGATCGAGGAGATCCTCGAACAGGTTCTCGCCGTGCTGCACAACGACCTGGGCCTGCTGCACGGCCTGGTGTCCATCTCCGACCCCGAGCACGGCGTCCTGCAGATCGGCGCCGTGCACGCCGAGTCGGAGTCGGTGATCCAGGCCAGCGAAGGGGTCCGCTACCGCAGCGGCGAAGGGATCATCGGCCACGTCCTCAAGCATGGCGAAAGCGTGGTGCTCGGGCGGATCTCCTCCGACCCGCGCTTCCTCGACCGCCTGGCCCTGTACGACCTCGAGCTGCCCTTCATCGCCGTGCCGATCAGGAACCCCGAGGGCAACGCCATCGGCGTGCTGGCCGCGCAGCCGGACAGCCGCGCCGACAACCTGATGCCCGAGCGCACGCGCTTCCTCGAAATCGTCGCCAACCTGCTGGCGCAGAGCGTGCGCCTGGTGGTCAACATGGAGGACGGCCGCGAGGCGGCCAACGAGCGCGACGAGCTGCGCCGCGAGGTGCGCGGCAAGTACGGCTTCGAGAACATGGTGGTCGGCCACACCCCGTCCATGCGCCGGGTCTTCGACCAGGTGCGGCGGGTCGCCAAGTGGAACAGCACCGTGCTGATCCTCGGCGAGTCCGGCACCGGCAAGGAGCTGATCGCCAGCGCCATCCACTACAACTCGCCGCGCGCACACCGTCCGCTGGTGCGCCTGAACTGCGCCGCGCTGCCGGAGACCCTGCTCGAATCCGAACTCTTCGGCCACGAGAAGGGCGCCTTCACCGGTGCCGTGAAGCAGCGCAAGGGGCGTTTCGAGCAGGCCGACGGCGGCACCCTGTTCCTCGACGAGATCGGCGAGATCTCGCCGATGTTCCAGGCCAAGCTGCTGCGCGTGCTGCAGGAGGGCGAGTTCGAGCGGGTCGGCGGCAATCAGACGGTGAAGGTCAACGTGCGCATCGTCGCCGCCACCAACCGCGACCTGGAGAGCGAGGTGGAAAAGGGCAAGTTCCGCGAAGACCTCTACTACCGCCTCAACGTCATGGCCATCCGCATCCCGCCGCTGCGCGAGCGCACCGCCGACATCCCCGAACTGGCCGAATTCCTCCTCGGCAAGATCGGCCGCCAGCAGGGTCGCCCCCTGACCGTCACCGACAGCGCCATCCGCCTGCTGATGAGCCACCGCTGGCCGGGCAACGTGCGCGAGCTGGAGAACTGCCTGGAGCGCTCGGCGATCATGAGCGAGGACGGCACCATCACCCGCGACGTGGTCTCCCTGACCGGCCTGGACAACGACAGCCCGGTACTATCCGCGCCGCTGCCCGAGGTCAACCTGGCCGACGAGGCCCTGGACGACCGCGAGCGGGTGATCGCCGCCCTGGAACAGGCCGGCTGGGTCCAGGCCAAGGCCGCTCGCCTGCTGGGCATGACCCCGCGGCAGATCGCCTACCGCATCCAGACCCTGAACATACACATGCGAAAAATCTGATAACTGCCTGCGTAATCC
>NZ_JBHRSJ010000019.1:0-32207 GCF_042643485.1 Azotobacter bryophylli | reverse complement strand
ACAAGAAGGCCGGAGCCACTGGGCTCCGGCCTTCGTTCATGGGGACGGCATCAATGGAAGATGTCGTGCACCACCTCGTGGATCACCCCGGTCGCCACGCCGACCAGGATCAGCTCGGTCCCCGCCTGCATCCACTCGTAGCCATCGTAGTACGGCAACCTGCCATATAGCCGGCCATCCAGCCGGGTGGCGATGCCCGGGGGCAGCGGCTTGCCGCGCGCCAGCCGCTTCTGGATGCCGGGCGGCAGCGCCGCACCCGGATTCCAGTAGCCGCGGTTGTCGTCGAGCACCCGGCGGATCCGCTCTTCGTCGATGCGCCCCGGATAGCGGTAGTCGCCGCGGTACCCCGAATAGAGGCCGGTGTCATGATCGCCATGGCCCTGCGCCTGGCGCTTGTCGCCGTGGCCAGCATGGTTCTCGTGCGGCGCTTGCCGGTGCGGATTGCCGTCCTTCCCGTGACCGGGTTCGGCCAGCGCTGCCGATGCGCCAGCCAGCAGGGAGAAACTCGCGAACAGCACGACCGCGGGGCGGGATCTGGACATGGAGGCACTCACTTCCGTGGGGGGGGTTACCGGGTTATAGCAGTGATGGCGATGTGTCGCCACAGGCCCTTGCCTGTGCCAGTGTCCATCGCGGAACACAGCGGACAAGCATCACGACGCTGCCTGGGCCGGCCTTGAAACAATCCGTCCGGCTGGTATCATTTTCCGCATGCCTATCGCCCGCCGTCGAAAGAAGCAGCCCGACGTGCTGCGCCCCCAACTCCTCCAATCTGCAGGCCAACTGGCCCTGGAAGCGGGTCTTCGTGCCGTCACGCTCGAAGCCGTCGCCGCCCGGGCGGGGGTCAGCAAGGGGGGGCTGCAGTACCACTTCCCCAACAAGCAGGCCCTGCTGGACGCCCTCTTCGACGAGACGCTGGCGGCATTCAAGGCCGACATGCTCTCGGCCATGGCGGAAGACCCCGATACGGGAGGCCGCGCGGCTCGCGGCTACATCCATGCCTCCCTGCAGGAATCCCGGCGCAACGCATCGGCCACCCATCTGCACCTGCTGCTGGCCATGATGCTCACCGATCCCGAAACGCGCGCCCGCTGGAGTCCGAAGATCGTCGAGATAAACCGACCGGAACCCCTGCCCGATGCCGAAGCGGCCCGCCTGATGATCTGCCGCCTGGCCGCGGACGGGCTCTGGCTTGCCGAACTGCTCGGCTACCAATCGATGCCTCCCTCTCTGTACGCGGAAGTCCTGCGTCAGATCGATCAGATGACACGGAACAATAGCAAATGAGTCCCACGGTGAATGCCGCCTGCGAGAAGATCGCGAATCCCGAACCGCAAACCGCCGAAGCGCCGTCCGAGGAGCAGCTCCGGCAAGCCATCGAGTCCGCCAGCGATGCCCTGCTGAGCCTGCAGAACGAGAGCGGCGACTGGTGCTTCGAGCTGGAATCCGATGCGACCATTCCCGCCGAATACATCCTGATGATGCATTTCGTCGACGAGATCGACGACGAGCTGCAGGCCGCCATGGCGATCTACCTGCGCAGCATCCAGCGGCGCGACGGCCACGGCGCCTGGGACCAGTACTACGACGGCGCCCTCGACGTCTCCGCCAGCGTCAAGGCGTACTTCGCGCTGAAGGCCGCGGGCGACGACCCGAACGCCCCGCACATGGAGCAGGCGCGGCGCGCCATTCTCGCCGCCGGGGGCGCGGCCAAGTCCAACGTCTTCACCCGCATCCTGCTGGCCACCTTCGAGCAGGTGCCGTGGAGCGCCACCCCCTTCGTGCCGGTGGAGCTGGTGCTGCTCCCCGACTGGTTCCCGGTGCATCTGAACAAGATGGCCTACTGGGCCCGAAGCACGATGGTGCCGCTGACGGTCCTCTGCTCGCTGCGCGCCAAGGCGGTCAACCCGCGCGGCATCAGCGTGCGCGAGCTGTTCGTGACCCCGCCGGAGGAAGAGCGCAACTACTTCTCGAGCAAGGGCTTCGTACGCAAGGCGTTCCTCGCCATCGACAAGGTGGGCCGCCTGATCGAGCCGCTGATTCCCGAATCCACGCGGCGCCGCGCGATCGAATACGCGCAGGAATGGTGCGCCCAGCGGGCCAACGGCGAGGATGGCCTGGGCGGCATCTTCCCGCCCATGGTCTACTGGTACGAGATGATGGCCGTGCTGGGAGTGCCGAAGAACGATCCCATGCGCCAGACCTGCCTGGCCTCCATCCGCAAGCTGCTGGTGCGCCGTCCCGACGGTTCGGCCTACTGCCAGCCCTGCCTGTCGCCCGTATGGGATACGGCATGGAGCGTCATGGCCCTGCAGCACGCCGACGACAGCGAGCGCACCCAGCAGGCGGTGCAGAAGGCCTACGACTGGCTGGAATCGCTCCAGGTGACGGACCTGCGCGGCGACTGGGGAGAAGCCGTGCCCTACGCGGTACCGCCGGGAGGCTGGGCGTTCCAGTACTGGAACGCCTACTACCCGGACATCGACGACACCGCCGTGGTCGCGGCCATGCTGGCCTCCCGCGGACGGCGCATCGGGCAGCCGGACCGTTACCAGAAACAGGTCCAGCTGGCCATCGAGTGGATGCTCGGCCTGCAATCGAAGAACGGCGGCTTCGGCGCCTTCGATGCCAACTGCGATCGCGAATACCTGAACATGATTCCCTTCGCCGACCACGGCGCCCTGCTCGATCCGCCCACCGAGGACGTATCCGGCCGGGTGCTGCTGTGCCTGGGCCTGAGCGGCATGCGCGAGCAGTACCGGACGGAAATCCAGCGCTGCATCACCTATCTGCGCAGCAAGCAGCGCCCGGACGGCGCCTGGTGGGGACGCTGGGGCTCCAACTACATCTACGGCACCTGGAGCGTGCTGGCCGGTCTGGCGCTGGTCGGCGAAGACGTCACCCAGCCCTACATCCGCAAGGCCGTCGAGTGGCTGAAGAGCCGCCAGAACGCGGACGGCGGCTGGGGGGAGACCAACGACTCGTACCTCGACCCGTCGCTGGCCGGCACCAACAAGGGCGACAGCTCGCCGGACCGCACCTCCTGGGCGCTGCTCGGTCTGTTCGCCGTCGGCGAAGGCCGCTCGCCGGAAGTGCGCCGCGGCATCGAATACCTGCTCCGCCAACAGCGGCAGAACGGGCTGTGGAGCCATCCGTCGCACAACGCCCCGGGCTTCCCCCGCGTGTACTACCTGAAGTACCACGGCTACACCGCGTTCTTCCCGCTGTGGGCGCTGACCAAATACCGCCAGCTGATGCAGTCGCCGAGAGCCTGACGACCGCGCCGCGAGGCCGCGAACCGAAGCACCAAGGTGCGCCGGCTCGCGGCCTCGTGCGTTTCGTGGACGGCATCCGCCGCATGCCGGCGCGAAGCCGGCGGCCCCGCCGCCTCCCAGCCTGTCACTTTCCCTACAGTCCCCCTCTCCCATCCCCCGCCTTTGTCCGTTGCGGTACAACAAACGGCCCCGCATCAGCGAAATAAACTCTTAAAAAACAGCCAGTTAAAAAACGGGCACGGCCCTTGCTCTCTCCCTTGGCGTACAGACTCTCTCACCGGAGACCGACCATGGAACTGAGCGTACTTGGGCAAAACGATGGGGAGCATGCCGGCGGCGGCTGCTCCTCCGGTAGCTGCGGCAGCACCAACGATCAGCTTTCCCACCTGCCGGATCATATCCGCGACAAGGTGCACAACCATCCCTGCTATTCGGAAGAGGCGCATCACTACTTCGCGCGCATGCACGTGGCGGTGGCGCCGGCCTGCAACATCCAGTGCCACTACTGCAACCGCAAGTACGACTGCGCCAACGAGTCGCGTCCCGGCGTGGTCTCCGAGGTGCTGAGCCCGGACCAGGCGGTGAAGAAGGTCAAGGCGGTGGCGGCGACCATCCCGCAGATGACCGTGCTCGGCATCGCCGGCCCCGGCGACCCCCTGGCCAACCCGCAGCGCACCTTCGAGACCTTCCGCCAGCTCTCCGAGCAGGCGCCGGACATCAAGCTGTGCGTCTCGACCAACGGCCTGGCCCTGCCCGACTGCGTCGACGAGCTGGCCAAGCACAACATCGACCACGTGACCATCACCATCAACTGCGTCGATCCGGCGGTGGGCGCCCAGATCTATCCGTGGATCTACTGGAACAACAAGCGCATCCGCGGCGAGAAGGCCGCCAAGATCCTCATCGAGCAGCAGCAGAAGGGTCTGGAGATGCTGGTGGCGCGCGGCATCCTGGTGAAGGTCAACTCGGTGCTGATCCCCGGGGTCAACGACGAGCACCTGAAGGAAGTCAGCAAGGTGGTCAAGGCCAAGGGCGCCTTCCTGCACAACGTCATGCCGCTGATCGCCGAGGCCGAGCACGGCACCTTCTACGGCGTGATGGGCCAGCGCAGCCCCGAGCCCGAGGAGCTGCAGGATCTGCAAGACGCCTGCGCCGGCGACATGAACATGATGCGCCACTGCCGCCAGTGCCGCGCCGACGCGGTGGGCCTGCTCGGCGAGGACCGCGGCGAGGAGTTCACCCTGGACAAGATCGAGGCGATGGAAATCGACTACGAGGCGGCCATGGTCAAGCGCGCCGCCATCCATGCGGCGATCAAGGAAGAGCTGGACGAGAAGGCGGAGAAAAGGGCGCGTCTGGCCGGCCTCTCGGTGCCGTCGGTCGAGGGCGCGGTGGCCCGCAACCATCGCCCGGTGCTGATGGCCGTGGCCACCAGCGGCGGCGGCCTGATCAACCAGCATTTCGGCCATGCCCGGGAGTTCCTGGTCTACGAGGCCTCGCCCAACGGCGTGCGCTTCATCGGCCACCGCAAGGTCGACCAGTACTGCATCGGCAACGACAGCTGCGGCGAGAAGGAAAGCGCCCTCTCCGGCAGCATCCGCGCCCTCAAGGGCTGCGAGGCGGTGCTCTGCTCGAAGATCGGCTACGAGCCCTGGAGCGAGCTGGAGGCCGCCGGCATCCAGCCCAACGGCGAGCACGCGATGGAGCCCATCGAGGAAGCGGTGATGGCGGTCTATCAGGAAATGATCAGTGCCGGGCGTCTGGATAACGAGGAAGCCCTGCTGCAGGCCAAGGCCTGACGTGCGAAAGGAGGTGCGAGATGGCACTCAAGATTGTGGATTCCTGCGTCAATTGTTGGGCCTGTGTGGATGTCTGCCCGAGTCAGGCGATCTCCATGGGCGACACCCACTTCAAGATCAGTGCGCGCAAGTGCACCGAGTGCGAGGACGACTACAGCGACAAGCAGTGCGCGAGCATCTGCCCGATCGAAGGCGCCATCCTGCTCGCGGACGGCACGCCGGCCAACCCGCCCGGCTCGCTGACCGGCATTCCCCCGGAGCGTCTGGCCGAAGCCATGCGTGAAATCCAGGCCCGCTGAGAGGAGCCCGCCATGTCTTGCATCGTGTTCTACGAGAAGCCCGGTTGCGCCACCAACCGTCTGCAGAAGCAGTTGCTGCGTTCGGCCGGCCTCAAGCTGGAAGTGCGCGATCTGCTCAGCGAGCCCTGGACCCGCGAGCGCCTGCGGCCGTTCTTCGGCGAGCGGCCGGTGGCCGAGTGGTTCAACCGTTCGGCGCCGGCGATCAAGTACGGCGAACTGGACCCGACGCGCCTGAACGCGCAGCAGGCGCTGGACCTGATGCTGGCCCAGCCGCTGCTGATCCGCCGGCCGCTGATCCGCTACGGCAAGCACTACATGGCGGGCTTCGACCTGGCCAAGCTCAGCACCGAACTGCCCTGCAACGGCGCGCTGCCGGAGCCCTCCGAGGCGTTCGACAGCTGCTCGGTCGGCACCGGCACGCCGATCGGCTGCCTGGCCACGGGTGGCCGCTGATGGCCGGGCTGGCGGTCCTGCGGGGGTTCGAGCAGGAGGCGGTCGCCGAACACGAGCCGAATCGCGCCTGGCTGGAACAGATCGTCCGGGCCCAGCGTAGCGGCAAGGGTTGCCTGCCGCTCCACCTGGGGCTGGATGCGCGGGCCCACGCCGCGCTGATCCGGGCGCACTTCCCCGAGCTGGGCGATGCCGCGGGCGACGACCTGCGCCAGGAACTGCTGGAGCTGCGCCGCGACGAGTGGAGCGATCTGCGCGATCTGCTGCTCTCCGGCCGGCGCGGACGCGACCCCGGCGAGGCGTGGATGGCGGCCATCGTCGCCGCCGGCTGCCTGGGCGGCGACCATCTGTGGCGCGACCTGGGCCTGGCCTCGCGGCTGGAGCTGCACGAGCTGTTGACGCACAACTTCCCGCACCTGGCCATGCGCAACACCCAGGACATGCGCTGGAAGAAGTTTTTCTACAAACAGCTGTGCGAGCGGGAAGGCGGCTATGTCTGCCGTTCGCCCAGCTGCGAACAGTGCCCCACCTACCACGACTGTTTCGGAGAAGAGACATGAAGGCATTCGCCCGCATTGGCGTCGAGCAGGCCGAAGCGCTGCTGGCCGAGAAGGACAACGTCATGCTGCTGGACCTGCGCGCTGCCCGGGACTACTGCCAGGGGCACGATCCGCGCGCCATCCATCTCAGCGACCTGAATCTGCGCACTCTTCTGAAGATCACGCCGAAGCAGGTCCACCTGATTTTCTGCTGTTACCACGGCAAGGCCAGCCAGGACATGGCGCGCCTGTTCGCCGGTTTCGGCTTCGCCCACTGCTACAGCCTCGACGGCGGCTACGAGGCCTGGCAGGCCAGGCCGCGGCTGCAGCGCCAACCGCACAGCGCCAGCCTCCGGCAAAGCGCTGCCGCCTGTTAAGGAGAAGAAACATGCAGGTAATCGATACCGAAGCGCGCATCCGCAAGCAGATCGCCGAAAACCCGGTGATCCTCTACATGAAGGGCACCCCGGAAGCCCCCGAGTGCGGCTTCTCCCGCGCCGCCGTGGGAGCACTGCAGAAGGTCGGCAAGCCCTTCGCCTTCGTCAACGTGCTGCAGGCTCCGCATATCCGCGAGAAGCTGCCGAAGGTCTCGCAGTGGCCCACCTTTCCGCAGCTGTTCGTCAACGGCGAGCTGGTCGGCGGCTGCGACATCATCCTCGGCATGGAAGCCGACGGCACCCTGCAGCCGTTGCTGGAGCAGGCCGGCAGCGAGGCTTGAACGGTTTGTCAGCGCAGCGGCGTTTCCCGTCGTTCCCCGGGCGGGCGGTCGCCGGTGCGCTGCTTTAACTGACGCCGGGGCGGATCCGTCCGCCCCGGCGCTCTCCCCTCAGCGCAGTCCTAGGCGCCTGGCCAGCCGGTGCAGGTTGGCCCGGTCGAGGCCCAGCTCGCGGGCGGCGGCGGCCCAGTTCCGCCCCTGTCGCTCCAGGGCGGCGAGGATCTGCTGGCGCTGGAACTGCTCGACCGCCAGACGCAGGTCGCCGGTCGGTGGCGCCTCCCCCTCCCCGACCGGGCCCGCGACCGTCCCCGCCCGGGCCGCGTCCTGCCGGCCGGGTCTATCCTGATCTTCCAGGTCCAGCAGGGAGGCATCGATGCTGAGGATGCGCTGGCGCTCGCCGGCAGCCATGGCCTTGAGGGCGGCGCGCCCGATCAGGTGTTCCAGTTCGCGCACGTTGCCCGGCCAGTCGTAGGCCAGCAGCGCGGCCTGGGCCTCGGCGGTCAGGCGCAGGCTGCGCAGACCGAGCCGGGCGCGGTTCTCCTCGAGGAAGTAGCCGGCCAGCAGCAGCACGTCGCGGCCGCGTTCGCGCAGCGGCGGCACGTGCAGCGGGTAGACGCTGAGGCGGTGGTAGAGGTCGGCGCGGAAGCGCCCGGCGCGCACCTCCTCGGCCAGATTGCGGTTGGTGGCGGCGATCACCCGCACGTCCACCCGGTGCTCGCGGTCGGAGCCGAGCCGCTGCAGCTGGCCGCTCTGCAGCACCCGCAGCAGCTTGGCCTGCACCGCCAGCGGCAGCTCGCCCACTTCGTCGAGGAACAGGGTGCCGCCGTCGGCCAGCTCGAACTTGCCGCTGCGCTCGCCCAGCGCGCCGGAGAAGGCGCCGCGCACATGGCCGAACAGCTCGCTTTCCACCAGGGTCTCCGGCAATGCCGCGCAGTTCAGACTGATCAGCGGCTTGTGCGCGCGCAGCGAGGCGGCATGGATGGCCTGGGCCACCAGTTCCTTGCCGACTCCGGTCTCGCCGCTGATCAGCACGCTCAGGTCGCTGCCGCCGACCACCGCGATCTCCTCCAGGAGCACCCGCTGCGCCCGGCTCTGGCCGATCATCTCGCGGCTGGCCTGATGGCTGGCGGCCTGGCGATAGGCTTCCATCAGCTGCTCGTCCTGCTCGGCACGCCGGGTCAGCGCGCTGATCCGCTCGCCGACCCGCACGGTGGCGGCGGCCAGGCTGGCGAAGGCCTCCAGATCCTCCAGCGCGATGCCGTCGAAGCGCGCCGGATCGAGGGAATCCAGGGTCAGCAGGCCCCACGGGCGCTCGTCGATGTACAGCGGACAGCCGAGGCAGTCGTGCACCTCCAGCTGGCCGCGCTGGCCCTCGATCAGGCCGTCGTAGGGATCGGGCAGATCGCTGTCGGCGGCGAAGCGGGTCGCCCCGCGGCGAGCCAGCAATGCGGCGAAGCGCGGGTGCTCGTCGATGCGGAAGCGCCGGCCCAGGGTGTCCGCACCGAATCCGCGCACCGCCACGGGCACCAGCTTGTCGCCTTCCAGACACAGCAGGGCGATGGCGTCGCACGGCAGGAAGGCCTGCACGGCGTCGAGCAGACGCTTGTAGCGCTCCGCCTCCGGCAGGTCGCGGCTGAGGTCGTCCAGCAGGGGCAGGAGCAGGGTCAACAGGGTGTCGGGCTGCATGGCGTGGTTGTCCGATTGACTGCTTTGCTGTCAGTTCGACACGGAAAACTCGTTGTCGAAATAACACTATGCCACGCCAACCCCTTGATTTGCGCCTGTTCGAATAGCTGGCACGTTTCATGGATTACCGAAGAGAACCGCCTGCGGGTTTCCCGGGCGGGCAAAGTTTTCTCTTCGGCGTCGCCGGCACGCCCGGTCGCCATCCAGCCATGAATCGAACGACAGGAAATTCCATGCTTTCGGCAGAACAACGCGAAATCATCAAGGCCACCGTACCGCTGCTGGAGACCGGCGGCGAAGCCCTGACCACCCACTTCTACCGGGTCATGCTCGGCGAATACCCGCAGGTGCGCCCGCTGTTCAACCAGGCCCACCAGGCCAGCGGCGACCAGCCGCGGGCGCTGGCCAACAGCGTGCTGATGTACGCCCGGCACATCGACCGGCTGGAGGCCCTCGGCCCGCTGGTCGGCCAGATCGTCAACAAGCACGTCTCCCTGCAGATCCTGCCGGAGCACTACCCCATCGTCGGCGCCTGCCTGCTGCGCGCCATCCGCGAGGTGCTCGGCGCCGAGATCGCCACCGACGCGGTGCTGGAGGCCTGGGGCGCCGCCTACCAGCAACTGGCCGACATCCTGATCGGCGCCGAGGAGGCCGCCTACGCCGCCAACGAGGCCAAGCCCGGCGGCTGGCGCGGAGAGCGGGAATTCCGCGTGGTGCGCAAGATGCCCGAGAGCGAGGAAATCACCTCCTTCTACCTGGAGCCGGTGGACGGCGGCGCGGTGCCGGACTTCGTCCCGGGCCAGTACCTGGGCCTGCGCTTCGTCATCGACGGCGAGGAGATGCGCCGCAACTATTCGCTGTCCGCCGCGCCCAACGGCCGCGAACTGCGCATCAGCGTCAAGCGCGAAGCGGGCGGCCGAATCTCCAACTTCCTGCACGACCAGGTGCAGGTGGGCGACGTGCTGGAGGTCTTCCCGCCGGCCGGCGACTTCGTCCTCGCCGACAGCGACAAGCCGCTGGCCCTGATCACCGCCGGCGTCGGCATCACCCCGGCGCTGGCCATGCTCGAACGGGCGCTGGAAAGCGGCCGCGAGATCCGCTTCATCCACTTCGCCCGCAACGGCGGCGTGCACGCCTTCCGCCACTGGCTGGACGCCAAGGCCGCCGCGCATCCGCAGCTCAAGCGCTTCTACTGCTACAGCGAGCCGCGCGAAGGCGACCGCCCGGACGCCAAGGGCTTCACCAGCACCGCGCTGCTGGGCGACTGGCTGCCGGAGCAGCGCGACCTCGACGCCTACTTCCTCGGCCCGAAGCCGTTCATGGCCCAGGTGAAGAAGCAACTGCGCGAACTGGGCATCCCCGAAGCCCAGTGCCACTATGAGTTCTTCGGCCCCGCGGCCTCTCTGGAGGCCTGACCGCCTTACCGGCCAGGGAGGGCCGGGCGGTTCGACCGACGATTAAATTCAATTTTTTTGCATTAAATCGGCAAAATTATGCATTTGAGTCCGTCGATAACCATGGTCGACAATGGCTCGCTTTTTGGTCGAAAGCTATTCACGAAATAACACGCAGATGATGAGCGTGTGCTCCTGTTGTCCACGGATGGACTCTTTTGTCCTCCGCTCTCCGAGCCGCAGAGCGAACACTCCACATGTCCGATTCCAGTTTGACCGAATGGGTGAAGTCCTTCGCCCCCGTTCCGCTGGCCTCTTCGCCACGGGAACGGTTGCGCGCCGCACTCGGCGTCTGCATCGCCATCACGCTCACCCTCGGCACCAGCCTGTGGCTGTTCGGCCCGGATAACGCGCTGCGGGTCGCGCCGCCGCTCGGCGCCAGCTCCCTGCTGCTGTTCGCCGCCAGCAGCAGCCCGTTCGCCCAGCCCTGGCCGGTACTCGCCGGCAGCCTGCTGTGCAGCCTGCTCGGCGTCCTGCTCGGTCTGAGCGGCCTGGAGCCGCTACCCACCGCCGCGCTCGGCGCGGGTCTGGCGCTGCTCTGCATGTCCGCCCTGCGCTGCCTGCATCCGCCGAGCAGCGCCCTGACCCTGATCGTCGCCCTCTGCTGGCCCGCCCACCGGGACCAGCCGCTCGCCCTGCTCTACCCGATCGCCTGCCACTGCCTGCTGCTGGTGTGCATCGCGCTGATCTACAACAACCTGACCGGCCATCCCTACCCCAAGGCGAGGCCGCCCCGGGAGAATCCCCATGGCACCCGCGACCCACTGCCCGGCGAGCGCCTGAGTTTCACCAAGGCGGATATCGACGCGGCGCTGGCGGAGTTCGACGAATACCTCGACATCACCCGCGAGGATCTCGAACGCCTGCTCAAGCAGACGGAAAGGCACGCCTTCCGCCGCAGCCTGGGCGAAATCACCGCCGCCGACATCATGTCCCGCGACCTGCGCTGGGCGACGCCGGACACGCCCATCGAGCAGGCCTGGGAGACCCTGCGCGGGCATCGCCTGCGCAATCTGCCGGTGGTCGAGGGGACGAGCCGCCAGCTGCTCGGCATCGTCACGCCGCTCGACCTGCTCGGGCACTTCCGGCCCGGCAAGACCCGCTGGTGCTTCGAAGGCCTCCGCCTGCGGCGCGGCAACCAGCAGTTGCGCGCGATCATGAGCACGCCGGTGACGTCGGTGCCGGAAGGCACGCACCTCAGCGAGCTGGTACCGCTGCTCTCCGACCGCGGCCTGCATTGCCTGCCGGTGGTGGATGCGAACGGACGCCTGACCGGCATGATCGGCCAGAGCGACCTGATCGCGGCGCTGTACCGGATCTGGCTGCAGCATCCGGCCGGCTGAGAGGAGGACGACTCGGGCCCGCTTCGCCGGCTTACAGCGGCTCGCTCAAAGAGCGCTTGTGCCGGCGGGACCGCCCCTGATAGAGATAGAGCGTCGGCCGGACCGCCGAGCGGCGACGGAATTGCCTCGGCGAGTGACCCGGTCAGCCCTGTCGGCCAGCCTCGAACGCCGACGCTTTCCCATCGAGAACGATCGCTGCCACCGGTTCGCCAAGGAAGGTTTCCGTGCCTCACATCGTCGCCGTCATCCTCACCTACAACCGCAAGGACCTGCTCGAACGCTGCCTGGACGCCGTGCAGGCGCAGACGCACCGCTGCGACAGCGTGATCGTCGTCGACAACGCCAGCTCCGACGGCACCCAGCAGATGCTGCGGGAAGCCGGGAGCCGCTACCCCAACCTGAGGGTCTACCAGCTGTCCCGCAACATCGGGGCTTCGGGCGGCTTCAGCGCCGGCTTTCGCCTGGCCTATCAGGACGGCGCCGACTTCGTCTGGATGATGGACGACGACGTCATCCCCCGCCCCGATGCCCTGCAGCGTCTGCTGGAAGCCGACGAGCGGCTGGAGCGCCAGGGCATCGAGCGGGCCTTCCTGCTCTCCACCGCCTTCACCGAGAGCGGGCAGATCACCAATTCGCCGAGCCTGGACGTGCGTCCGAACGCCATCCGCTATCCCCGCTGGCCGGAGACGATCGAGCTGGGCATGGCGCCGATCAGGCGCGCCACCTTCGTCTCGATTCTGGTGCCCCGGGCGATCCTGACTGAATTCGGCCTGCCCATCGCCGCGATGTTCATCTGGGGCGAGGACACCGAGTTCACCCTGCGCGTCACCCGGGACAAGCCCGGTTTCCTGGTCGGGGCGAGCAAGGTGCTGCATCTGCGCCAGGAGAACGGTCCGATCGACATCCTCACCGAGACCAGCGCGGCCCGTCTGAAATACCTCCGCCACCTGATCCGCAACAACGTGTTCATCGCGCGCAAGTACCAGCAGGGCCGGGAAATTCTCTCCCTGTTCTACGGGATCTTCTCCCTGCTGGGAAAGCTCCTGCGCGGCGGCCAGCTACGCAAGGCCCGGGTGCTGCTGCACGGACTCGCGGAAAGCCTGTGGTTCTTTCCCGACAGCGAGGCTGCCGATGCGCCCATCGAGGCCCTGGGCGTCGCGGTCCGCGCCCCCGAGCCGACCGGGCCGCTGGCGGGCCATGGGGATAGCCCTGCCGCGGCGCCCTTCCCGCACGACCTCTCCGCGCCCCCGCCCGCACGCAGCTGAACCCTGCCGGTGCCGGCGAAAGGTGCGCGGGCCGGCATCGGCGACGGGACGAGAAACTCCCCGGCAAGGGGGTGAAAGGCCTTGTGCGAAGTCCCGGGCATCGCTCGGCATCCCACACGCGATGCGTGCGGCGGCCTCAGCAGCGGACGTCGAGGATCGATCGGAGCAGAAACGGAGAGGATGGGCAGACTAATGCCGGGCCATGGGCGGGCGAGTCCCGACCGGGCCCGGCGGCGTCCGGTCGGGAAACGGGGAACGTTGGCGTCTCAGTAGAACAGCGGCGTCTTGCGCTCGGCGATCAGCGGCCAGGAAGCATCCTTGTCGGACACCACGGTGACCGGAACCGGCCAGTCGATGCCCAGGCGTTCGTCGTTGTAGCGCAGTCCGCGCTCGGCCTCGGGGGTGTAGGGCGACGACACCAGGTAGCTCACCTCCACGTCGTCGGTCAGCGTCTGGAACGAGTGGGCGAAGCCCTCCGGCACGTAGAGCTGGAGCCGATTACCCTCGGTGAGTTCGAAGATCTGGTGCTGTAGGTAGGTGGGCGAGGATTCCCGGATGTCGACGATGACGTCGACGATGGCGCCCTTGATGCAGCGCACCAGCTTGACCTCGGCATGGGGCAGCAGCTGGAAGTGCATGCCGCGCAGGGTGCCGCGCTGGGCCGAAAAGGAGGTGTTCTGCTGGACGAATTCGCTGACCAGGCCCTGATGGGCGAACTCCTCCCAGCACATGGTGCGGGCGAAGAAGCCACGCTGGTCGCCGCGCAGTTCGGGTTCGACCAACCAGGCGTCTTTCAACTTGGTTTTATGGAAAATCATCGCTCACTCCCTGTGAATGAAATGCCCGCGCCTCATGCGCGGTCTTGCGCAAACATGCGCTCCTGCTCGGCGTACAGCCGGTCGATCAGGCGACCGTCCGGAATGCTGACGTCGTCGAAGGTCAATGCCGCATCCTTCGCCACCGGCCGGCTCAGCCTGCAACCGAGGGCCAGGCCGATCGGCAGCAGCCGCTCCCGGCGTACCACGTCCATGTTCTCGGCGACGCCATAGACCTCGTAGCCGCCGAAATCGCCGATCGTCTCGCCGACCGCGAGGGCCTTCTTGGCCATGGCGATCACCCCCACCTGCGGGCCGCCGCGCGGGGTCAGCACCGGGTCCCCGAACAGCACGGCCCGGGCGACCGAGGTGGGCACCTCGAAATGGCACAGGTGGTACGGGGTGTAGAAGCAGTAATAGGGCCCCTTGCCCAGCTTGTAAAGCTCCAGGTAATGCTTCTGCCGCGGGTTGTCGAGGGTGCCGAGGACGAACACGCCCGGCCCCGGCCGAGCGCCGACCACGTAATCCACCAGCCCCGGCCCCGCCGGGTCCAGGTGCGGCTCGAAGGCCGACACCGTCTGCTCGATGGGCACCAGCGGCGCGCCGGGATCGCCGCCGGAGAAATCCGGACCGAGCATGCCGCGGCGGGCCACGCGCATGCCGGTGCCGTTGGCGACGATGGCCTGCTCGAAGGAGATCTTGGTGCCGTCGGCGAAGGAGGCGACCATGGCAGACTTCTGCCCCCAGCGCCTGGCGAAGCTCTCCTGGGTGGTCGGGTTGCGGTAGGGATCGTGCAGGCCCTTGATGTTGCCGCAGAGCACCGGCTTCACGCCGATGCCGGCGACGAAGCGGTAGAGGTTCATCTGCACGCCCGGCTGGTCGCCGTCGGCGAAGCTGTAGACGACCCCGGCGGCGTCGGCCCTGGCCTTGAGGATCGGGCCGACGGTGCCGTCCAGCTCGGCGTTCATCTGCACCACGTGCTTGCCGCTTTCCAGCGCCGCCAGTACGGCATGGGCGGCGTATTCCACCGAGCCGGTCACCTCGATGATCGCGTCCAGCCCCTCGGCGCGGGCCAGGGCGATGGCGTCCTCGGTGACCGCCGGCCGGCCGGCGGCGATGGCGGCTTCCAGTTCGGCCTGGCTGTCGCAGCGCTCCGGTGCGACGCCCGTCTGGTCGAAGACGCCGATGGCGGCGCCCAGGTTGCGGTTGGCGACGGCGCACAGGCGCATCCCCGGGGTGGCGGTCATGATCTGCAGGCCGATGCCGCTGCCCTGGAATCCCGCGCCTATCATGCCCACGCGAATGGGGTTGCCCTCGGCCTGACGCCTGGCGAGGGCGGTGTCGACGATGATCATGGGGTTTCTCCGACTGGGAAAGAGATCGACGCTCAGTCCTTCCAGACCTTCCAGGGGGCTCGGCCTTCGGCCCAGGTCGCCTCCAGTACCATGCGGTCCCGCAGAGAATCCATGCTCTGCCAGTAGCCCTGGTGGTGGAAATAGCCCAGCTTGCCCAGCTCGACCATCCGGTCCATGGGCTCGTTCTCCCAGGTGGTCTGGTCGCCGTCGATCAGCTCGAAGACCTCCGGCTCGCAGACGAAGAAGCCGCCGTTGATCAGGCCGCCGTCGGTGGCGCCCTTCTCGCGGAAACCGTGCACACGCGCCGAGTCCTCGTCCAGGCGCAATGCGCCGTAGCGGCCGGGCTGGGTCACCGCGGTGAGGGTGCACCAGTTCTTGGAGGCCTGGTGCGCGGCGACCAGCGCGCCGATGTCCACGTCGCTCACGCCGTCGCCGTAGGTCAGGCAGAACGGCCCGTCGGACAGCAGGTGCTTGGCCCGCTTCAGGCGTCCGCCGGTCATGCTGTCGGGGCCGGTGTCGAGGACGGTGACCTTCCAGTCCTCACCGACGCTCTGCAGCCAGTCGACGGCGCCGGTCTTCAGGTCGATGGTGTAGTCGGTGCGGCTGCCGCGGTAGTTGAGGAAGTAGTCGCGGATGAAGTCGACCTTGTAGCCGCCCAGGATGACGAATTCCTTGAAGCCGTGATGGGCATAGATCCTCATGATGTGCCAGAGGATCGGCCGGCCGCCGACTTCCACCATCGGCTTGGGACGGATCGCCGTTTCCTCGCTCAGCCGGGTCCCGAAGCCGCCCGCAAAGATTGCCACCTTCATGATCCACCTCGTGTCGTTTCCAGGAATGGACGCCGGGACCGAGACCGGCCCCGGGGCTGGTTCCGGTCGCCTCAGCGGGTCCAGCGGAGGTCTTCGCTCAGGCGCCCTGCGGCAATGTGGTCCTGCAGGACATGCAGGCGCATGAGCGGCGAGGTCCGGAACTGCGGGTCGGCGAAGCCCATGCGCTGGAGGCCGTCGAGCAGCCCGCGGATCGACTGGGCGAGGCTCATCTGCGGCTGATGGTGCGGCGCCAGCCGGGCGAACAGGCCGAAATCCACCTGATAGGAGCGGCTGTCCACCGGCGCCTCGGTGTTGATGCTGACGAGGGTGCCCGGCACCGCCTCGGCCACCGCGGCGGCCAGGTCGCGCACCTGGTGGTTGCGCTCGTTGGAGCCGGCGTTGACGCGCAGGATGCGCCCGCCGTTGTCGGCCGGGCGCTGGATCGCCCAGTCGATCGCCCGGGCCATGTCGGCCACGTCGATCAGCGGGCGCCACGGCGAGCCGTCGCTGAGCACGGTGATCTTGCGCTGGCTGAGGGCGCAGGCGACGAAGTCGTTGAGCACCAGGTCCAGGCGCAGGCGGTCGGACATGCCGCAGGCGGTGGCGAAGCGCAGGCTGGTGATGACCATGTCGCCGCCGATGTCGGCCAGGGCGTCCTCGGTGCCGATCTTCGACTTGGCGTAGTCGGTCAGCGGCGCCACCGGATCGGTCTCGCGCCGCGGCGCACCCTGGGCGATGCCGTAGACGCTGCAGCTGGAGGCGAAGACGAAGTTGCGCACGCCGGCCCGCGCCGCCGCCTCGGCGATGGCCACGGTGGCGTTCTGGTTGATCTGCGCGGTGACGGCGGCGAAGCGGCTGCCCATCGGGTCGTTGGAGACGGCGGCCAGCTCGACCACCGCGTCGTATCCCTCGAGCATCTGCGGCGAAAGGCAACGGACGTCGCCGAAGAACTGCCGATCGAGCAGGCGCTCCGGAAGGGATTGGCTGCCGGTCAGGCAATGGGCGAAATAGGCGTTGTCGAAGCCGTGGAGAACGGCTGAAGGATGGCGCGCGGCCAGTTCGCGAACGACGGCCGGGCCGACGTAACCCATGTTTCCGATGATGAGTATTTTCATGATCTTCCCTGATTTTTAAGCCTTTCCATGCGCGAGGCGCTTGGCTCGATCCCCTGCGGGCAGCTCTTCTTTTCTGCCAATCGACACCGAGCGTCAAGCCAGGCATGGGGAAGACCGACGAATGGGTACTAGCTATATGCCCGCCATCGATCGGCTGGATGTCGCCGGAACGGCGAGGCGCCCCTAAGGTCGACAAGAGCTGACCGCACGAGATAATGAGTGGACTTAAATTCAATAATTCTGCACTTAACGAGCATCCAGATTGATTAGTCCCCTCGATCGCTCCTCGCCTACCATTTCCCGGTCCGCCTATGGGCGTGCCAGGCTCGGGCCATGGCCGCTCGGGCATCCACAGGAGAACCACCGATGACCGAGTCCGCCTTCCACACCCCGCTGATCGATCTCCTCGGCTGCGACCTGCCGATCCTCTGTGCCGGCATGGGCGGCGTCGCCCGCCATCGCCTGGCGGCCGCGGTGAGCAACGCCGGCGGCTTCGGCTGTCTGGGCATGGTCCGCGAGCCGGTCGAGCGCATCCGCACCGAGGTCGAGGCCTATCGCCGCCTGAGCGCCCGCCCGTTCGCGGTGAACCTGATCCCCGCGGCCACCGATCCGCAGCTGCTGGAAGACCAGGTGCGCACCTGCCTGGAACTCGGGGTGCCGGCCATGACGCTGTTCTGGGACATCGACGCGGCGCTGATCCGCCGCCTCAAGGCCGAGGGCCTGCTGGTCCTGCAGCAGATCGGCAGCCGCGAGCAGGCCGAGGCGGCGCTGGAAGCCGGCGTGGACGTGCTGATCGCCCAGGGCTTCGAGGCCGGCGGGCATGTCTGGGGCCAGACCGCCAGCTTCGCCCTGCTGCCGGAGATCGTCGCCCTCGGCCCGGTGCCGGTGGTGGCCTGCGGCGGCATCGCCAGCGGCGAGGCCCTGATCGCGGCGCTGGCCCTGGGCGCCCAGGGCGTCTGCTGCGGTTCGGCGTTCCTCGCCACCCACGAAGCCAACGCCCACGACTACCACAAGCAGCGCCTGATCGAGTCCGGAGCCGACGACACCGTGATCAGCGAACGCTTCTTCCGCAACTGGCCGATGACGGCGCCGGTACGGGTGCTGCCCAACGCGGTGACCCGCGGCGAGTACGACAACCTCTACGCCACCCGCCATACGCCGGTGATCGGCGAGCAGGACGGCGGCCCCATCTACCTGTTCTCCAGCGATTCGCCCCTCGCCGACGCCCAGGGCCAACTGGCCGACATGCCGATCTACGCCGGCCAGTCCTGCGGCCAGATCGGCGAGCTGTGCGGCGCCGCCGAACGGGTCGGACAGCTCATGGAGCAGGCCCGCCGCACCCTGTCCCGCCTGCAGGGAGCCGCGGCCCCGGCGCAGCCGGCGCCCACCGCCCGGGCTCCGGAATACCCGGAGCTGGCCGACGCGCTGAACGAGCTGCTGAGCGCCGAGCGGGCCGGCGCCCGGGTCGCCGCCTTCAGCCTCAAACAGGCCGGCGAGGAGCGCCAGCGCCGCCTGCTCGAAGAGATCCACCGGGGCGAGGCCGACAGCTGTCGCCGCCTGCGCCGCTGCCTGCTGCACCTGGGCGCGGAGCCGACGCGGGCGTTCGGCGCCTTCTACGAGAAGTGCATGGCCATCGCCGACCTGGACGAGCGCCTGGCCCTCGTCGACCGCGGCCAGCGCTGGGTGATCCGCAAGCTCGGCGAGCTGCTGCCGCGGATCGACGACCCGCTGGTGCGCCGGGAGCTGGAGGCGATGCTGGAAACCCACGAGGTCAACAGCGGGCTGGCGAAGGCGGATGCGTCACGGCCTGGCGCGGATTGACAGCCTTCCAAGGCGAACTAGCTTTCTTCGACGGGGAATATTCCGAGCCCAGGGACCGGCGCCGTTCGCAGATCGGGTACGCGCCATGCTGAGCCAGAAAACCAAAGACACCATCAAGGCCACGGTGCCGGTGCTCGCCGAGCACGGCACCACGATCATCCGGCGCTTCTACGAGCGCCTGTTCCAGTTCCACCCGGAACTGAAGAACGTCTTCAACATGGCTCACCAGCAGCAGGGCCAACAGCAGGAGGCACTGGCCCGCGCGGTCTATGCCTACGCCGTCAACATCGAGGACCCGCAAAGCCTGAGCGCCGTGCTGGAGAACATCGCCAACAAGCATGCCAGCCTCGGCGTACGTCCCGAGCACTACCCCATCGTCGGCGAACATCTGTTGGGGGCGATCAAGGACGTGCTCGGCGAGGCCGCCAGCGACGAGGTGATTTCCGCCTGGGCGCAGGCCTATGGCAACCTCGCCGACCTGCTGATGGGCATGGAGAGCGATCTCTACGAGAGCAGCGCCACGATGCCCGGCGGCTGGCGCGGCTGGCGCGAATTCGTGGTACGGGAGAAGAACCCGGAAAGCAGCCTCATCACCTCCTTCGTCCTGGAGCCGGTCGACGGCGGCCCGGTGGCGAACTTCGAGCCCGGCCAGTACATCAGCGTCGCCGTGCAGGTGCCGGCGCTCGGCCTGCAGCAGATCCGCCAGTACAGCCTGTCGGACGCGCCCAACGGACGCAGCTACCGCATCTCGGTCAAGCGCGAGACGGGCAGCGAGACCCAGCCGCCCGGCTACGTGTCCAACCTGTTGCACGACCATATCCAGGTCGGCGACAGCCTCAGGTTGGCCCCGCCCCACGGCAACTTCTACATCGACGTCGACGCCACCACGCCGGTGGTGCTGATCAGCGGCGGCGTCGGCCTGACGCCCATGGTCAGCATGCTCAAGCGCGTGCTGCAGTCTCCCGAGGAGCGCCAGGTGGTGTTCGTCCACGGCGCGCGCAACAGTGCGGTGCAGGCCATGAAGAGTCGCCTGCGCCGTGCCGCAGAGGAGCATCCCAACTTCAAGCTGGTGGTGTTCTACAACGAGCCGCTGGAGCAGGATGCGCAGGGCCGGGACTACGACTATCCGGGCCTCGTGGATGTGAAGCTGATCGCCGACTCCATCCTGCTGCCCGACGCCGACTACTACATCTGCGGGCCGATTCCCTTCATGCGCATGCAGCACGACGCCTTGATGAACCTGGGCGTTCACGAGCCGCGAATCCACTACGAGGTGTTCGGTCCGGACCTGTTCGACGAGTAGGGAGTAGGCGTCGGCCGGTTCCTAGCTCTCGTAGCGCCAGGGCTGCGACCAGTCGGTCTGCGTCTGCGCCACCTGGCGCAGGATGTCGATGGCCTGCTGCAGGGCCGGCGATTCCTTGGTCCGGGAATAGACCAGATAGACCGGGTAGGTGAACTCCGGCGCCTTGTCTACCCGGCGCAGCAGCCCCTCGTCCAGATGACGCTGCACCACCCGCCTGCGGAAATAGCCGCGGCCGCCGTTCTGCAGCAGGTACTGCAGCGCCAGCGGACCGAGGCTGAAGTACAGCGCCGCCCGGGAATGCTCCGGCAGCGCCGCGTCGTGCTGCTGGCGGAAGGTCGGGCCCCAGTCCACGTAGATGTAGGGGTCGGGATTGGCCTTCGCCTCGACCTGGATCAGCTTCTCCTCCAGGAGCAGCTCCACCTGCATGCCCGGCCAGTACTCCGGCTGGTAGACCAGCGCGGCGTCGAGCACGCCCAGGTCGAGCTGCTTCTGCAGCAGGCTGCCGGGCCCCACCTCGCTGCGCACCGCATGGGAGGGGATTTCCTGGCGCAGGTGCTGCACCCAGGCCAGCAGCAGCGGGCTGGAGAGGCTGACCTCGGCGCCGAGGGTGAGCAGGTCGCCGAAGCCCTCCGGCAGCGGCAGGTCGCGCCGCGCCGCCTCCCAGGTCTGCACCAGCTGGCTGGCGTAGGCGACGAAGTGCTCGCCGTCGCTGGTCAGGCGGGCGCCGGCCCGGTTGCGCACGAACAGCCGGCAGTTCAGCTGCCCTTCCAGGTTCTGGATACGCGCCGTGACGGCGGTCTGGGTGAGGTGCAGACGTTCGGCAGTAGCGATGAAGCTGCCGCTGCGGACGATCTCGAGAAAGGTTCGGGCGAGATCGATGTCCATGGGGATGCCTTAGGTAGCTGAAATATCGTTGAAACCGCATTGTAATCAATCTGCAGCATTCGACGGCAGGACTCATCCTTTGGCATAGCGCTATTAGTTCCACGTGGAACATGTGACGCTCGTCCGCCGTCAGTCGGACCAGGGAACCAACCGCCCGGTTATCGCTCAAACTTCTTCACCAGCGGAGCGCTCTCGTCTATCCGGCAGGCCTCCGCTGATCACATGGGAGCGTGGTTTCGGCAGTCCCCAGCAGCATCTGGCCAGACAGGGAATTCTATGAAGCCAGTTCTCGATCCTAAGCGCGAAATCGACTCCGCCATCCTCGCCTACCGGCGCTTCTTCGGCTACATCGCCCTGTTCAGCGCGGTCAGCAACCTGCTGATGCTGGTGCCGCCGCTGTACATGATGCAGGTCTACGACCGCGTGCTGACCAGCCGCAACCAGATGACCCTGCTGATGCTCACCCTGATCGCCCTGGGCTTCTACATGCTCGGCGGCGTGCTGGAATGGGTGCGCGGCCAGGTGATGATCCGCATGAGCAACGGCCTCGACGCCCGCCTCGGCCACCGCCTGTTCGACGCCGCGTTCAGCCGCGGCCTGAAGCAGCGCGACGCCAACCCGGCGCAAGTGCTCAACGACCTCGCCACCCTGCGCCAGTTCGTCACCGGCCAGGGACTGCTCGCCCTGCTCGATGCGCCCTGGCTGCCGCTGTTCATCGGCATCAGCTTCCTCTTCCATCCCTGGTTCGGCCTGCTCGCCCTGGGCGGCGCTGCGACACTGTTCGGCCTGGGCGTGTGGAACGAGATCGCCACCCGCGCCGGGATGGCCGAGGCCAACCAGATGAGTCTGGCCTCGGCCCGCTACCTGAACGGCACCCTGCAGAACGCCGAGGTGATCCGCGCCCTCGGCATGCTGCCGGCCCTGCGCCAGCGCTGGAGCGCCCTGCAGCAGCGGATGATCGCCGCCCAGGCCGCGGCCAGTGACAGCGGCGGGCGGATCAACGCCATGACCCGTTTCGTCCGCGTCGCCCTGCAGTCGCTGTCCCTGGGGCTCGGCGCCCTGCTGGTGCTGGATAACCAGATCTCCGCCGGCCTGATGATCGCCACCTCGATCCTGCTCGGCCGCTCCCTGGCGCCCGTGGAGCTGGCGATCGGCTCCTGGAAACAGCTGGGCAACGCGCGCAGCAGCTACGAGCGCCTGACCACCCTGCTCAAGGACTTCCCGCCGGAACCGCCGCGGATGGACCTGCCGGAGCCCAAGGGCCGGCTCAGCGTCGAACAGCTCGCCGTGCTGCCGCCGGGGGCGCCGAAAACCGTGCTCAACGGCATCCACTTCAACCTGGAACCCGGAGAGGCGCTGGCCATCATCGGCCCCAGCGCCTCGGGCAAATCCTCCCTGGCGCGGGCGCTGGTCGGCATCTGGCCGGCGATGCGCGGCTCGGTGCGCCTGGACGGCGCCGAGCTGGACCAGTGGAGCAGCGAGGCGCTCGGCCCGCACCTGGGCTATCTGCCGCAGAACATCGAGCTGTTCGACGGCACCATCGCCGAGAACATCGCCCGCTTCGGCGAAGCCGATCCGCTGAAGGTGGTGGAAGCGGCGCAGATGGCCGGCATCCACGAGATGGTCCTGCGCTTCCCGCAGGGCTACGACAGCCCAGTCGGTCCCGGCGGGGTCAACCTCTCCGGCGGCCAGAAGCAACGCGTCGGCCTGGCCCGGGCGCTGTACGGCCAGCCCAGGCTGGTAGTGCTCGACGAGCCCAACGCACACCTCGACGACGCCGGCGAAGCCGCCCTGCTGCAGGCAGTGCAGCGCCTCAAGGCCGCCGGCTCGACCGTCATCCTGATCAGCCACCGGCAGAGCGTGCTGCCGGTGGTGGATTACCTGCTGGTGCTGCGCGACGGCCTGCAGCAGGTCTTCGGCCCCACCGGCGAAGTGCTCAAGGCCCTGCGCCCGGTGGCCATGGCCGACCATCGTGCCACCGGCTCGGGGAGCTGAACCATGGACAAAACACTGCCGATCGCCTATCCGACCAGCCCCTCGCGCCACGCCGACGGCGACCCCGGCGCCATCGCCCGCCTGGGGCTACTGGCGCTGATCATTGCCCTCGGCGGCTTCCTGCTCTGGGCCAGCCTCGCCCCGCTCGAACAGGGCCTGGTAGGCCGGGGCTCGGTGGTGGTCGCGGGCGAACGCAAGATCGTCCAGTCGCCCCAGGCCGGGGTGATCGACTCGATCCTGGTGCGCGACGGCGACTACGTCCAGGAAGGCCAGCTGCTGATCCAGCTGAACACCGTGCAGGCCCAGTCGCAGCTGGACGTGACCCTAGGTCGCTTCATCAACGCGCGCAGCACCGAGGCCCGCCTGACTGCCGAGCGTCTGGGCGTGGAGCAGATCGACTGGCCGGCGGACCTGCTCGAATACGCCGGAGACCCGCGCGCCAAGGTGGCCATGGCACTGCAGGAAAACCTCTTCCGCACCCGCCGCAGCGAGCTGGCCAGCCGTCAGCAGATCACCCGCCACGAGCTGGCCGGACAGGAGGAACAACTGGCCGGCTACCGCACCATCAGGAACAGCCAGGAGCGCCAGCTGAGCCTGCAGCTGGAGGAGCTCGAAGGCCTGCGCACCCTGGCCGCGGAAGGCTACGTGACCCGCGACCGCCAGTACGAGGCCGAACGCCAGTACTCGCAGCTCTCCGCCGGGCTGGCCACCACCCTGGCGGACATCGGTCGCATCAGCCAGCAGATCAACGAGAGCCGGCTGAAGATCCTGCAGCAGGAGCAGGCCTTCCGCAGCGAGGTGGAGACCCAGCTGGGCGAGGTCTCCGCCGAGGCCTCGGGGCACGCCGACCAGTTGCGCGCCCTGCGCTTCGAACTGGAGAACGCCTCGATCCGCGCCCCGGTTTCCGGCCAGGTGATGGCCCTGGCAGTGCACACCATCGGCGCCGTGGCCCCGGCCGGCGAGCGCCTGCTGGACATAGTCCCGCAGGATGCCGCCTGGCAGGTCAAGGCGCAGTTCCCGCCGCTGGTGGTCGACCGCCTGGCGGTCGGCCTGCCGGTCGACCTGCGCCTGTCCTCGCTGCAGCGGGTGCACACCCCGGTCATGCTCGGCTCGGTGGCGACCGTCTCCGCCGACCAGTTGATCGACGAACAGTCCCACCAGCCCTACTTCTCGGTCGGCGTCGACGTCGACCCGGAATCCGTGGCCAAGCTGACCGATGTCGGCCTGGCGATCAAACCCGGCATGCAGGTCGAAGTGATCGTCAGGACCGGCGAACGGACGCTGATGAACTATCTGTTGAAGCCCCTCTCGGAGCGCATGATCACCGCCTTCAAGGAAGAATGACGGCTCCGGGTGAGACAGGCACCTCGAGGGCGGGCCGATGGACCGCTGCGCGGGCGCCTGGGACGGACGGGTCGATGATGGTCGTGCTTGCTCTGCCGGCCGCATCGGCCATAACCGGTGAAGCGGAGCGCCTTCATCCTGGGAAAAATGAGCCGGACGAGCGCCGGCATCTGGCGGGAAAATGAAGCCGCTGCCGAATGGCAGCGGCTCACTTCGGTCAACGCATCAGCTCACCCATTGCTGGTATTCGATGCCGTCCTTCACGACGCCGATCAGATCCAGTTTCATCTCCTCGGACTCCGCGAAGCCGACCAGTACCTGCGCCTCGCTCATCGCGCCGGAATCGATCTGCTGGGTCCAGAACGCAAGCCCTTCCTGATCGGGAGCCCGATCCAGGACGTTCTGGTACAGCGCCGTGACGAACGAGTCCGTGCTCGGATCCGCGCCATAGAGCTGCTGGAACTCGGCACTCTTGACGAACCCGTCCGCGACGGACTGCAGCGAAGCACCCTGGTCGAGCCTGTCGATCCAGAAGCCGAGCCCGGTCTGATCCGGGGCCCGGTCGAACGCCGCCTCGTACAACCGATAGGCCTGACCGGCGTGACCGTCGATATCGAGGGCGACTGCCTCGTCCTGGAAAACCAGGCGTTCGGTATCGGTGTAGGCGGTCTTCCCGCCGTCGGCCGTCGATTGCAGATAGGCCAGCTCGTCGTCCCCGCTCAGGACGTAATCGGCGTGCTTGCCGGCGATCTCCACGTGATCGATGGCATCCGTGCCCCGGGTCAGCTCGCCGTACTGGCTCTGGATGCTCTCGATCGCCGCAAGCGCACTGGTGCTGTCGGTGACGCTCTGAATGATCCCGTGCAGATCGATGCCCGGGGCCTTCGTTCCCGAGACGTTCTCCTGGGCAGCGAACTCGGCCACGGCGATACGCGCCGCCAGATAATCGCTGTCGCCGGCGCTTTGCAGCGCGGCACCGAGGAAGGTCGAGAGAAAATCGCCCTTGGAGATGCTGCCGCTCTGCAGCGCGTCGAGCCAGAAGGTATAGCCCCCCGCGTCGGGCGCGCGCCCCAGGGAGTTCTGGTAGGCGTAGGTCACGAAGTCCGCGATGGGCAGATCGCTGCCGCTCTCTCCGTTGGCTTTGCCGATGTCGTACATGGCCCGGCCTACGCCCAGATAGGCCGCCACCGGGTCCTGCCCCTGCCCGAGCTGGCCGGCCAGTTGGCCGGCCCAGTACTTCAACCCCTCGTATTCCGGAGCGCGGTTGAAGGCGCCTATGTACATGGCCACCAGGAAGTTCTGCTGGAGCGCACTGACACCGGGGAACGAGAGGGAGGCTTCCGGAAGACTGATCGGCTGCTCCGGCCCGTACTGGGTGAAGATGATGTCGGAGGCGGAAAGCTGTCCCAGCAGATTGCCCTCGAAGGCGATCTCGAAACGGTTGCCCGAGGCGTCGGCATCGCGGTCCTTGAGGTAGGTCTTGGTCCCCTCGGCGTTCAGCACGATCTCCAGGGTGCCATTGTTCCCGGAGCCCAGGCCGGTGTAGCCCAGCGCCGAGAGATCGATGCGATCCACCCCCGGGGTGAAGTCGGTGACGGTGTCCGCACCGTTCGCGCCGGTGACGTAGTTGCGCGAGCTGTCCAGCTTGTCGCTGAAGCGGAAGAGGTCCGCGCCGCCGCCGCCGGTGAGGGTGTCGCGACCGCCGGCGCCATCCAGCGTATCGTTGGCGTCGCCGCCGATCAGCTTGTCGCTGCCGTCGGTTCCGATCAGGGTCTGCGGCCCCGCGGGCGGCTGGGCGAAGATGATGTCGGAGGCGGAAAGATGCCCCAGCAGATTGCCCTGAAAGGCGATCTCGAAGCGGTTGCCCGAAGCGTCGGCATCGCGGTCCTTGAGGTAGGTCTTGGTCCCCTCGGCGTTCAGCACGATTTCCAGGGTACCGTTGTTTCCGGAGCCCAGGCCGGTGTAGCCCAGCGCCGAGACGTCGATGCGATCCACTCCCGGGGTGAAGTCGGTGATGGTGTCCGAGCCGTTCGCGCCGGTGACGTAGTTGCGGGCGCTGTCCAGCTTGTCGCTGAAGCGGAAGGTATCGGCCCCGCCGCCGCCGGTCAGGGTGTCCGCACCGGCGCCCCCGTCGATCGTGTTGGCGATGTCCCCGCCGACCAGCACGTCGCTACCCGTTCCCCCCACGATGAGCGACGGGTCGCCGCTGGCCGGGGCATCCGAGAGCACCGAATGGCTGCCGTTGAGCACCACCGGCGTTCCCACCACGCCGCTGATCTGGTTGCCGTAGAGGCTGCTGTAATCGGTGCCGTCGTTGCGCTCTTGGATGCCGTAGGTGGAGTTGGCCGAGCCGCTGATGACGTTGCCCTCGATCCAGGTGTCCACGGTCGCGTAGAAGTTGCCGGAAACCCCGAGGGTATCGTCGTAGGACTGCAGGGCGACTTCCGGGTAGCCGCCACTCTGCGCGTTGTCGTGGATCTGGTTGTTGAGGATCTGCGTGCCCTCGCCGCCGTAGACGCGCACGCCGGAGGTGCCGTTGCCGTAGATCTCGGCGTTCTGCACCGTGACGTTGTCGCTCAGCTTGATCAGCACCCCCTCCAGCCCGTTGTCGTAGTAGGAGCCGCCGTCGATGAGGACGTTGTTGGGATGGGGGATGTCGGAGGAGCCGCGTTGCACCACGATGCCGTTGCCGGCGTTGTTGTAGGCCACGTTGTTGCGCAGCACGAAGTCGTAGGTGCTGGTGACCACGTTGAAGCCGTGGCGGTCGTTGTTGTAGGCGACGTTGTTCTCGAAGAGACCGTCGATCTGGTAGTCGGCCACGAAGCCGTCCAGGCCGTTGTCGTGGGCGACGCTGTCGCGGATGGTCAGGTTGATGGTCTGCTCGTGCGGATCGAAGCCGTAGCCGGACATCTCGCGGATTTCCACCCGCTCAAGAGTGACGTCGCGGTCGGCGCCGTCCTGCCCGGGGATGTAGCCGTTGAACCAGCCGTCGACCTTGACCCCGGCCGGAATGTTGTCGCGGTTGCCGTCCAGGGTCAGGTCGCTCATGCCGAAGTTGGAGGTTTCCTCGCCGTAGGCCGAGCGGACGATGCCGGTGACCTTCTGGTCCCAGCCGTCCACCAGCTTGATGACGGTCTCGCCCATCCCGGCGCCTTGCAGGTAGACGTTGTCCTTGAGCATCAGGCAGCCGTCGGAAGCCTCCGCCCCGCCGCTGACCCGATATTCGCCCGGCGGCAGGTAGACGGTGCCGCCGCCCGCGGCACTGGCCGCATCGATCGCCGCCTGGATGGCTTCCCGATCATCGGTGACGCCATCGCCCTTTGCTCCGTAATCCTTAGCGTTAAAGTCCATTTCTCACGTCCATTTGCAGAAAGCGCAGCCCTTGGGGGCGCTGCAGGGGCTCCGCCGAACTCCCACAGGCACTCCCTGCCCTTCCCACAGGAAGGGCACCCAAACGAGACGGCGGAAATTCACAGCGTGGGACTGGCGGGCCGTGCATTAGTTCGCCAGCCATACGGGGGATGAGCAGGGATTTTTTCAGCACGGGAGCACCACCTGCCGGAGCGGTCGGCAGGGGGCGGGCGACGGTGACGGCCGGGGCCTCGCGGCGCCCGGCGCTTGCCCTTCAGGCGAGCATGTCGGCAGGCTGATCGGCCACGCCCAGCAGGCCGAGCTCCACGCCGGGGGCCTCGGCGGCCACGGCGCTGGGCGCCGGGGCGAAGATGAAGTCGTCCGCGGCGAGCTGCTGGTGGTCGCCCTGCAGCGCCACCTCGAAACGGTTGCCCGAGGCGTCGCCGGCGAGATCCCGCAGATAGGTCTGGCTGCCGTCGCCGCTCGGCACCACGCTCAGGGTGTGGTCGTAGCCCGAGCCCAGTCCGGTGAAGCCGAGGGCGGAAACGTCGATGCGATCGTCCGAGGTGAAGTCCTGGATGGTATCGACATGGTTCTGATTGCTGCCCGCGTTGCGGAAGCTGTCTTGGTACTGGCTGAAGCGGAAGATGTCGGCACCGCCGCCGCCGCTCAGGATGTCGCTGCCGCCGCCGCCGTCGAGCAGGTTGCCCAGCCCGTTGCCGATCAGCTGGTCGTCGAAGGGGCTGCCGGTGGCGTTCTCGATCGCCGTGCCGTAGGCGATGCTGAAGGCATACTCGCCGTCGTCCAGATTGCGGGAAAAATGCCCCTCGCCGAGATCGATCAGCTGCGGCCGTCGCGAATCGGCGACCAGGGTGTCGGTGCCGCCGCTGTCGTACAGGGTGAAACGCCCCGCCGGGCCGGAGTCGCCGATCGCCAGCCGGTAGCTGTCGTCGCCCGCGCCGGCCGGCGCCGCGCCATAGAGCTGCTGCAATGCCGCCACGTCGTAGAGCATGGGCGTCACGGCGTAGTGGGTACCGTAGTCCTGGTAGGACATCAGGGTATAGGCCGTGTTGCCGACCGCCTCGGGGTCGCTGAAATGGTTGTCCACCAGCTTGCCGTCGGCGCCGTTGTAGTCGCCCGGGTGCTCCAGGCCGAGGATGTGGCCGGTCTCGTGGAGGATGGTCTGGTACTGCCAGCTGCCGGGCGACCAGTCGCTCTGCTCGCGGTCGAAGTAGATGTCGCCGAGCGTCGGGTAGCTGTAGGCCCCCACGCCGTCCGGCATCTCGGTCCTGCCGTAGCTGAGATCGCCGTTCTCGGCGACCTCGACGAAATGCACGTTGATGTAGGCGCCGATGGTATCCAGGGCCTGACGCACGGCAGCGCGCTGGTCCTCGGACAGCGCCTGGAAGCCGGATTGCGCCTGCTCGGGACCGCTCTCGGCGGCGCTCATGAAGTTGTAGCTGATCAGCCAGCGCCCGTCGCCGTCCTTGCTCTCGTGAATGGGACCCCAGTCGGCCAGCAGGGCCGAGATGTAATTGGGATCCTTCTGATTCGGTACCATCGGCTATCCCCCTTGCCTCGTCCACGGGGCATTTCCCTGGAATATCCCTTCATGCCCCGATGGATTAACTCTTAGCTCGCCGGTCCGGGCAGGGAAAACCGCCCCGACGACCGGAGCGGTCGCCGGAGGCGGGCCCGGCCCTCAGGCGAGGGTATCGGGCGGCTGGTCGGATACGCCGAGCATCTGCGCCGGCACGGCGGTCGCGTCGCCGCCCGGGTCCGTTGCCGCGGCCGCTGCCACGCCGGAGTCCGCCGGCGAGGGCCCGGCGAAGATGAAGTCGTCGGCCGAAAGCTGGCCGACATGGTCGCCCTGCAGGGCGATCTCGAAGCGGTGGCCGGCATCGTCGGCGTCGCGATCCTTGATATAGGTGCGGCTGCCGTCGGCGTTCAGCACCAGGGCCAGGGTGCCGTCGTGGCCATCGCCGAGACCGGTGTAGCCGAGCGCGGAAACGTCGATACGGTCGCCCTTGGCGAAGTCGAGGATCAGGTCGGTGCTGTTCTCCCCTCCCCGTTCGTAGCTGCGGAAGCTGTCCTGCCGGTCGTCGAAGCGGAAGATGTCGTCGCCGCCACCGCCGCTCAGGGTGTCGCGGCCGGCGCCGCCATGCAGGGTGTCGTCGGCGCTGCCGCCGACCAGATGGTCGTTGCCGTCGGTTCCCATGACCACCTGCGGCTCGTCCGTTCCGCCCGTACCGGTCGAGTCGCTGGTGGAGTTCTCGCCGACCAGCTTCACCGGATCGTTCGCCACCCCGCTGATGCTGTTGCCGCTCACCGTGGTGGCGTCGGTGTAGGAGCCCCGCTCCTCGATGCCGAAGGTCGAGTTGGCCGAACCGGCGATGGTGTTGCCCTCGATCAGGGTGTCGCTGGTCTGGTAGACCTGGCCGGACACGCCCCGGCTGTCGTCGAAGGCCTCCAGGGCGATCTCGGGAAAGGAGCCGTCCTGGGCGTTGTCGTGAATCTGGTTGTCGAGGATCTGCGTCCCTTCGCCGCCGAAGACGCGCACCCCGGTGCGGCCGTTGTCGTACACCTCGGCGTTCTGCAGGGTGACGTGGTCGCTCATCTTCACCAGCACGCCTTCCAGGCCGTTGTCGTGGTAGGAACCGCCGTCGATGAGGATGCCGTCGGGCGAGGGCAGGTTCTCCGAACCGCGCTGCACCACTACGCCGTTGCCGCCGTTGTCGTAGGCCACGTTGTCGCGCAGGACGAAGTCGTGGGTGCTGGTGACCACGTTGAAGCCGTGGCGGTCGTTGTTGTAGGCGACGTTGTTCTCGAAGAGGCCGTCGATCTGGTAGTCGGCGACGAAGCCATCCAGGCCGTTGTCGTGGGCGACGCTGTCGCGGATGGTCAGGTTGACGGTCTGCTCGTGGGGGTCGAAGCCGTAGCCGGACATCTCTCGGATTTCCACCCGCTCCAGGGTGACGTTGCTGTCGGCGCCGTCCTTCCCGGGCGCCACGCCGTTGAACCAGCCGTCGACCTTGACCCCCTCGGGGATGTTGTCGCGGTTGCCGTCCAGGGTCAGGTCGCTCATGCCGAAGTTGGAGGTTTCCTCGCCGTAGGCCGAGCGGACGACGCCGGTGACCTTCTGGTCCCAGCCGTCCACCAGCTTGATGACGGTCTCGCCCATCCCGGCGCCCTGCAGGTAGACGTTGTCCTTGAGCATCAGGCAGCCGTCGGAAGCCTCCTCGACGCCGCTGACCCGATATTCGCCCGTCGGCAGGTAGACGGTGCCGCCGCCGGCTTCGTACGCGGCGTCGATCGCCGCCTGGATGGCCTCCCGGTCGTCGGTGACGCCATCGCCCTTTGCTCCGTAATCTGAGACGTTGAAGACCATGTTCCGCATCCGTTTGAGTGTGCGCCCCGCATCGGGGCCGCAGGAAAATGCTCGATGAGGCGCAAAGGCCGCGACTGCGCTTGCGGGCCACCGACGACCGCTGGCGCGCCACCAGCTCGCCGTTTTCGCCTCGGCTCCAGGGTGAACGGTACAGACGAGATGCCGACCGGCTGTGCGAAAGGCCTCTGCAGGAGGAAGACAGGCCTCGGGAGCGAGACGGCATGAACTGCATGACGGCTCCGATCGCGCGGTCGCTCCGCGGCGCGATCAGAGCGCAAGGGCTAGTGACTGGTTGCCATGGCCTTCCCTGCCCTGGCGCCCCGACTCAGGAAACGGCCTCGTGCTGCAACTGGCCGATGTCGCCCAGCATCTCCACCGGCACCGTGGCCACCTCGCCGCCGCCTTCCGCCGGCGCCGCGGCGGCCGGCTCGTGGGCGGACTGGGCGAAGATGAAGTCGGACGGCGTCAGCTGGGTCAGGTGGTTGCCTTCCAACGCGACCTGGAAGCGGTTGCCCGACTCGTCGGCCACCAAGTCCTTGATGTAGGTCTTGCTGCCGTCGGCGCTCAGCGAGGCGGTCAGGGTATGGCCGTCGTTGCCCGCGCCCAGGCCGGTGTAGCCCAGGGCCGAGACGTCGATGCGGTCGGTGCCGGGGGTGAAGTCGGTGATCGTGTCGATGCTGCTCACCCCGGTCGAGGCGTTGCGGTAGCTGTCCAGCTTGTCGTTGAAGCGGAACACGTCGCTGCCGCCGTTGCCGGTCATGGTGTCGCGGCCGCCGGCTCCGGTCAGGGTGTCGTTGTCCGCCGTGCCGACCAGGTGGTCGTTGAACAGGCTGCCCTGGGTCATCGGCACCGACGGGGTGCTCGGCGCGCTCGATTCCTCCTCCGCCGCCACCGGCACCGCCGGCTCGTGGGCGGACTGGGCGAAGATGAAGTCGGACGGCGTCAGCTGGGTCAGGTGGTTGCCCTCCAGCGCGACCTGGAAGCGGTTGCCCGACTCGTCGGCCACCAGATCCTTGATGTAGGTCTTGCTGCCGTCGGCACTCAGCGAAGCGGTCAGGGTATGGCCGTCGTTGCCCGCGCCCAGGCCGGTGTAGCCCAGGGCCGAGACGTCGATGCGGTCGGTGCCGGGGGTGAAGTCGGTGATCGTGTCGATGCTGCTCACCCCGGTCGAGGCGTTGCGGTAGCTGTCCAGCTTGTC
>NZ_JBHRSJ010000018.1:0-704 GCF_042643485.1 Azotobacter bryophylli | reverse complement strand
TCCAGACTGTGTGAAAACGCCGGTCTCGCCTAGAGTTGCTGAAGCGACGTCAGCGAGGGCGACGTATGAAGCGATTCATCGAGGAAGCGAGCCGGACCCAAGTCAGCTTGTTGCCTGAGTGCCTGGATGACTTCATCACCGAAGACAACCCAGTCCGGGTCGTCGAAGCCTTCGTCGAACAACTCGACCTTACGGCGCTGGAGTTCGACGGGGTGGCCCCAGCGGCAACCGGTCGGCCGTCCTACCACCCTGCAGTACTGCTGAAGATCTACCTCTACGGTTACCTCAATCGCATCCAGTCCAGCCGGCGCCTGGAGCGCGAATGTCAGCGCAACCTTGAGTTGATGTGGCTGTGCGGACGACTCGCGCCGGACTTCAAAACCATCGCTGATTTCCGTCGTGACAACGGCAAGGCCATTCGCAATGTTTGCCGGCAGTTCGTCGTGCTCTGCCGCCAGCTCGATCTGTTCTCCCAGTCGCTGGTGGCCATCGACGGCAGCAAGTTCAAAGCGATCAACAACCGTGATCGCAACTTCACCCAAGCCAAACTCCGTGCCCGCATGGAGCAAATCGAAAAAAGCATCGACCGTTATCTGGCAGCGATGGATACCGCTGACCGAACGCAGTCCGATGTTGCTGAGGCCAAGACCAGCCGCCTTCAGGACAAAATCGAGAAGCTCCGGCAGCAGATGCAAGCGCTCAAG
>NZ_JBHRSJ010000017.1:60521-145307 GCF_042643485.1 Azotobacter bryophylli | reverse complement strand
GGTGCTGGGCAGCCAGACCGCGGTGGTCACCGGCCCGCCCGGCGAGGAGATCCACTGCGACGCCTACGGGCGGGTCAAGGTGCAGTTCCACTGGGACCGCGAGGGCCAGGCCGACGACAGGACCAGTGGCTGGCTGCGGGTCGCCTCGGGCTGGGCCGGCAACCGCTACGGCGGCATTGCCGTGCCGCGGGTGGGCATGGAGGTGCTGGTGACCTTTCTGGAAGGCGACCCGGACCAGCCGCTGGTCAGCGGCTGCCTGTTTCACAAGGAGCATCCGGTTCCCTACGACTTGCCGGCCAACAAGACCCGCACGGTGTTCAAGACTTTGAGCAGCCCCGGCGGCGGGGGCTACAACGAGCTGCGGGTCGAGGACCGCCAGGGGCAGGAACAGATCTACGTCCACGCCCAGCGCGACTGGGACCAGGACATCGAGCACGACCAGAGAATCCGCGTCGGCCACGAACGCCACGACAGGGTGGAAGCCAACGCCTACAGCGAGTTCGGGGGTGAGGAGCATGTGACCGTCCACGGCGACCGCAAGGTCGAAGTCAAACCCGACGACCACCTCACTGTCGTTCAAAGCCAGCACATCCAGCTCGGCACCGCCCAACTGACCGAAGCCGGCCGCGAAATCCACCTCAAGGCCGGGCAGAAGATGGTCATCGAGGCCGGCGCCGAACTCACCCTCAAGGCTGGGGGGAGCTTCATTAAGCTCGACGCCAGCGGCATCACCCTGGTCGGGCCGCTGGTGCGGGTCAACGCGGGGGGATTGCCGGGCAAGGGTTCGGGAATTGGCATCAAAGCGCCGCTGCAGCCGGGGTCGGCAGATGGGGGTAAGGCGGGAGAAGTGACGGAGCAGGCGTTGATCAACGCACCGCTGGAGCTGACCACCACCAAACGCCGAATGCTGAATTTCTCTTTCTGATCAGATAGCCAGGCTGGACGCCCCACCCGCCGGCCCAACGGAACTGGAAACGGAACATCACCATGGAAAAACAGAAGAAAGTCGAATGCTGGTCCTACCCATTCAAGGCCAAGGATAGCGGCACTGCCGCCAGCAGCGAAGTCACCGATCCGCAGGTCTACTACGATGCCTTGGCACTAGCCGAAAGCGGCTACTACCCGGTCGCCAGCAACGGCCTCTGGCATGGCGGCGTGCACTTCGACCAGCATACCGCCGCACGACTCGACCAGTCCTGCGTGCGCTGCATCGCCGACGGCATGGTAGTCGCCTATCGCATCGACGCGATCTACAAGAAGCTCACCTACACCGGAAGCGGCACTCCCAAAGAGGTGACCTACTCGACAGGCTTCGTGCTGGTGAAACACCGCCTGGAGCTGCCGCCGGCCCCCGCAGAGACTACGCCGCCTGCCGGAGAGCCCGACCTGACGTTCTTCAGTCTGTACATGCACTTGATGGACTGGGACAGCTACCAGAAGGCAGGGGCACCGACACCACCCATTTTCATGTGTCCAACCCCATACGCCGTCAGCGGAGAACATGCCACAAACGATTTCTCTGGACTGTTCGTTCGGGGAGGTGCTCCTCGTACCCCGGAGCATGCGAACAAAGTCGCGATCATCCCCAAGGGCTGTAAAGTCAGAGTCGGCGAGATCTCATCAGTCGACGCAAGATGGCGAAAGCTCGTTAGCCTTCTGGAGGGGCAGGCATCCCCTGCGCTGGCCCCTGAAATCGAGCACTGGGTTTTCGTCGGCGAAATGACGCCCACTGCGGACAGCGATGTATTCCTCATCGGAGAAAGGGCCAACGATGTCCGCGATTCACTTCTATCGGGTAAAGGCCTAGTGGTGCGCAAGGAAGCCAAGCAGAACTCCGCGGCAATGGCTGTTCTTCCCGTTGGCGCCCAAGTCCGGCTCGAAGACGGAACCGGCAAATACCGCAAGATCAAATCGATAGACGCCTCCACCTTGAGCTCGCCTCTGAGCGCCGAGTGCGCCTCGAACATTGCCGGCTACATTCACTTCGACTCACTGAAGGCCGTACCGCCGCCGACGCTCAACACCGTTCATATTCTGCCCACGCCTGTGCCGATCCAGGCCGGCGCGCTGATCGGCCACCTCGGCAAGTACCAGGCCGCCTCGCAGAGTGAAGCTCAGGATCTTCTCCACCTCGAAGTCTTCTCCTGCGATGACGTAGAGGCTTTTGTCGCCCTAAGCCGTACCAGAGCAAACCAGCTCAAGCCGGAACAGAAGACCCTGCTGAAGATTCCGCACGGGACCAAGGTCATCAACAAGGAAGGCGCCAGCCAGGCGAACCCACCACGTATATCGGATCCCGGCCAACCCACCGCCTACGACATGATCCTGCCCCTAGCGGTACTCCACGCGCTGCCAGCGGACAAGAAAATTACCCTAACCACCACAGCCAATGGCACTACCACCACGGAACAATGGTGGAAGCTGGACAACTTGCCCGGCAAGGACGGCAACCCCATCAGCGGCTGGGTGAAAGAAGGAGAGATCATGACTCCTCGCCTGCATCCATGGGACTGGGAGGGATTCGAGACCATCAGCGAAAACGCCTGTAATGCTGACTTTCTGGCATGCCATCTCGATGCTACCGACTCACTCGAAGAGTCCGAACGGACCGACCATGCAGCGCGCATTGACCTGGCGGACAACGGACCAGTGAGAAGTCGGCTTTACGACATCATCGATGGTGCTGATGGAAGTACACGCGACGGCAAACTTACTCCTGATGAAATAAAGTCAGCATTGGCCAAGCCCTGGCATGCTCAATCGATCACAAAACTAATAACTCATTATGAAAGCGAGTGGTTTTGGAATCCCGAAAAATGGGATGAGCTTGACACATTCATGTCGCACGACAGCGAGCTCAACATGGACTGGCTGGAGGAAAAGAATAAAATCAAAAATTTATCCTGGTGGAAAGAATCAAATCTGTTATCTATCGACGCTCATATTTGGCACATCCAACCGACGGCTCTTATCATGACATTCGGGACACCGGAGCTCGAAAACTCCCTACAATGGCTAAAAGTCCCTAACGGGCAGTTAACCTTCGACGCGGAAGGAAACGACATAGAGGACCCAAGCCATCCAATGCATAAGTACTTCAGTAGAGTTGCACACTGGCCTGGCGGTGTCTCTGGCGTAACCATTGGAAGAGGATATGATTTAGGGCAACGGCCATATCCAGAACAAGATCTTGCCGCCACAAAAATTCCAGAACCTCTTTATAGCTGGCTTCTTGGCGCAAAAGGCCTTAAGGGCGAGGCCGCAAAAAACTACCTTAATTCCGCCACCCCGAATATAAGGAAATTCAAAATCTCGCGAAAACAACAGCATGACCTCTTTAACCAAGTCTACGATTTTATGAAAAGCGAGGTCATCAGGATCTCCAGCTCAAACTCCAACGTCGTTAGCTATGGAGGGTTGGATTGGGAAAATACTAACAAAAAAATACAGGACATAGCAGTTGATCTAATTTACCGAGGAGATTACACCCCATCCTCGAGAAAGAATGTGCAGCAGCATATTGTTGATAATGACCTGAACAGCCTTCGCACAATAATGGCTGACCAATCAAAATGGCCTGCCGTTCCTGCGGATAGATTCAACCGCCGAGCCACCTATCTGGAGCATCCATAATGAGAACCACACTCACAATTCTCTTATTTGTCACCAACTACAGCAATGCACAAGACATCGACTACACCAAGATCTCCGAAGCGCAATCAATCAGACAAGGAGCAACCCTAGTCAGGCACTTCAATTTATACGGAGAGCCCTGCGCTTACTTTCAGGTAATCGACTCAAAAAAGAATTGGATCATCTCTGAAACAAAAAAATTCTGCCACATCGACGGAAAATCTTTCCTAACTGACTTTTCTGACGCAGAAGTAAAAAATATTAGATTTACCACAAAAGGAATATCAATGATTTTAAGTGTAACACCTTTAGAGAATAGCGGAGAGCAAAAAAAAGAATGCTTCATGCCAATACTGGACAATTCGCTTGGCACCATAGAGTGCAAATCGATTAGGTGATTCTGCAAACCACAAGGCAAAGCAAGAAATAATAGAAGGTTACTCACCTAGCGACATCAAAAGCCAGAACGAACTGCTGATTTATGTCTGCAAAAAAAGGCTGAGCGCGCCGCTTCTGGGTAGGTATCAGATTGCCTTAGCAGGAGAATTGGCATCATCCAGGGCAGCACTTATACCGCCACAGCAAATGGTTTAACGTCCAGCAGGGCGAACCCAAATTTCGGAAAATCATCGCAGGAGCTGTCTGTGAAATATAAAACCCCAGCAGTTGTACTGCTACTTGCGCTGCCTCTTGCAGCAAACAGCATCACTGCTACTGCGCAATCAAATGATGAAAAAACCGACACTTCCAGATTTCAGATGAATGAGAAATTTTGCGAAGCCGGTGAAACCCAATCCAGCAAGTACATAAATTCGGCAGACTCATTTATCCTGAGCTGCGAATGCAATTGCACAGCACAAGAAAACAGGTTGTGGATAGTTTTGAGAAAAACTAAGGCGACATATCAGATAGACGCCAGCAAAGCAGTATCCACGAAAGAAATCGAGAACCTTGATTCGATCCCGGACGTTTTTGGGCTAGTACCATTTTGCGAAAAAAAACCAGCAGCAAACAGCACAATCACGATTCTAACCAAGAGACCAAGCGCCAACAGTTCGCCCCTATATTGTTATTCAGCACAGCCATTCTTAGAGCAAGACAATAAAAAATGCGAAACAGCAGAGTGCAAGAAAATATCGGAATCACTCACCGAAACTCACGATCTCCTCGCGCAGGATCTCTCTGCAAAGAAAATGAGTCCACTATTCTAGGCTTCAAGCTAATCAACAAGAAAAAAATACGTATCAATTTGCGAAGGTGAAAAAGATAAATATCTTGTTTACCGCTATGGCACACCGGAAGAGATCGAACTTCAGTACCCGGAAAAGCTGGACTATTCCTCCTGGAGCCTATTTGATTTTCACGGATATTATCGTGGCGGCGGGGCGGAGAATGACGCCATGGGCAACTACTTCATTTCCTTCAAAAACCATGGTGTTGGCTATACTGTTTCACAGGGGTGGCGGTTAACAGAAGACGATTACAGTCTTAATATCTCAATCGACATAGGAGAAAAGAGAGTCACACTTCAAGGTGATCGCAAAACTCAAGTTGGATCTCTGGTCAGACTGGAAGGAAAGTCAGGCCTAAAAGGGCAGTTGCAAAAGCTGAGTGCAACACGGTTACTGGATTGAAGCAGGCGCCTCATGTTGCAGCTGTTGCAGCGCCATCACCTCGGTCATGACTTCAATTGGACACTTCCAATTGAAGCGCTTGCATAGCCGGATGTTCAGCTCATAGGCAATGGCGTCCAGCCGTTCTTGACTGTAGGCCGACAAGTCCGTGCCCTTGGGTTGGTACTGATGGATCAGGCCATTGATGTTCTCGTTGCTGCCGCGCTGCCGCGCTGCCAAGGACTGTGCGGGTCGCAGAAGTAGATCGTCACACCGGTCTTCTGCGTGATTTCTGCATGCCGTGCCATCTCCCCGTCCCTGGTCGTAAGTCATGCTCCTGCGTACCGGCAACGGCATGCGATTCAACGCTGCGCTGAACCCCTCCACCGTCGAGGTCGCTGTCGTGTCATTCATCTTCACCAACATCAGATAGCCGCTGGTACGCTCGACCAGGGTGCCCACCGCCGAGGCGTTGGCCTTATCCTTGATCAGATTGCCCTCCCAGTGACCGGACATCAGCCGATCTTCGATCTCTGGCGGATGCACATGGATGCTGACCATGTCGGGGATCTGGCCACTCCGATCCACTCCGCCAGAGCGTGGCTGGCAGGTTGTCTTGCCCTGTTGCGGGCAGATGATCAGCTCCTTGCGCAGTTCGCCGACTGGCAGGGCGTAGACCGAGTTGTAGATCGTCTCGCGACAGACGTAGGTATCTTCGAACTTGGGGGAATTCCATGGAGCGCAGCTTGCAGGCAAGCAGCTCGGGAGAAAAGCGTTTGCACGGCAGGTAGGCCACCATATCGAACAGTTCGGAGCCCGGCACCAATGCTCTCCGGGACAAAACACCTAGGGCTGCCTGTCCCTTACTGGCCGATGAATGGCAAATTTTGTATTCACCAGAAAACCGCTATTAAGCGTTTCCTATAGTTAATTGGAAAAGCTGCGTAGTAGGAAACTTATATTCTCATGGGTGTCCTGCTCCCCCTTCTTATCAATGGCCAGGCGCTGGGTCGTAAGGAGGAGAGCAAACTTATTATTTATCCTGACTTACTAGGCGATCCCTCACATCTTCGCTTGTTTTGCGTTGGGGACATTCCTTTCGACGGTTGGGCTTCCCTAGCCTCGCTCTTGCTAGCCTTCATTTCTTATCTCGCTGTATGCAGGCATACATAGCGAAAACTTGTTTTGACGTTTTTTTGACAAAATGGCATAGGTAAACACTATATCTGTCAGTTAACCATCTTCCTGTTAGTCAAAGGTTTTTTACTTTTCAGGAAACATGTGGCAGATTTGTTTCCCCTTGTCTCTGCACAGGGGAATCGTATGGCGGCTTGTCGCGTGTAGCAGCGTTTGAATCGAGAGCTGCAGCGATGGCTAGTCATGCACCCAGCTAGAGCTGGACGATGGCGCTGCTTATCACCCAAGGCGCGCTGATCGTGAGGAGGCGCTGCCGCCCACGGGCGACAATCCCTGGCGCGCCTGCCTAGGCTTCGGTCATAAAACCAAAAAGAACTAAAAAGCCAACGATCTAAGCTGGAACCCATTTCCAACCATCCTTGATGTCGTGTTTGCCGGCCGGACGGGGCGGTTATGTCGTGCGGACTGCCCAAGGATAGCGCCTCGCTGTTACTCACTTAGGAGTATGAAAAGAATGAAAAAATCCAATCTGAGTCTGGCTATTCTAACGGGTGTCTTGGGGCTGCCCATGGCGCAGCAAGCCTCTGCCGAGGGTTTCATCGAAGACAGCAAGGCATCGCTTTCGATGCGAAACCTTTACTACAGTCGGGATGTTCGTAATCAGAACACCCCGTCCGACAAAGAGTGGGGCCAGGGCTTCATCCTCAACTTCCAGTCCGGTTTCACCCAGGGGATCGTCGGCTTCGGCTTTGATGCCACGGCCCAGTACGGTTATCGCCTGACCCAGGCCGATCAGGGCGGCTCGGTGTTCCCGCTGCAGAGTCCGGGCAATGCCGAGCGTGACTACAGCCGCTTCGGCCTGACCGGCAAGATGCGCTACTCCAAGACCGTGGCGCAGGTGGGCACGCTGAGGCCGATGATGCCGGTGCTGACCATCACCGATCTGCGTCTGTTGCCGCAGATGTTCCAGGGTGTGCAGGTCACCTCCAACGAGATCGAGAACCTGACCCTGACCGCAGGTCGTATCGACCATGTTCTCGAGCGTAACTCCTCGAACCGGGAAGGCATGCACGTCACTCCGACGAGCGCGGACAGCAACGAGTTCTACTTCGCCGGCGCCGACTACAAGGTCAACAAGGACCTGTTGCTGCAGTACTACTACGCCACGCTGGATCACTTCTACAACCAGCACTTCTTCGGTCTGGTGCACAACTGGGCATTGCCGGTCGGCTCCCTGAAGAGCGATCTGCGTTATTTCGAGAGCTACTCGGACGGCCGGAATAGCAATGCAGCAGGGCGGGCCGATGGCTACACCATCGGAGGCTATTGGAAGGCCGGCGATGCGAATCGCGGCGAGGTGGACAACCACCTGTGGAGCGCCATGTTCACCTACAGCCTGAAAGGCCATGCCTTGGGCATCGGCTATCAGCAGTCCCTGGGTGACAGCGACTTCCCCCATCTCAACTCGGGTAACGGTCGAGCGCTCTACCTGATCACCAACTCCCAGATGGGGAAGTTCGCCAGCTCCGGCGAGAAGACCTGGGTCGGGAGCTACAGCTACGACTTCGTCCAACTCGGGGTACCGGGGTTGAAGGCCAGTGCGATGTATTTCAACGGTCAGGGCATCAATGCCCGTGGCAGGGACAACAGCGAGTGGGAGCGCGATCTGCGCGTCGACTACGTGCTGCAGGGCGGTCCGATGAAGGGCCTGGGCCTGACCCTGCGCCATGCCTCGATGCGCGGCAACGATGCGGTGGACCAGGACGAGGCCATGGCGATCGTGAACTACACTCTCCCGCTGTTCTAAACGGCCGGGTCGGAACTCTCGGGGAGGAGGCGCGCTACTGTTCCTCTTCCTCGATGCGTTCCACCTTGGCGGCTTCGATCGCATAGGCGGCATCCGCCAGGTCGTTGCTGACCTTTTCCACCTTGAGCCTGCCATCCACCCACAGGGGGGCATAGATGTCCTCCAGCTGGATGCCCTTCGGGTAACGGACTAGGACGATCTGGTTCGGTGGCGGCGGCGGTACGTGAATGCAGGCGCCCGGATAGGGAACGAGGAAGAAGGTGGTGTTGAGGCCCTTGGCGTCGGTTTCCAGCGGCACCGGATAGCCGCCGAGGCGTATCTCCCGGCCGTTCAGGGCCGGCACCGTCCTGGCCGAGTACATCACCGCCGGCAGATTTTTGTCCTGTTGCTTGAGGCCGCCCTTGCCGGCGAAGTTTCCGTCGGCTTCCGGGGTGTCGTGGCTGATTTCCGGCATATCCTCCAGAGCTTTGCGGTCCTCGGCAGGCATCAGTTCCAGCCAGTCCAGCTCCTGGGGTTCGGCATGGATCTGCGTGGTGGCAAGCAGCAGGGTGAGTACTAGCGTAAGTCGGCGCATGGTCGTTCGAAAAAGGAGGCAGGGGATGGGATGCCCGAGCGCTGGGACCGGTCGAGCCTGTACAATCCGGGGCGCATGATGGCATCGCCTCTGACGCCGATAAAGCCCGATCCCGCCGTACGGGAAATACGGTTGCGCTTGTATACCGTCCGAGTGCGGCCTGATACCGTTACGTCGCAACCACCCGCTGAGCCCTGCGTATGAAAATCCGCTCGTCAATTTTTGGACTCTTATTCCTCTGCCTCGGCGTCGCCGCCGGGACAAACGCCGTCGCCGGGCAATCCGTTCCCGCCCGCGACCCGGCCAACCTGCAGCTGGCTGCCGGCAGCGCCATGGTGGTCGATCTGGACAGCGACAAGGTGCTGTACGCCAGCAATCCGGACGTGGTCGTGCCGATCGCCTCGATCAGCAAGCTGATGACGGCCGTGGTCACCCTGGACGCCAAGCAGCCGATGGACGAGCTGATCCCCGTGACCATCAACCAGACTCGGGAGCTGAAGGGCGTCTATTCCCGTGTGCGGGTCAACAGCTGGATCAGCCGCAAGGAAATGCTGCGACTCGCCCTGATGTCCTCCGAGAACCGTGCCGCGGCGAGCCTGGGGCACCACTATTCGGGGGGCTATGCCCGCTTCATCGCGGCGATGAACGCCAAGGCCAAGGCCCTGGGCATGAACCACACCCATTTCGTCGAGCCGACCGGGCTGTCGGAGAAGAACGTCTCCACCGCCAGGGACCTAGTGAAACTGCTGCAGGCGGCGCGGACCTATCCGCTGATCCGCGAGCTGAGCACCACCGCGCACAAGGATGCGTTCTTCCAGCGGCCGAACTATGCCCTGGCTTTCAACAACACCAACCCGCTGGTGCGCAAGTCGGACTGGGATATCGCCGTCACCAAGACCGGCTTCACCGACGAGGCCGGACACTGCCTGGCCCTAGTTCCGGTCGTGCAGGGGCGGCCGATGGCGGTGGTGTTGCTGGACACCTACGGCAAGCACACGCATTTCGCCGATGCCGCGCGGGTACGCCGCTGGCTGGAAACCGGCAATGGCGGATCGCTCCCGCCTGCCGCCGCGATCAGCTACAAGAAGCAGAGAGGCTGGCAGTGGCGGCAGGCCCAGGCCGCGACGGCGAAGAACAACGCCGTCGGGGACTGAGTTCCGGGGCGCCGCTCAGACCTTCCTTCGTTGCATGAAGCCGTAGATGGCCAGGATGATGACGGCGCCCACGACCGCGCCGATGAAGCCGGCACCCTGGCCGGCGCGGTAGATCCCCAGCGCCTGGCCACCGTAGGTGGCCAGGAGCGATCCGCCGATGCCGAGCAGGATGGTCATGATCCAGCCCATGGGCTGGTCGCCCGGCTTGAGGAAGCGTGCGATCACGCCAACCAGGAAGCCGATCAGGATGGTGCCGATGATGCCCATGACGGAGCCTCTTCAAGGATGATTGAAGACACTCTGAGCCTAGTCTCTGGCTGCGGCTCCCGCCATCGGCCGGCGGGAACCATAGTATCCCGGGCCTTCAGCCCTTGGCGATCAGCGCCTCGACCTCGGCGATACGAGCCTTCAGGGTCGGCAGATCCTTGCAGCGCAGGGTGGCGTGGCCGACCTTGCGGCCGGCCTTGAAAGCCTTGCCGTAGTGGTGCAGGTGGCAGTCGTCGATGGCGACGACCTCGCGCACCGCCGGCACCTCGCCGATGAAGTTGAGCATGGCGCTCTCCCCCACCTTGGCCGTCGAACCCAGCGGCAGGCCGGCGACGGCGCGCAGGTGGTTCTCGAACTGGCTGCACTCGGCACCTTCGATGGTCCAGTGCCCGGAGTTGTGCACGCGCGGGGCGATCTCGTTGGCTTTCAGACCGCCGTCGACCTCGAAGAACTCGAAGGCCAGCACGCCGACGTAGTCGAGTTTCTCCAGCACGCGGCCGACGTAGTCCTCGGCCAGTGCCTGCAGCGGATGCGCGCTGCTGGCCACCGACAGGCGCAGGATGCCGCTCTCGTGGGTGTTGTGCACCAGCGGGTAGAAGCGCGTCTCGCCGTCGCGGCCGCGCACCGCCACCAGCGATACCTCGCCGGTGAAGGGCACGAAGCCTTCGAGGATGCACGGCACGCTGCCCAGCTCGGCGAAGGCGCCGGCCACGTCGGAGGCAGCACGCAGAACTTTCTGGCCCTTGCCGTCGTAGCCCAGGGTGCGGGTCTTCAGCACTGCCGGCAGGCCGATCGCGGCCACCGCGGCATCGAGGTCGGCCTGCGACTGGATGTCGGCGAATTCCGGGGTGGGGATGCCGAGCTCCTTGAACATCGATTTCTCGAACCAGCGGTCACGGGCGATGCGCAGCGACTCGGCGCTGGGGTAGACCGGCACGAACTGGGAGAGGAAGGCCACGGTCTCGGCCGGCACGCTCTCGAACTCGAAGGTGACCAGATCCACCTCGTCGGCCAGCTGGCGCAGGTGGTCCTGATCGCTGTAATCGGCGCGCAGGTGTTCGCCGAGGGCGCTGGCGCAGGCATCCGGCGCCGGGTCGAGGAAGGCGAAGTTCATGCCTAGCGGAGTGCCCGCCAGGGCCAGCATGCGGCCCAGCTGGCCGCCACCGATCACACCGATTTTCATGTTTCAGAATCTCCACTGCGGGCATCCCTTGGCTTGCCCGCGATTGCGTCTGCTCAGGCTTGGCGCGGGTCCGGGTTGTCCAGCACGGTCTGGGTCTGCTCGTCGCGGAATTGCTTCAGCGCGGCGTGGAACTGCGGATGCTGATGGCCGAGGATGCTGGCGGCGAGCAGCGCGGCGTTCACCGCGCCGGCCTTGCCGATGGCCAGGGTGGCGACCGGCACGCCGGCCGGCATCTGCACGATGGAAAGCAGCGAGTCGACGCCGGAGAGCATCGACGACTGTACCGGCACGCCGAGCACCGGCAGGTGAGTCTTGGCCGCGCACATGCCCGGCAGATGGGCGGCGCCGCCGGCGCCCGCGATGATCACCTGGATGCCGCGAGCTTCGGCCTGTTCGGCGTACTGGAACAGCAGGTCCGGGGTGCGATGGGCGGACACCACCTTCACCTCGTGGGGAATGCCCAGCTTGTCGAGCATCTCGACGGTGTGACAAAGGGTGCTCCAGTCGGACTTGGAGCCCATGATCACGCCTACCAGTGCGCTCATCATCGTGCCTCTTCGTTGGCGCCCGCGGGCGCATCAAAAAACAACAAGCCACGCTGATGGGGCGTGGCTTGGCGTGTCCGGCGGGTCGGCTCAGGCAGCCTCGGGGTCGCCGATTTTCGAAACGCCGAAGTATAGCGCAAAGCCTCGATGGGAAGCATAGCGGCGCGACCAAGCATCGGTCGGGCAAGGCTCGCCGCGCGGACGCCTGCCGGGTTGCGGGGTTACCATGGTCGCTCCATCCCCGTCATCCGAGAGGTCCGGCCCGCGATGAACAAACTGATGCTGCTCTACAGCGGCGGAACCATCGGCATGCAGGCGAGCGAGCAGGGGTTGGTGCCGACCGCCGGTTTCGATGCCCACCTGCGCGCGCGACTGGCGGACGAGCCGCAGCGGCGGATGCCGCACTGGCTGTACCGCGAACTGCAGCCGCCGATCGACAGCGCCAACATGACCCAGGCCAACTGGCTGACCCTGGCCGAAATGATCGTCGCGGCGGTGGAGGCCGATGGCTGCGACGCTGTGCTGCTGCTGCACGGCACCGACACCCTGGCCTACAGCGCGGCGGCCCTGAGCTTCCTGCTCCTCGGCCTGGGCGTGCCGGTGGTGCTGACCGGCTCGATGCTGCCGGCCGGCGCCCCGGGCAGCGACGCCTGGGCCAACCTGTTCGGCGCCGTGGAGGCGCTGCAGCGCGGCGTGGCACCCGGCGTACACCTCTACTTCGACGGCCAACTGCTGCATGGCGCAAGGGTGAGCAAGCTGCGCAGCGATGCCTTCGACGCCTTCGCCGTGCTGCCGCGCCAGCGCCGTGGCGAGCCTGCCGTCGCCCTGCCCGCCGCCCTCGACTACCGCCGGCCGCGCCGGCCGGTGAACCTGGCCGTGCTGCCATTCTTTCCCGGCCTGCAGGCCGGCCATCTGCGCGGCCTGCTGGGCAGCGGCGTGCAGGGGCTGGTGCTTGAGTGCTACGGCAGCGGCACCGGGCCGGCCGGCAATGCCGAGCTGATCGAGGTGCTGAAGGAGGCCCATCGGCGCGGCGTGGTGCTGGTCGCCATCAGTCAGTGTCCCCACGGACACGTGGAGTTCGGCGTCTACGCTGCCGGCAGCCGGCTGCGCGAAGCCGGGCTGATCGACGGCGGCGGTATGACCCGCGAGGCGGCGCTGGGCAAGCTGTTCGCCCTGCTCGGCGCCGGGCTTGACCAGGCCGAGGTGGAGCGCTGGTTCGTCCTGGATCTGTGCGGCGAGCGCGCCGACCAAGGCCGGCCGTCCTGAGCGCCGACCGGCGGTTGGCGGAGATCCGCTAGTACTGCCAGCAGTTCAGCACCTCGGCCTCCGCCAGCTCGTGGTTCTGCGCGTCGTAGAGCACGGCCTCTATCTGGTTCGACAGGGTCCAGGCCTCCAGCCGGTAGCGTTGCCCGGCAGCGAAGTCGGGGTAGCGCAGGCGCAGGGTGCAGTTGATCGGCAGCGTATTGCGCCGGGCCGGGCCGTTGAAGTAGTAGCGCAGGCTCGCCTCCAGCACGTGGGCACCGGGGCTGACCTGGAAATAGCGGCCGTCGTCCAGCCGCTTGCCGTCCAGCCGCTCGGACATCAGCATGTTGTAGACCTCGCGGGTCTGCAGGTCGACCCAGGCCATCCGCGGGTCCGGGGCAGGCATCGGGCCGACGCAGGCGGCGAGAAGAAAAGGAATGGATATCCACAGCAGTCTTGGCATGGCCGGCCCCGGGCAGATGACGGCGTCGGCGCGTCAGGCTCCCTTGCAGCCGCTCTCCTTGCCGCGCGCCAGTTCCCGGCGCTCGGCATCGTAGAGCTTGGCCCAGGGACGGAAACCGACCTGGCCGACCTCCAGACTATACCGCTGCCCGGCGGCGAATTTCCCGTAATTCAGGCGGATCAGGCAGTCGCGCTCATGGGCGTCGCTGTCCGGGCCGATGTTGCTGGCATCCACCTCGAAGCGATAGCGCATGCCCAGCCGGTGGGCGCCCGGCGGGACCTGGAAGTAGCGGTGGTCGTCCAGCTTGCGGTGGTCCACCTCGGTGGCCCGCAGCGACCGCGGGGCGGGAGGGTTCAGCTCGATCCAGGCCTGGCCGGGATCGGGCCGGGGCATCAGCAGGTTGCAACCGCCGAGGACGAGCGGGCAGGTCAGGAGAATGAGGGTGCGCATGGGCAGGCTCCGGTATATCGGGCCGTGAAGAACGACCGCGCACGAGGATCGGTGGCTCTCGCCAAGCGGAGGCATCGCACCCGAAAAGCTCATCTACTGTTCGTAAACTTCCGCCGATTCGGTGGGCTGGCCCGGTCCGCGCCTGACCCGTGCTGGCTGCGTTCTACGGCTTACGGCTGGGGGACGGTCATAGATGAAGCGCTGGTGGATGCATCGATGGGCCGCGAGCAGGGATGTCCAGGCGGCGTTGAAAATCGAGACTGCCCATAACTGTCTGTAAACTCCATTTCCACGCCGGGACGGGTTCGCTGCCATCACTGCGACGGTCCCTCGCCGAAACGCCTCCTTGCTTCACGACCACACGGATGCGCCGGATGAAACTTTTCAGCTTACTCGTCGACAATCGTAGTCGGGGTTTGGTTCCCCTGCTCCTGGCCGTCTGTCTGAATGGCTGCTCCAGCCTCGGCTACTACGGCCAGCTGCTCGGCGGTCAGCTCGACCTGCTGGAGCGCCGCGAGCCGATCGCCGAGCTGGTCACCGACCCGCACGGCGACCCCCGGCTGCGCCAGCGCCTGGGGCTGGTCCTGCAGGCCCGCGCCTTCGCCAGCCGCACCCTCGATCTGCCGGACAACGGCAGCTATCGCCAGTACGCCGACCTCGGCCGGCCCTACGTGATGTGGAACGTCTTCGCCACCGGGGAGTTTTCCGTGCAGCCGCGGACCCAGTGCTTCCCCATCGCCGGCTGCGTGGCCTACCGCGGCTACTACGCTCTCGGCCGGGCGCGCGGGGCGGCGGCACTGCTCCAGCAGCAGGGACTGGACACCTGGATCGGCGGGGTCGAGGCCTACTCGACCCTCGGCTGGTTCGACGACCCGATCCTCGGCGGCATGCTGCGGCATAGCGACGACGAGCTGGCCGCGCTGATCTTCCACGAGCTGGCGCACCAGAAGCTCTACGTGCGGGACGACAGCGCCTTCAACGAATCCTTCGCCACCTTCGTCGAGCGTCAGGGCCTGCGCCAGTGGCGCGCCACCCGGGGGCTGCCGGCGCCGGACGAGTCGGGGGAGCGGCGCGAGGAGCAGTTCGTCGCCCTGATGCTGCAGACCCGCGAGCGGCTCGCCCGGCTCTACACCAGCGGCCTGCCGGCGACCGAGATGCGCCGCGCCAAGCAGGCCGAGTTCGAGCGCCTGCGCGGCGAATACCGGCGCCTGCGCGATGGCCGGTGGGGCGGCGACCGCCGCTACGACGCCTGGGTCTTCGGCCCGCTGAACAACGCCAAGCTCCTGCCGTTCGGGCTCTACCACGGCTGGGTCGCGGCCTTCGAGGAAATTTTTCGCAGCACCGACGAGAATTGGCCGCGTTTCTATGTCGAAGTGCAGCGTCTGGCCCGTCTGCCGGCCGCCGAGCGCCATCGGCGCCTCGCCGGGCTGCAGGCCCGTGCCCCCAAGGAGAAGCCCCCATGTACCGATGCGCCCTCGTCCTCTCCCTCGGCCTCCTGAGCGCCCCGCTGCTGGCGGCGACCAAGCCCTGCGAGGAGCTCAGGGAAGAGATCGAGGTGAAGATCCAGGCCGCCGGCGTGACCACCTACACCCTGGAAGTCGTGCCCGCCGAGGAAGTGACCGACCCGGGCATGGTGGTCGGCAGCTGCGACGGCGGCACCCGCAAGATCGTCTACCAGCGCCACGGCTGAGCGCACCCGGCGAAGGAGGCCGTGGAAGGATGGCGATGCCCACCCTGTTCCACCACCTCGACCGGCTTCGCCGCCGGCGTGGCCAGCAACTGGAGGCCGCCGGTCTGGCGCCGGTCGAGCAGCCCCATCGCTGCCTCTGGGAAGCCCCAGCGGTGCGCCTGCTGGCCTACCGGGAGCCGGAGCGGGCGCATAGTGCGCTGCTGATCGTGCCGGCACCGATCAAGCGCCACTACCTCTGGGACCTGCACCCGGCCGCCAGCGTGGTGGCCCACGCCCGGGCCCGGGGATTCGCGGTCTACCTCAGCCAGTGGACCGAGGCCCCGGCGGACTTCGGGCTCGCCGAGTACGCCGCGGCCATCGGCCGCTGCCTGGAAAGCGTGGGCGAGCGCCACGGCCGGCCGCCGCACCTGGCCACCCACTCCCTGGGCGGCGCGTTGTGCGTGAGCTGCGCGGCGCTGCACCCCGGTGCCCTGGCCTCCCTGGTGCTGCTGGAAACGCCGCTGCATTTCGCCGAGGCCGCCGGCGCCTTCCGCCCGCTGCTGGCCGTCGCGCCACCGGCGCAGGCGCTGGCGGCCGCCTTCGGCTGCGTGCCCGGCTCCTTCCTCAGCGCCGCCAGCATGGCGGCCTCCCCCGTCGAGTTCGGCTGGCAGCGCTACGCCGACCTCACACTGGCCTCCCTCGACCGCGAAGACCTGCGTACCCATCTGCTGGTGGAACGCTGGGCGCTGGACGAACTGGCCCTGCCCGGCCGGCTGTTCCGCGAGGTGGTGGAAGACCTGTACCGGGCGGACCGGCTGATGCGCGGCGAGCTGGTCGTGGCCGGCTGCCGGGTTTCCCCGCAGGCCGTCGGCGTCCCCCTGGCGGTCGTGTTCAACCCGCACGGCCGGACGATTCCCCCCGAATCCATCCTGCCTTTCCATCGCCAGGCCGCCAGCGCCGACAAGCTGCTGCTGGCCTACCGCGGCGAGGTCGGCGTGGCCCTGCAGCACCTGGGCAGCCTGATCGGCCGGCGCGCCCATGCCGAGCTGTGGCCGGTCATCTTCGACTGGCTGCAGAAACCGAGGCCGGGCTAGGCGCCCCCGGCTAGGCGCCCCCCGGACGGATCGTCGGTCGCCGCCCGGCGCAGGCAGTCGAGCAGATCCCGGGTGCCCTCGGCCAGGTGCGGCTCGTCGCGCCAGCACATGCCGAGCGAGCCGGTGGCGCCGAGCTTCAGCGGCAGGGCGACCAGCAGGCCGAGCGCGGCGAAATGCGCGGCGACCCGCTCCGAGCCGATGGACAGCATGTCGCTGTGCTGCAGCAGCCAGAGATTGCCCATCTGCGAGGAGGACTCGATCCGGTAGGGCAGCGGCTTGCGCCCGCTCAGCGACAGGACGTTGTCCAGCTTGCTGCGGATCGGCGTGTGCTGCGGCCAGACGATCCAGTCGTAGAGATAGATGTCCTCCCATTCCACCTGCTCGCGCAGGGCCAGCGGATGGTCGGGACGGGCGACGATGGTCAGCGGCTCGTCGTAGAGCATCTCGCTGCACAGGGTCGGGCGCGGCTCGTAGTTGTCCAGGCGCCCCACCACCACGTCCAGCTGGCCACGCTCCAGGCGCTCCAGCAGCAGGTTCATGGTGCTTTCCACGAACTCCACCCGCGCCTTGGGGTGGCGTTCGAGGAAGCGCCCGATGGCGTCGGGCACCAGGCTGGAGGCCGAGGCCGGCGAGGTGCCGACGGCCACGCCGAGGGTGCTGCCCTCGCGCAGGGCCTCGAGGTTGTACTGGGCGCGCTGCATCTCGCTGCGGATGCGCCGGGCATGTTCCAGCAGCAGCCGTCCCTGGGGCGTCAGCCGCAGGCCGCGGGCGTGGCGCTCGAAGAGCGGCGCGCCGACGTCCTCCTCGAGCTCCTTGAGCCATTTCGACAGGCCGGGCTGGGTGGTGTGGGTGGTGCGTGCGGTGTCGCTGAGACTGCCGGTCTCCGCGAGGCTGATCAGCAGATCAAGGTGGCGCAGGCGCAGTCTGCGGGTCCAGTCCATGCCGGTATACCTTTTTTTATATGGCTTTATCTAAAAATATCATTATTCGGCATGGGGAAAGCCGCCCAATAATCCGCCCATTCATCGGCCTGTGCCTGCGGGCCGGCTTCTGGAGTGCTAACAGCCGTTGTGGTGGCCGGCACTTCTCGATCCTCACGGGTGGACCAATGACCAACAACAAAACCAGCACAGAGCGCGAAGCGTTCTACAAGCGTATCGATGTCCACGACATGTTCCCGCTGTGGGAGCAGCTGCATAACCTGGTGCCCAAGGAGCCGGCCGCTTCCTGCGTCGCGGCGCGTTGGCGCTACAGCGATCTGCGCCCGTATCTGATGGAAGCCGGCCGGCTGATCAGCGCCGAGGAAGCCATCCGCCGCGTGCTGGTCCTGGAAAACCCGGCGATCCGCGGTCAGGCCGCGATCACCAATACCCTCTATGCCGGCCTGCAGCTGATCCTGCCGGGCGAGATCGCCCCCAGCCACCGACACAGCCAGTCGGCCCTGCGCTTCGTGGTCGAAGGCCGCGGCGCCTATACCGCGGTGGACGGCGAGCGCACCACCATGGAACCGGGCGACTTCATCATCACCCCGTCCTGGACCTGGCACGACCACGGCAATCCCGTGGAAGCCGAAGGCGGCAAGCCGGTGGTCTGGCTCGATGGCCTGGACATCCCGATGATCCGCTTCTTCGGCGCCACCTTCGCCGAGAACTATGAGAAGCCCGAGCAGCCGCTGACCCGTCCGGAAGGCAACAGCTTCGCCCGCTTCGGCCACAACATGCTGCCGCTGCGCTACCAGCCGAAGGGCAAGACCTCGCCGATCTTCAGCTACCCCTACGTGCGCACCCGCGAGGCCCTCGACACCCTGCTGCGCCAGGGCGAGATCGACCCCTTCGACGGCGTCAAGCTGCGCTACGTGAACCCGGTCGACGGCGGCTGGCCGATGCCGACCATCGCCACCTTCATGCAGATGCTGCCGCGCGGCTTCCGCGGCCGGACCTACCGCACCACCGACGCCACCGTGTTCAGCGTGGTGGAAGGTCGCGGCACGGCGGTCATCGGCGGCGAACGCTTCGATTTCGAAGCCAAGGACATCTTCGTGGTGCCGACCTGGGCTCCGGTCAGCTTCGAAGCCGACGAAGATTGCGTGCTGTTCAGCTTCTCCGACCGTCCGGTTCAGGAAGCGCTCGGCATCCTGCGCGAAGCGCGCGAAACCCACTGATCGACCCACGGGAAGACCCACATGACCTATGTAATCGAGCCGCAAGCCGTCACCAGCCTGCCGATCGCCGGTAGCGAACAGCGTTTCCCGGTCCGTCGCGTCTACTGCGTCGGCCGCAACTACGCCGCCCATGCCCGGGAAATGGGCTTCGACCCGGACCGCGAGCCGCCGTTCTTCTTCTGCAAGCCGGCCGACAGCGTGATCGGCGTCGCCGATGGCCAGACCCTGGAACTGCCGTATCCGTCGGAAACCAGCAACTACCACTACGAGATCGAGCTCGTGGTGGCCATCGGCAAGGGCGGTAGCGACATTCCGCTGGAAGAGGCCAACGACCACGTCTTCGGCTACGCCGTGGGCCTGGACATGACCCGCCGCGACCTGCAGATGAAGATGCGCGAGATGGGCCGGCCGTGGGAAATCGGCAAGGCCTTCGACCAGTCCGCGCCGATCGCCCCGCTGTACCCGGCCAGCCTGATCGGCCATCCGACCCAGGCCGGCATCTGGCTGCAGGTCAACGAAGCCGACAAGCAGCGCAGCGATATCGACAAGCTGATCTGGTCGGTACCGGAGACCATCGCCTACCTGTCGCGCTTCTTCGAGCTGAAGCCGGGCGACCTGATCATGACCGGCACCCCGGAAGGCGTCGGCCCGGTCGTGGCCGGCGACCGGATGGTCGGCGGCGTGGACGGCCTCGGCGAGCTGAACGTCCGCATCGTCTGAGCCTTGCGTGCAGGGCCGGCCCGCCTTGGCCGGCCCTTTCTCATTTGCCAACAATTATTCCGTGGTCGCCGCCTGGCGCCGGCCCTCAGGAGTGCTCATGTCTTCCACAGACAAAAAAAATAGCGTGGATGTACAGGACTTCATCGACAGCAAGCCGGTCGCGCCCTTCCAGTGGCTGGTGCTGATGCTGTGTTTCCTGGTTACTGCCATCGACGGGCTGGATACCGCCGCGGTCGGCTTCATCGCCCCGGCCCTGCGCGACGAGTGGGGGCTGACCCCCGCCCAGCTCAATCCGGTGCTCGGCGCCGCCCTGCTCGGCCTCATGTTCGGCGCCTTCATCGCCGGCCCGCTGGCCGATCGCTTCGGGCGCAAGACGGTACTGGCCTTCTCGGTTCTGTTCTTCGGAGGCTGGAGCCTGGCCGCCGCCTACACCGACAGCGTCGAAACGCTGGCCCTGATGCGTTTCCTCACCGGCCTGGGCCTGGGCGGGGCGATGCCCAACGCCATTACGCTGACCTCCGAATACTGCCCGCAGCGGCGCCGTTCGCTGATGGTCACCAGCATGTTCTGCGGCTTCACCCTCGGCTCCGCACTCGGCGGCGTGGTGGCGGCGCAACTGGTGCCGATGTTCGGCTGGCGCAGCATCCTGCTGATGGGCGGCATCCTGCCGCTGGCGTTGCTGCCGCTGCTGATCCTGCTGCTGCCCGAGTCGGCGCGCTTCCTGGTCCAGCGCAAGGCCAGCGGCGCGCGCATCGCCCGCATCCTCGGGCGCATCGCGCTGCTGCCGGCAGACTGGAACGGCAGCTTCCACATCCAGGACGGTCCGCATGACGCCAAAACCGGAGCTTCGCCGATCCGCCTGATCCTCGGCAGCATGCTGCGCCGCGGCACCCTGATGCTCTGGACTTCGTTCTTCATGAGCCTGCTGATCATCTACATGATGACCAGCTGGCTGCCGACCCTGATCAAGGACACCGGCCTGGATCTCAGCCAGGCGGCGCTGATCAGCGCGATGTTCCAGATCGGCGGCACCCTGGGCGCCATCGGCCTGGGCGCGAGCATGGACCGTCTCGACCCCTACAGGGTCCTGATGGTGGCCTACGCCGCCGGCGCCGTGTTCCTGTTCGGCATCGGCCAGTACTACGACCACTACACGATCCTGATCGTCTGCGTGGCCGGCATGGGCGTGTGCGTCAGCGGCTCGCAGGTGGGCGCCAACGCCCTGGCCGCGTCGTTCTATCCGACCGCCAGCCGCGCCACCGGCGTCAGCTGGGCCCACGGCGTCGGCCGCATCGGCGCGGTCACCGGTAGCCTGGGCGGCGGCCTGATGCTCGGTCTGGGCATGGGCTTCGACGACATCTTCACCCTGCTGATGCTGCCGGCGCTGTTGGCCGCCATGGCGATCTTCTTCATGGGGCTGCGTTATCGCAGGGCCGCGGCGGAGGCGCCGGTGGGCCAGAACGCCCCGCAACTCTCTTAAGGAAAGGTAGGAACGCAGAATGCAGCTCTACAACTTCTTCAACAGCTCCACCTCCTACCGGGTACGCATCGCCCTCGCCCTGAAGGGGCTGGACTACGAGCACCACGGGGTCAACCTGCGGGCGGGTGAGCAGCGCTCGGCCGAGTACCGCGCGCTCAACCCCGCTGGCAGCGTGCCGCTGCTGGTGGAGGAGGATGGCACCGCCCTCGGCCAGTCGCTGGCGATCATCGACTACCTGGATGCCAGGCATCCCGAGCCGCGGCTGATCCCCGAGGACGCCCTGGCCCGCGCCCGGGTGCTGGAGATCGCCAATCTGATCGCCTGCGACATCCACCCGATCAACAACCTGCGGGTGCTGGGCTATCTGCAGAAGGTCCTGGGCGTCACCGACGAGCAGAAGTCGGCCTGGTACAGGCACTGGGTCGCCGAGGGCCTGGGCGCGGTCGAGGCCCTGCTGGTCCGCCACGGCCGGGGGCCCTACTGCTTCGGCGAAACGCCGACCCTGGCCGACTGCTGCTTGGTGCCGCAGGTGGCCAATGCCCTGCGCATGGGCTGCGAGCTGGAGTCCTACGAGCGCGTCATGTCCGTCTACCGGCACTGCCAGGCACAGCCTGCGTTCCAGAAGGCGGCCCCGAACAACCAGCCGGACTATGTCGCTTGAACCATCACTAGTCGAAGTCCGTCCAGCCAATCACGTGGACAGTAGGAGAAGAGTCATGAGTACCGAAGCACAAAAACAAGCACAACAAAAGGTCATCGTCATCGGCGGTGGTATCGGCGGCCTGGCGGCAGCCATGGCGCTGACCCAGCAGGGCATCGAGGTCCTGCTGCTGGAGCAGGCCGAGCAGATCGGCGAGATCGGCGCCGGCATCCAGCTCGGCCCGAACGCCTACGCCGCTCTGGATGCCCTGGGCGTCGGCGAGGCCGCCCGTAACCGCTCGGTATTCCCCGACTACCTGCTGATGATGGATGCGGTCGATGCCCACGAGATCGCCAAGGTCGACGTCGGTCCGGCCTTCCGTACCCGCTTCGGCAACCCCTACGGCGTGATCCACCGGGCCGACATCCACCTGTCGATCCTCGAGGCGGTGGAGAAGCACCCGCTGATCACCTTCAAGACCCACACCCGCATCGTCGACATGGAGCTGAAGGGTGACGGCGTGGTCCTGACCGACCAGCACGGCAACCGCTACGAGGCCGATGCCGTGATCGGCTGCGACGGCGTCAAGTCCGTGGTCCGCGAGCGCCTGGTCGGCGACGCCGCCCGCGTCACCGGCCACGTGGTCTACCGCGCCGTGGTGGATCTGGAGGACATGCCGGAAGACCTGCGCATCAACGCCCCGGTGGTCTGGGCTGGCCCGCACTGCCACCTGGTGCACTACCCGCTGCGCGGCGGCAAGCAGTACAACCTGGTGGTGACCTTCCACAGCCGCGACAAGGAAGAGTGGAGCGTCACCGAGGGCAGCAAGGAAGAGGTGCTGTCCTACTTCGAGGGCGTCCATCCGCGTCCGCGGCAGATGCTCGACCGTCCGAAGTCCTGGCGCCGCTGGGCCACCGCCGACCGCGATCCGGTGGAGAAGTGGGGCGAAGGCCGCGCCACCATCCTCGGCGATGCCGCGCACCCGATGACCCAGTACCTGGCGCAGGGTGCCTGCATGGCGCTGGAAGACGCCGTGACCCTGGGGCAGGCGATCAGGACCTGCGGTAACGACCTGGAGAAGGCCTTCCGTCTCTACGAGTCGATCCGCATTCCGCGCACCGGCCGCGTGGTGCTTTCGGCCCGGGAAATGGGCCGCATCTACCACGCCAAGGGCGTCGAGCGGCAGATACGCAACAACCTGTGGGTCGGTCGCACCCAGGAGCAGTTCTACGACGCCCTGCAGTGGCTGTACGGCTGGAACGTGGACAACTGCATGCAGGGCGGTCGCTGATCCGCACGCTGCACTCCCGAACCCCTGAAGAGCCTTCTACCCCGCCTTCCGCAGGAGGGCGGGGGCGCAGGCCCATGCCTTGAACCGGGCCGGCCCGTGCCTGCCGGCCAGGCCGGTGGCGACCACCTCGTGCGCCGTCGACGCCCGACTATAAAAACAACACCCGATGAAACAGAATCCATGCCTCGCTGCAGGGCTGCTCGCCCTGGCGGCTGCCCTTTGCCCTTGCGCCTCCTTCGCCGCGGACGGTCCGCCCAAGCCACGTCGCCCGGCGTATCCGCATTTTCTCGACAAGTATCCCTACCTCGCCGAGTCGAACCGCTACGGCGGCCTGCTCGATCCGCTGCGCCGCATTCGCCTGGGAAATTCGTCCTGGCTGCAGCTGGGCGGCGAGCTGCGCTATCGCTTCGACAGCGTGAACGAGCCGGCCTTCGGCCTGAAGGGCGTGCACGACGACGACTATCTGCAGCAGCGCCTGCAGGTGCATGCCGACCTGCATCTCTTCGACGATGCGCTGCGCGCCTTCGTGCAGTTCGAGAACACCGATTCCTGGAGCAAGGAGGTGTTCTCGCCGTACGACCAGAGCGGCAACGAGATCCACCAGGCCTTCGTCGACGTCAGGCTGCCCTCCCCCGGAGACGGCACGCTGATCGCCCGGGTCGGCCGCCAGGAAATGACCTACGGCAACCAGACCATGATCGCCACCCGCGCCATTCCCAACGTGCGCCAGAGCTTCGACGGCGCCCTCCTGCAATACGGCAACGCCGCCGGCTACAAGGTGGATGTGTTCGCCGTGCGCCCGGTCGCCAACGTGCGCCTGGGCTCGTTCAACGACAGCTCCAAGGACGCCGGGGACTTCTACGGCATCTACGCCACGCTGCCGGTCGCAGGCGGGATCAAGGACGACCTCTACGCCTACAGCTACCAGCGCGACTGGCGCCGGCTCGACGGGGTCAGCGGCGAGGAGGATCGCCATACCCTGGGCAACCGTCTGCACGGCAGCGTGGCTAGAGTGGATTTCAGCTGGGACGCCATGTACCAGTTCGGCACGTTGGGCGACACCGACATCCGCGCCTGGGCCACCGCCGGTACCGTCGGCCATACCCTGCGCGACGTAACGTGGCATCCGGGCGTGGCGCTGCATTTCAACGCCGCCAGCGGCGACGACAACCCGAACGACGGGGAAAGCAACACCTTCGACCCGCTGTTCCCGGCCAACGGCAAGTTCTTCGGCGAGGCCAGCCTCACCACCCTGGCCAACCTGATCTCGGTCGGCCCGCAGTTCGTCGTCTCGCCGCGGCGCGACCTGACCGTCTCGCTGACCACCCTGTCCCTGTGGCGGGAGACCGAGAACGACGCCGTCTACCTGCCGGGCATGAATCCCCTGGCGGGGACCGGCAAGGCGTCGGGGAGGCACATGGGCATGTCCTACGACATGTTCGCGCGCTGGGCGGCGGCGGAGAACCTCACCGTCGACCTCGAGTACCTGTACTACGACGTCGGTCCGGCGATCCGCAACGCGGGGGGCCGCAACGCCCAGTTCGTTTCCCTGCGCACCTCCCTGATGTTCTGAGAGGCGCCCGGGCGCTTCTAGCGGTCGAAACCCTCGGCCAGGTGCTGGTCCTTGAGCTTGACGTAGTTGGCCGCGCTGTAGGCGAAGAAGGCGCGTTCCTTGTCGCTCAGCGCCCTGGCCTGCTTGACCGGGCTGCCGACGTACAGGTAGCCGCTTTCAAGCGTCTTGCCCGGCGGCACCAGGCTGCCGGCGCCGATGATCACCTCGTCCTCCACCACCGCGCCGTCCAGGACGATGGCGCCCATGCCGACCAGCACGCGGTCGCCGATGCGGCAGCCGTGCAGGGTCACCTTGTGGCCGACGGTCACGTCGTCGCCGATGGTCAGGGCAAAGCCGTCCGGGTTGAACTGCCCGGCGTGGGTGACGTGCAGCACGCTGCCGTCCTGGATGCTGCTGCGTGCGCCGATGCGGATGCGATTCACGTCGCCGCGGATCGCCACCTGCGGCCAGACCGAGCTGTCGTCGCCGATCTCCACGTCGCCGAGCACCACGGCCGAGGCGTCGACGAAAACCCGCTCGCCCAGCGTCGGGGCGATGCCCTGGAAGGTTCTGATGGTCATGGGTAAGTCTCCGTGTGGGGAGCCGGTATCGTCACGGACCGGCGCGGCCGGCGCAATAGCGCCGGCCCGGCTCAGCCGAGGGTCATCAGGCTGGCGTTGCCGCCGGCCGCGGCGCTGTTGACGCTCAGCGAACGCTCGACCAGCAGGCGCTCCAGCGGAATCTCCGCCTCGCCGCGGGCCAGCCCGGTCACGCCGACGATGGGCCCGGGGCGGGCCGCCATCCGCCGGCAGACCTCGCGCAGCCGGTCGCCGTCGCCGTGGTGCAGCACGGCGTCGCAGGCCAGCGCCGGGTCCCGCCAGTCGGCGACCGGCTCGATGCAGGCCTGCACCGCGGCCGGCAGCTGGCTGAGCAGCGCCCGGCCGGTCGCGTCGTCCGGCCACAACGCCCGGCAGCCCACCGCAAGCAGCGCGGCGAGCTGGATCAGGCAGTCGCGCTGGTCGTCGGCGAGGCAGAGCACCCGCTCGCGGGGCAGCAGCGTGTAGCTGTCGCGCTCGCCGGTGGGGCCCGGCAGCAGGCGGCTCAGGCCGCTCTGCGAGCGTGCGGCGAAGCGTTCGCAGGCTTCGGCCAGGGCCGGATCGTCCCGCTCTTGCGCCCACTCCTGCAGGGCCGTCAGCGGCAGGCGGCTGCGCGGGGCGAGACGTTCGCGCCCGCGGTCGTCGGCCTGGCCCCGGGCGTCCAGACGGGCGAAGGTGGCGGCCGGCCCCTCCGCCGGGCAGGTCGCCAGCAGGCGGTACAGGTACAGCGGCCCGCCGGCCTTGGGTCCGGTGCCGGACAGCCCCTCGCCGCCGAACGGCTGCACGCCGACCACGGCGCCGATCATGTTGCGGTTGACGTAGAGATTGCCGACCCGCGCCTTCTCCACCACCCGGGCGATGGTCTCGTCGATGCGCGTGTGCAGGCCCAGGGTCAGGCCGTAGCCGCTGGCGTCGATCCACTCCAGCAACTGTGGCAGCTGCGCGCGCGAGTAGCGCAGCACGTGCAGCACCGGGCCGAAGACCTCGCCCTCCAGCTCGTCCAGGCTTTCCAGCTCGATCAGGGTCGGCACGACGAAGGTGCCGCGGGCCAGCTCCGGGCCGTCGCTGCGGGCGATCCGCACGACCCTGCGGCCCTTGTCGCGCATCCGGGCGATGTGCCGCTCCAGAGCGGTCTGGGCCTCGGCGTCGATCACCGGGCCGATGTCGGTGGCCAGGTCGTCCGGGTTGCCCAGCCGGCATTCGGCCATGGCCCCTTCCAGCATCGCCAGTACCCGCTCGGCCGCGTCCTCCTGCACGCACAGCACGCGCAGCGCCGAGCAGCGCTGGCCGGCGCTGTCGAAGGCGGAAGCGATGACGTCCTGCACCACCTGCTCGGCGAGGGCCGAGGAGTCGACGATCATGGCGTTCTGCCCGCCGGTTTCGGCGATCAGCGGCAGCGGCCGGCCGCGGGCGTCCAGGCGTCCGGCCAGCTGGCGGGCGATGCTGCCTGCGACCTCGGTGGAGCCGGTGAACATCACCCCGCGGATGCGCTCGTCTCGCACCAGGGCGTCGCCGACCACCCCGCCCTCGCCCGGCAGCAGCTGCAGCGCGCCGGCCGGGACCCCGGCTTGGTGCAGGATCGCCACGGCCTGGGCGGCGATCAGCGGGGTCTGCTCGGAGGGCTTGGCCAGCACCGTGTTGCCGGCGGCCAGGGCCGCGGCCACCTGGCCGACGAAGATCGCCAGGGGGAAGTTCCACGGGCTGATGCAGACCACCGGGCCCAGCGGCCGGTGGCTGTCGTTGGCGAAGTCGGCGCGGACCTGGGCCGCGTAGTAGCGCAGGAAGTCCACCGCCTCGCGTACCTCGCCGACGCCGTTGGCGAAGGTCTTGCCGGCCTCCCGCACCAGCAGGCCGATCAGCGGCTGCATGCGCTCCTCCAGCAGCTCGGCGGCGCGCTCCAGTGCCCCGGCCCGCTCGCCCGGCGGGGTGGCCTGCCAGATCGGCGCGGCGGCCTGGGCGGCGGTCAGGGCGCACTCGACATCGGCCGGCGTGGCGACCTGCACGTGGCCGACGAGGTCGCGCCGGTCGGCCGGGTTGCGCACCTCCAGCCAGGGGCCGTCGGCCACCTCGCCGGCCAGGAGCGGCCGGGCGCGCCAGTCCTGCCGGGCACTGCCGAGCAGGGCGCCGGACAGCGAGGCCAGGCGCTGCTCGTTGGCCAGGTCGATGCCGCCGGAGTTGAGCCGCTCGTCGCCGTACAGCTGGCGGGGCAGCGGGATGCGCGGGTGCGGCAGGCCCGGCGCGCCCTCGCGCAGCGCGGCCCGCTCGACCGCCATGACCGGCTCCTCGAGCAGCGCGTCGAGGGAGACGGCGGGGTCGGCGATGCGGTTGACGAAGGAGGTGTTGGCGCCGTTCTCCAGCAGGCGGCGCACCAGGTAGGCGAGCAGGGTCTCGTGGCTGCCGACCGGCGCGTAGATCCGGCACGGGCGGTCCAGCCCGCCGTCGGTCACCGGCCCCACCACCTGCTCGTAGAGCGGCTCGCCCATGCCGTGCAGGCACTGGAACTCGTACTGGCCGGGATGGTAGCCGGGCCCGGCCAGGTGGTAGACGCTGGCCAGGGTCTGCGCGTTGTGGGTGGCGAACTGCGGGTAGACGGCCTCCGGCACCGCCAGCAGGCGGCGTGCGCAGGCGAGGTAGGAGACGTCGGTGTGGACCTTGCGGGTATACACCGGGTAGCCCTCCAGGCCGTCGATCTGCGCGCGCTTGATCTCGCTGTCCCAGTAGGCGCCCTTGACCAGGCGCACCATCAGACGGTGGCCGCTGCGCCGGGCCAGGTCGATCAGATGGTCGATCACTTGGGGGCAGCGCTTCTGGTAGGCCTGGACCACGAAGCCGATGCCGTTCCAGCCGCGTAGCTCCGGCTCGAAGCACAACCGCTCGAGCAGGTCCAGGGACGGCTCCAGGCGGTCGGCCTCCTCGGCGTCGACGTTCAGGCCGATGTCGTAGCGACGGGCCAGCCGGGCGAGGCCCGCCAGACGCGGATAGAGTTCGTCCATCAGTCGCTGGTGCTGGGCGCGGCCGTAGCGCGGGTGCAGCGCCGAGAGCTTGATGGATATGCCCGGCCCATCGTAGATGCCGCGCCCGCCGGAGGCCGTGCCGATGGCGTGGATCGCCTGTTCGTAGGCGGCCAGATAGCGCTGCGCGTCGGCCTCGGTCAGGGCCGCCTCGCCGAGCATGTCGTAGGAATGGCGGAAACCCCGGGCCTCCAGCCGGCCGGCATTGGCCAAGGCCTCGGCGATGGTCTCGCCGCTGACGAACTGCTCGCCCATCAGGCGCATGGCCATGTCCACGCCCTTGCGGATCACCGGCTCGCCGCTCTTGCCGATCAGCCGGTTGAGTGCGTGCGACAGGCCGGTCTCGGTGTGGGTGGAGACCAGCCTGCCGGTGATGAGCAGGCCCCAGGAGGCGGCGTTGACGAACGGCGAGGGGCTGTGGCCCAGGTGCTGCTGCCAGTTGCCGGCGCTGATCTTGTCGCGGATCAGCGCGTCGCGGGTGCCCTTGTCGGGGATGCGCAGCAGCGCCTCGGCCAGGCACATCAGGGCCACGCCCTCCTGGCTCGACAGGGAGAACTCCTGCAGCAGCCCCTGCACCAGCCCGGCCCGGCCGCTGGCGCTCTTCCGCCGGCGCAGGCCCTCGGCCAGCCGGCGGGCCAGCTGCCGGGCGGCCACGGCCTGCCCGGTCGGCAGGCGCGCCTGCTCCAGCAGCAGCGGCACGACCTCCGGCTCGGGACGGCGCCAGGCGGCGGTGATCGCCGCGCGCGTCACCGACTGCGGCAGGATGCTCCGGGCGAATGCGAGGAACGGCTGGCAGGGTTGTCCGGCTTCCGAGCCCTCGTCGTCGTCCGCCTCCGCCGGGTCCTGCGGCGCGGGCGTCTCCTGCCCGCGCTCCAGGCTCTCCAGATAGCGGTAGATCGCCTGGCGGATCAGCCAGTGGGGCGTGCGGTCGATCCGTCGCGCGGCTTCCTTGAGGCGCTCGCGGGTCGCCTCGTCCAGCTTGACGCCCAGGGTGGTCGTGGCCATGTCCTTGCCCTCGTGAGCGGATGGATGCCTCGACGATAAGTCCGGGGGCGGTGCGGTGCAACCGGGTGCAACCCGGCGCCCCGGCCGTTCGCGCCGTCCGGACGCCGCCGGCCCTCCCCCAAGCTGCACACTCGGGCATTTCTCTTTAACATGGCCGGCGAATCTACCCATTCAGGGGCAACCGCCGTGACCGCCAGCAATCCTCTACTGCAAGCCTTCGATCTGCCGCCCTACTCCCGGATCCGCCCGGAGCACGTCGAGCCGGCCATCGACCAGATCCTCGCCGACAACCGCGCGGCCATCGCCAAGATCCTCGCCGAGCACGGCGGCAATCCCGGCTGGAACGGCCTGGTGCTGGCGCTGGACGAGCTGAACGACCGCCTCGGCCGCGCCTGGAGCCCGGTCAGCCATCTCAACGCCGTGTGCAACAGCCCGGAACTGCGCGCCGCCTACGAGGCCTGCCTGCCCAAGCTGTCCGAGTACTACACCGAGCTGGGGCAGAACCGCGCCCTCTGCGACGCCTACAAGGCCCTGGCCGCCAGCCCCGAGGCGGCCGGCTTCGAGGTGGCGCAGAAGACCATCCTCGAACACAGCCTGCGCGACTTCCGCCTGTCCGGCATCGACCTGCCGGAGGACAAGCAGAAGCGCTACGGCGAGATCCAGATGCGCCTGTCCGAGCTGACCAGCCGCTTCTCCAACCAGCTGCTCGACGCCACCCAGGCCTGGACCAAGCACGTCACCGACGAGGCCGCCCTGGCCGGCCTGCCCGACTCGGCCAAGGCGCAGATGGCCCAGACGGCCAAGGCCAAGGAACTGGACGGCTGGCTGATCAGCCTGGAGTTCCCCAGCTACTACGCGGTGATGACCTACGCCGATGACCGCGCCCTGCGCGAGGAGGTCTACGCCGCCTACTGCACCCGCGCCTCCGACCAGGGGCCGAACGCCGGGCAGTTCGACAACGGCCCGCTGATGAGCGAGATCCTCGACCTGCGCCGCGAGCTGGCCCGGCTCTTGGGCTTCGACAGCTACGCCGAGCTGTCCCTGGCGACCAAGATGGCCGAGACCGGCGAGCAGGTGCTGGGCTTTTTGCGCGACCTCGCCGCACGCAGCAAGCCGTTCGCCGAGAAGGACCTGGCCGAGCTGCGCGCCTTCGCCTTTGATCAGGGCTGTTCCGACCTTTCCAGCTGGGACGTCGGCTACTACAGCGAGAAGCTGCGCCAGAGCCGCTACAGCATCTCCCAGGAACAGCTGCGCGCCTACTTCCCCATCGACAAGGTGCTCACCGGCCTGTTCGCCATCGTCCAGCGCCTGTACGGCATCGAGATCCGCGAGCTGAGCGATTTCGATAGCTGGCACCCGGACGTGCGCCTGTTCGAGATCCGCGAGCACGGCGAGCACGTCGGCCGCTTCTTCTTCGACCTCTACGCCCGGCCGAACAAGCGCGGCGGTGCCTGGATGGACGGTGCCCGCGACCGCCGGCGCAACGCCGCCGGCGAGCTGATCAGCCCGGTGGCCAACCTGGTGTGCAACTTCACCCCCGCCGTTGAGGGCAAGCCCGCCCTGCTCACCCACGACGAGGTCACCACCCTGTTCCACGAGTTCGGCCACGGTCTGCACCACCTGCTGACCCGCATCGAGCACGCCGGCGTTTCCGGCATCAGCGGCGTGCCGTGGGACGCGGTGGAGCTGCCCAGCCAGTTCATGGAGAACTGGTGCTGGGAACCGGAGGGCCTGGAGCTGATCTCCGGCCACTACCAGACCGGCGAGCCGCTGCCCGAGGATCTGCTGGCGAAGATGCTGGCGGCGAAGAACTTCCAGTCCGGCATGATGATGGCGCGCCAGCTGGAGTTCTCCCTGTTCGACTTCGAGCTGCACGTCCACCATGGCGACGGACGCAGCGTGCTGGAGGTGTTGGAGGCGATCCGCGAGGAGGTCTCGGTGATGCGTCCGCCGGCCTACAACCGCTTCCCCAACAGCTTCTCGCACATCTTCGCCGGCGGTTACGCGGCCGGTTACTACAGCTACAAGTGGGCGGAAGTGCTGTCCGCCGACGCCTTCTCCCGCTTCGAGGAGGACGGCGTGTTCAACCCCGTCACCGGCCAGGCCTTCCGCGAGGCGATCCTGGCCCGCGGCGGTTCCCAGGAACCCATGCTGCTGTTCGTCGATTTCCGCGGCCGCGAGCCGTCCATCGACGCCCTGCTGCGTCACCTCGGCCTGAGCGCGGCCGCCTGAGAGGCAACCATGAACCAACCGAAGAAACAATTCATCGCCGGCGCCGTGTGCCCGGCCTGCGAGAAGATGGACACCATCAAGATGTGGACCGTCGACGAGGTGCCGCACCGCGAATGCGTGGCCTGCGGCTTCGCCGACACCCTCAACGCCCAGGGCCAGTCGGTGCCCTTGGAGCTGGGCACGCGGGTGAACAAGGTGGAGGCCAAGCCGGTCGAGCAGACCGTGCAGGTGGCGCAGTTCTTCCCCAATCCGAAGCTGAAGTGACGGCCGCGGCGGCACCCGGTCAGGCAGCGCTCTTCCCGCTGCCTGGCCATTTCCCCGAGCGAACCCGGACCGCCACGACGACGCCGGCGGCCCCGGGCGATTGTTCCCGGATCGCCCCAGGCTTGATGTCATTTTAATGGCTAATCGTCTCCCCGCTCCGCCGATATTCTGGGCTGGGCACGGCTTGTCGTGTCCGATCCCAAACCAGGAGCGATCCATGAGCATTTCTTCCATCGGCAGCAGCCAGTACAGCTACTCGGCTCAGCAGGCCCAGCAATCCACCCAGGCATCCGAAGTGCGCGAAACCGGTCCCGACCGCGACGGCGACGCGGACGACCTGGCCGCCAAGGCCGCGCAAGCGGCGACCGCTCCGACCTCGAACGCGAGCGGCCAGCAGATCGGCCTGCTGATCAACGTCACGGCCTGAAGTCCGTAGCGTTGAGCTTGCGTCGCCCCGCTGCTGCCCTGCCCGCGAGGCCGGCGGCAGCGGGGTGCGGGCCCCGCCTCAGGCCAGACAGGTGACCAGCCGGGTGCCGTATTCGAGCATGTCGGCCACCGGACAGCGTTTTTCGATTTCCTCCAGTAGGGCCTGTTTGGCCGGCCGGTCGAGGTCGGCGTCGATCTCCACCTGCAGGCGCAGTTCCTGGAAACCCGCACGCACCCCGGGATCGAGGCCGAGCAGGCCGTCCGGGTCGTAGTCGGCTTCGAGGGCGAACTGCATGCCGCGCAGATCGACCTGCCGCTTGCGGGCGACCATCCGGCCGATGGAGCCGAAGCAGCCGGCCAGCGAGGCCAGCAGGACGCTCAGCGGCCCCGGCCCGAGATCCTGGCCGCCTCCGTTCTTCGACTGGTCCATGACCAGGCGGTGACTGCCGCATTCCACTTCGATACTCGTCCCGGCCCCCATCTGACCGCGAGCGCTGAGGGTCTTCATTGCCATGTGGTGCCTACTCCGTCTCGTTGATCGTCGACGCCCTTTCTAAGGCCATCGGCGCGAAACCGGCTTGTCGATCGTCAACGTCCGCCTGCGGCGATAGCGCGCACCCGGACGAGCGCAGGGCGGAGGCGCCGGCGCCTTCGAGGCGTCCGTCGGAAAAGGGATTGGGCGGCGCGGCGGCTGTCGCTATACTGGTTTTATATCCAGTATCGATGCGGATTCCTCCATGCCCGCCAACCCCCAGCCGCCGCGCGGCCGCGGTGCCGCCAGCAACCCGCACAACCGCTTCGCGCCGACGGTCTCGGAGGCCTGGGACGACGGCTGGTTCCAGGAGGTGCCGCCCTGTCGGGCCACCGAGGTGCGCCGCGAGCAGGCCAAGAGCGTCATCACCCGCAACCGCTCGCCGGACGTCGGCTTCGACCGCTCGGTGAATCCCTACCATGGCTGCGAGCACGGCTGCATCTACTGCTTCGCCCGGCCGACCCACGCCTACTGGGACCTGTCGCCGGGGATCGATTTCGAGACCCGCCTGATCGCCAAGACCAACCTGGCCGAGCGCCTGGAAGAGGAGCTGAGCCGGCCAGGCTACGTGCCGCAGCCGATCGCCCTGGGGGTGAACACCGACGCCTACCAGCCCATCGAGCGCGAGCAGCGTCTGACCCGGCGGGCGCTGGAAGTGCTGCTGCGCTACCGCCATCCCGTGCACCTCATCACCAAGAGCGCGCTGATCCTGCGCGACCTCGACCTGCTGGGCGAGCTGGCGCGCCGGCGGCTGGTCGGCGTGAGCGTCAGCCTGACCACCCTGGACGACGGGCTCAAGCGCATCATGGAGCCGCGCGCCGCCTCCCCCGCGGCGCGTCTGCGGGTCCTGCGCGCGCTCGCCGAGCACGGCGTGCCGGCGGGCGTGGTGTGCGCGCCGATGATTCCGCAGATCAACGACCGCGAGCTGGAGGCCCTGCTGGAGGCGGCCTGCGACGCCGGCGCGCGTTCGGCCGGCTACGTGCTGCTGCGCCTGCCGCTGGAGGTGGCGCCGCTGTTCGAGGAATGGCTGGCGGCGCACTTCCCGGCCCGCGCCGCCCACGTCATGAGCCTGATCCGCCAGTGCCGCGGCGGCGCCGACTACGACAGCCGCTTCGGTACCCGCATGCGCGGCGAAGGCCCGTTCGCCACGCTGCTCGCGCAGCGCTTCGCCCTGGCGGTCAGGCGCCTCGGGCTGAACCGCGGCCCGGCCGAGCCGCTGGACTGCACGGCGTTCGCCCCGCCGGGCCGGCAGCTCTCCCTGTTCTAGCTGCGCTGACACCGCCCGTCGGTCAGCGAGGCGGTGACGCCGGTCGCGACCGGAGCGTCCTTGGCAAGGCCGCGCGCCGGATGCCGGCGGTAGCGCCGCAAAGGGCGTGCCAGGGCTGTCGCATTCAGTTTCATTTGATCGGTTGGTCCGTCATTCAGGTTCAATTAAGTTGACTCGCGCAATATGGCCGGCGACGGGAAACCCTGGCCCGGATGCCAGGCCACGGCCTTGCCTGTGTTAGTCAACGAATAAGGAGAGTCCCATGACCTATAACGCTTCAGAACAGCCGGCGCCGCCTGGCAACGGCGAAGCCCGCAAGGAATCCGAAAACGCCGAGGTGGCGCTGAAGAACATCGTCGAAGGCTTCCACCGCTTCCGCACCGAGGTGTTCCCCCAGCAGGCAGAGTTCTTCCGCGACCTGGCCAATGCCCAGCGTCCGCGGGCGATGTTCATCACCTGCGCCGATTCGCGGGTAGTGCCCGAGGTGATCACCCAGAGCGCGCCGGGCGACCTGTTCGTCACCCGCAACGTCGGCAACGTGGTGCCGCCCTACGGGCAGATGAACGGCGGCGTGTCGACCGCCATCGAATACGCGGTGATGGCCCTCGGCGTGCATCACATCGTCGTCTGCGGCCACTCCGACTGCGGCGCCATGAAGGCCGTGCTCGACCCGCCGACCCTGGAGAGCATGCCCACCGTCAAGGCCTGGCTGCGCCATGCCGAGGTGGCCAAGGTGGTGGTGCAGGAGAACCGCTGCAGCTGCTCCGGGCGCTCGACCCTGGACGTGCTGACCGAGGAGAACGTGGTCGCCCAGCTCGATCACCTGCGCACCCACCCGTCGGTGGCGGCGCGTCTGGCCAGCGGCCAGCTGTTCATCCACGGCTGGGTGTATTCCATCGAGACCGCCGAGATCAAGGCCTACGATGCCGAGCAGGGTTGCTTCCGGCCGCTGGACAGCGACGGTCCGGTCCCGATGGCGACCCCGCGGCCGCGCTACAACCTGCGCTGAGCCGTCCATGATCCGCTGCGCGCCGGCCGGGCCGTCGATAGCGGCCGCGACGCGGAGCCTGCGGAACGCCCGTTGAGGGCCCCGTGCTCTGCCTCCCTGCCGATCCGGCCCTGCCCGGCCCCGGCCGCGGGATCGTGAACACGCGCTGAACGGCGGTAGCCGCCGCCCCTGCCGACCGCCCCGGTCGGCCCTGGATTCGAACACTGAACGCCCGATGCCGAGCCTGTGCGCTCCGCGTCGCGGGCAAGTCATGTCCGATTTTTTGCGAAGGAGAGCAGTGCCATGTCCGAACAAAGTCTGAGATCCACCCTGCCACGGGACGCCCTCGCCTCCGTGGTGGTCTTCCTGGTCGCCCTGCCGCTGTGCATGGGCGTCGCCATCGCCTCCGGCATGCCGCCGGCCAAGGGGCTGATCACCGGCATCGTTGGCGGCCTGGTGGTCGGCGCCCTGGCCGGCGCGCCACTGCAGGTCAGCGGCCCGGCCGCGGGGCTGGCCGTGCTGGTGTTCGAGCTGGTGCGCGAGCACGGCATGGCCATGCTCGGGCCGATCCTGCTGCTGGCCGGGCTGATCCAACTGCTCGCCGGGCGCCTGCGCCTCGGCTGCTGGTTCCGCGTCACCGCGCCGGCGGTGGTCTACGGCATGCTCGCCGGCATCGGCATCCTCATCGTGCTGTCGCAGCTGCACGTGATGCTGGACGCCGCGCCGCACGCCTCCGGCCTGGAGAACCTGCGGGCGTTCCCGGCGGCGCTGGCCGGGGCGCTGCCGCTGTTCGGCGGGGGCGACGGTTGGGACGCGGGGGCGCTCGGTCTGGCGACCATCGCCACGATGTGGCTGTGGGACCGCTTCAAGCCCGGCCGGCTGCGCTTCCTGCCCGGGGCGCTGCTCGGCGTCGGCCTGGCGACCCTGCTCAGTCTGTGGCTGGTGCTGGACGTGCAGCGGGTGCAGGTGCCGGCCGACCTGAGCGAGGCGGTCGACTGGCTGCGCCCGGCCGATCTGCTGGCCCTGGCCGACCCCGGCCTGCTGCTGGCGGCGCTGGCCCTGGCCTTCATCGCCAGCGCCGAGACCCTGCTCTCGGCCGCCGCGGTGGACCGCATGCACCAGGGTCCGCGCGCCGATTTCGACCGCGAGCTGACTTCCCAGGGCATCGGCAACATGCTCTGCGGCCTGCTCGGCGCGCTGCCGATGACCGGGGTCATCGTGCGCAGCTCGGCCAACGTCCAGGCCGGCGCGCGCACCCGCCTGTCGGCGATGCTCCACGGCCTCTGGCTGCTGGCCTTCGTCCTCGTGCTCACCGCGCTGCTGCAGCGCATCCCGGTGGCCAGCCTGGCCGGGGTGCTGGTCTACACCGGGGTCAAGCTGGTGGACCTGAAGGCCCTGCGCAGCCTCGGCCGCTACGGGCGGATGCCGATGTTCGTCTACGCCGCCACGGCCCTGGCGATCCTCTTCACCGACTTGCTGTCCGGGGTGCTGGTGGGCTTCGCCCTGACCCTGGCGAAGCTCGCCTGGAGCGCTTCGCGGCTGAAGGTCCAGCTGGTCCAGGGCGACGACGGGCGGGCCGAGCTGCGCATGGTCGGCGCCGCGACCTTCCTCAAGGTGCCGCAGCTGGCGCGGGCGCTGGCGGCGGTGCGGCCGGGCAGCGAACTGCACGTGCCGCTGGACCGGCTGACCTACATCGACCACGCCTGCATGGAACTGCTCGACGAATGGCGCGCGGCCAACGAGGCCAAGGGCTGCCGTCTGGTGATCGAGCCGCGGGCGCTCCGGCGGCGTCTGGAAGGCCGCCGGCGGACCAACGCGGCCCTCGGCGGCGCCCGCGGCGCGGCATGAAGGGCGTCGGCGCGGCTAGGCGACGCTCAGGCGCAGCTCCACGCCGAACTGGCGCGACAGGCAGGGCCAGCGGCGCCAGGCGTTGAGGGTCAGCGGGTTGAGCAGGCGGTCGCGGTAGGCCTGCAGCGAGACCTGCTCCATCAGGGTGTTGCCGAGCAGGCCGTTGACCGCCAGCAGCACCGCCTCGTCGAGCTTGTTGGCGAACGGCTCGCCGATCAGCTGGTGGGCCACCAGGTTGGCCACGGTGGTGTCCAGCGGGATCAGCGGCTGGCCGACGAAGACGATGTAGCGGTCGTTGATCTCCTCGATCAGGCGGTGGGCCAGGTAGGCCTCGTCGAGCAGCCCGACCAGGCCCTCCTGGCCTTCCAGCATGGTCGGCGGGCTGAGGAAGAAGTGTTCCGCCACCTTCATCACCGGCTTGATCTGGGCCTCGATCTCCGCCTCGCGGGCCACCGCCTGGGCGGCCTCGATCAGCTCCGGCACCTGGTCGATGTAGCCGGCGACGAAACGGCTGAGGCTGTCCAGGCCGTCGTGCGGCGGCAGGCCGATCGCCCGGTGCAGCGACGGCAGCCGGCTCTCCAGCCGCCGGGCGAGGGTGCAGTGGAGGGCTTCGTGCTGGTGCGCGCGCCGGATCGACTGGCGCAGTGCGGCGATGTTCAAGATGGGCTCCTGGCTGATGGCGTGCCGCTTGCTGACGGAGCGGTTGCCTAAAGCTTAGTCGTTCGGCAGATGGCCGCTAAAGGCCGATCGCTTTTATTTGTCCGGAGCGGCCGTCCTAGAGCCTTCGCGGGCACGCAAAAAAACTTCGGCCGCGTTGTGATGCCGCAGCGGCTGTCTATACTCGGAATCGAAAGGCATTACCGAACCAAGCCCGACTGCGCGACGGCAGACCGGGTCCGGCGGTGAAGGCCGCGCGGAAACGGAATTTCCGGCGGTCCCCAAAGTCTGCTGTCTTGGCAGCCGCACCCAGTCACCGGGTAAAGCCGGCGGGATTATAAGAACGACAAGGGGAACCCGCATGAAGCGACATCCACAAGCCTGGATGGGCTTGCTCCTGTGTTCGCAGTTCGGCCAGGCCCGGGCAGCCTGGGACGTGAACATGAGGCAGGGGGTGACGGAGGTCAGTCGTTCCGTCTTCGACCTGCACATGACCATCTTCTGGATCTGCGTGATCATCGGCGTGCTGGTGTTCGGCGCGATGTTCTGGTCGATGTTCGCCCACCGCCGCTCCCGCCGCGGGCAGCCCGCGCACTTCCACGAGAACACCCGGGTCGAGGTGCTCTGGACCGTCATTCCGCTGCTGATCCTGATCGCCATGGCCGTGCCGGCGACCCGCACCCTGATCCACATCTACGACCCGTCCGAGCCCGATCTGGACATCCAGATCACCGGCCACCAGTGGAAATGGCACTACAAGTACCTGGGCCAGGACGTGGAATTCTTCAGCAATCTGGCGACCCCGCGCGAGGCCGTGGCCAACCGGCAGCCCAAGGGCGAGCACTACCTGCTGGAAGTGGACGAGCCGCTGGTTATTCCGTCCGGGGCCAAGGTGCGCTTCCTGGTCACTGCGGCGGACGTGATCCATTCTTGGTGGGTGCCCGAGCTGGGGGTGAAGAAGGACGCCATCCCCGGCTTCGTCAACGAGGCCTGGGCCCGCGTCGACACCCCCGGCATCTACCGCGGCCAGTGCACCGAGCTGTGCGGCAAGGACCACGGCTTCATGCCGGTGGTGGTGGAGGTCAAGGCCCCGGCGGACTACTCGGCCTGGCTGGCGGGCAAGCAGGCGGCCGCCGCCGAGGTCAAGGCGCTGAGCAGCAAGGAGTGGACCCGCGAGGAGCTGGTCGAGCGCGGCGAGAAGGTCTACCAGACCAACTGCGCGGCCTGCCACCAGCCCGGCGGCACCGGGCTGCCGCCGATGTTCCCGGCGCTCAAGGGCTCGGCCATCGCCACCGGCCCGAAGGAGGGACACATGGACCGGGTGGTCAACGGCAAGCCGGGCACCGCCATGGCCGCCTTCGGCAAGCAGCTGTCGGCCGTCGACCTGGCCGCGGTCATCACCTACGAGCGCAACGCCTTCGGCAACGCCGTCGGCGACATGGTCAGCCCGCAGGACATCCTCGCCTTCGAGAAGGCCGGGGCGACCAGCCAGGGCATGCAGCCCAACCCATAGAGGAGAGGCCATCATGAGTGCAGTGATCGAGCCGGGCCACGTCGGCCATGGCGAACACCACCCGGGCCCGGCCAGCGGGCTGATGCGCTGGGTGCTGACCACCAACCACAAGGACATCGGCACCCTCTACCTGTGCTTCAGCTTCGCCGCCTTCCTGCTTGGCGGCAGCATGGCCATGGTCATCCGCGCCGAACTGTTCCAGCCGGGGCTGCAGATCGTCCAGCCGGAGTTCTTCAACCAGATGACCACCATGCACGGCCTGATGATGGTCTTCGGCGCGGTGATGCCGGCCTTCGTCGGCCTGGCCAACTGGATGATCCCGCTGATGATCGGCGCGCCGGACATGGCCCTGCCGCGGATGAACAACTTCAGCTTCTGGCTGCTGCCGGCGGCCTTCGGCCTTTTGATCAGCACCCTGTTCATGCGGGGCGGCGGGCCGAACTTCGGCTGGACCTTCTACGCCCCGCTATCCACCACCTACGCGCCGGAGAGCGTGACCTTCTTCATCTTCGCCATCCACCTGATGGGCATCAGCTCGATCATGGGCGCGATCAACGTGATCGCCACCGTGCTCAACCTGCGCGCCCCGGGCATGACCCTGATGAAGATGCCGCTGTTCGTCTGGACCTGGCTGATCACCGCCTTCCTGCTGATCGGCGTGATGCCGGTGCTGGCCGGGGTGGTGACCATGATGCTGATGGACATCCACTTCGGCACCAGCTTCTTCAGTGCCGCTGGCGGCGGCGACCCGGTGCTGTTCCAGCACGTGTTCTGGTTCTTCGGCCACCCCGAGGTGTACATCATGATCCTGCCGGCGTTCGGCGCGATCAGCTCGATCATCCCGACCTTCTCGCGCAAGCCGCTGTTCGGCTACACCTCCATGGTCTACGCCACCGGGGCGATCGCCTTCCTCTCGTTCATCGTCTGGGCGCACCACATGTTCGTGGTCGGCATCCCGCTGACCGGCGAGCTGTTCTTCATGTACGCCACCATGCTGATCGCCGTGCCCACCGGGGTGAAGGTGTTCAACTGGGTCAGCACCATGTGGCGCGGCTCGCTGACCTTCGAGGCGCCGATGATGTTCGCCGTGGCCTTCGTCATCCTCTTCACCATCGGCGGCTTCTCCGGGCTGATGCTGGCCATCGCCCCGGCCGATTTCCAGTACCACGACACCTACTTCGTGGTGGCGCACTTCCACTACGTGCTGGTGCCGGGGGCGATCTTCGGCATCTTCGCCTCCGCCTACTACTGGCTGCCCAAGTGGACCGGGCACATGTACGACCAGACCCTGGCCAAGCTGCACTTCTGGCTGTCCTTCGTCGGCATGAACCTGGCCTTCTTCCCCATGCACTTCCTCGGCCTGGCCGGCATGCCGCGGCGCATCCCCGACTACAACCTGATGTTCGCCAACTTCAACATGGTCTCCAGCATCGGCGCCTTCCTGTTCGGCGCCACCCAGCTGCTGTTCCTCTACATCGTGGTCAAGTGCGTGCGCGGCGGCGAGCCTGCGCCGGCCAAGCCCTGGGACGGCGCCGACGGCCTGGAGTGGACGGTGCCCTCGCCGGCGCCCTACCACACCTTCCAGACGCCGCCGGAGGTGAGGTGAGATGGCCGTTCCCCCGAGCGCGAACGACGGCCCGCGCACCCGCCGCCTGGTGGTCCGCCTGCTGCTGGTGGTGGTCGCCATGTTCGGCTTCGGTTTCGCCCTGGTGCCGATGTACGAGGTGATGTGCCAGGCCTTCGGCATCAACGGCAAGACCGCCGGGGCCTGGCAGGGCGCCCAGTCCTCCGACGAGGCGCGCGAGGTGCGGGTGCAGTTCCTCGCCACCAACGCCGCCGGCATGGTCTGGGAGTTCGCCCCGCTGCAGGGCGAGGTGCGGGTGCATCCCGGCGCCACCGAGCAGGTGCTGTTCGTCGCCCGCAACCCGACCGACCGGCCGATGACCGCCCAGGCCGTGCCCAGCGTGGTGCCGGCGCGGGCCGCGGCCTGGTTCCACAAGACCGAGTGCTTCTGCTTCACCCAGCAGGTACTGCAGCCGGGGGAGCGCATCGAGATGCCGCTGCGCTTCGTCGTCGACCGCGATCTGCCGGCGGACATCCGCCAGCTGACCCTCGCCTACACGCTGTTCGACATCACGGCCCGCCAGCCGCCCGTGGCCCGGGTCGCCCAATAAGGAGATGACCATGTCGACGACCCACGAGCAGTACTACGTTCCCGCCCAGAGCAAGTGGCCGATCATCGCCAGCCTCGGCCTGCTGACCACGGTCTACGGACTGGGGACCTGGTTCAACGACCTCAAGGCCGGGCGCGACGGTCTGACCGGCCCGGCGATCTTCTTCGTCGGCGCGCTGCTGCTGGCCTACATGCTGTTCGGCTGGTTCGGCAACGTGGTGCGCGAGGGCCGCGCCGGGCTCTACAGCGCGCAGATGGACCGCTCGTTCCGCTGGGGCATGAGCTGGTTCATCTTCTCCGAGGTGATGTTCTTCCTGGCCTTCTTCGGCGCGCTGTTCTACGTGCGCTACTGGACCGGCCCCTGGCTCGCCGGCGAGGGCGACAAGGGCGTCAGCCACATGCTCTGGCCGAACTTCCAGTTCAGCTGGCCGCTGCTGCAGAACCCCGACCCGAGCCGCTTCCCGCCGCCGCGCGGGACCATCAGCGCCTGGTCGCTGCCTTTGGTCAACACCCTGCTGCTGGTGTCCTCCAGCTTCACCGTGACCTTCGCCCACCACGCCCTCAAGCAGGGTGCGCGGCAGAAGCTCAAGCTCTGGCTGGCGCTGACCATCGGGCTCGGGGCGACCTTCCTGTTCTTCCAGGCCAGCGAGTACGCCCACGCCTACCACGAGCTGGGGCTGACCCTGGGCTCGGGCATCTACGGCGCGACCTTCTTCATGCTCACCGGCTTCCACGGCGCCCACGTGACCATCGGCGCGATCATCCTCACGGTGATGCTGGTGCGCGTGCTGCGCGGCCATTTCACCCCGGACCACCACTTCGGCTTCGAGGCGGCGAGCTGGTACTGGCACTTCGTCGACGTGGTGTGGATCTGCCTGTTCGTCTTCGTCTACGTGTTGTGAGCAAGCAGGGGGGCAGGACGTAGGGTGGGTAACGGCGAAGCCTTGCCCACCGAACGGAGCCGCCCGGGTGGGAAAGACCCGCGGTCGTTTCCCGCCCTGCGAAACGATGGAACGGCGACTACCAGGTCACATGGGAGACCAGTTCGCCGCTGTGCAGGCCCCAGGCGATCAGCCCCAGGGTCACCGCCGCCAGGCAGACCCGCAGGTACAGGGCATGCAGCACCCGGTTGCCGCGACCGCCGTCGCGGACCAGGAAGAACAGGCCGCTGAACAGGCTGACCAGGGTGGCCAGGAGCAACAGGAGGATCGCTGCCTTGAGCATGAGTGAGTCCGCGAAGGGAGGGGATAAGGTGCAGTATAGCCAGTCGACAGCGACGCTCCGCCGGCTCCTGCTGCGCCACTTCCGGCCCGGCTGGGGCCCCAGCCTGATCGTGCTGGTGCTGCTGCCGGTGCTGCTCGGGCTCGGCTGGTGGCAGCTGGGCCGGGCGGAGGACAAGCGCGAGCTGCTGGCGCAGATGGAGCGGCAGAGCAGCGCCGTGCCGGCCAGCCTGGAGCAGCTGCTGGCCGAGGGCGCGCCGGCCTTCCGCCGGGTGCTGCTGGAGGGCCGCTTCGACGCCCAGCATAGCCTGCTGCTGGACAACCGCACGCGCCTCGGCCAGCCCGGCGTCGAGCTGCTGCAGCCGTTCGAGGAGCAGAGCGGGCACTGGCTGCTGATCAACCGCGGCTGGCTGCCCTGGCCCGACCGGCGGCAGATGCCGGCCTTCGACACCCCGGGGCGGCGGCTGGCGCTGACCGCCTGGGTCTACCGCCCGCCGCACAGCCCCATCGTCCTCAAGAACCCGGCCGGCGAGAGCTGGCCGCGGCTGATCAACCGGGTCGATGCGCCGGCCCTCTGGCAGGAGCTCAAGCGCGACGGTCTGCCCTTCGAGCTGCGTCTGGAACCGGGCCCGGCCGCCTATGCGGTGAACTGGCCGACGGTGACCCTCAACCCGGAGCAGCACCTGGGCTACGCCGTGCAGTGGTTCTCCCTGGCCGCCGCCCTGCTGGTCCTGTTCGTCTACCTCGGTATCCGCCACGCTCAGGAGACCCGCCATGCCTCCAGCCGCCATCCCGACTGAAATCCGCCCCGTGCGCTGGCGCGGCCGTCTGCAGCTGCTGGCGATCCTCGCCGTGGTGATCGGGCCGATGCTGCTGGCCGGGGCCATGCACCGCTGGCGCTTCTGGGTGCCGGAGGGGCGCAGCTACCACGGCGAGCTGGTCGCCACCGGCCTGGGCCGGGCCGACCTCGGCGTGGAGCCGGCGGCGGACGAGGCGCCGCGCTGGCAACTGCTGGTCACGGCGCCTGCGGACTGCGCCGAGGACTGCCGGCAGCTGGTCTACCTGGCCCGGCAGATCCACATCGGCCTGGGCCGCGACGCCGACCGCGGCGGTCACGCCCTGGCCGCGGGCGAGCCGCTGGCGGCGGATTACGCCGGCCGGCTCGAGCGGGAATACCCGCAGCTGCGCCGCTACCGGCTGCAGCGGGCGGTCTACGAGCGGGCCGCGCCGGGGCTTTCCGGGGCGCAGCTGTGGATCGTCGACCCGCTCGGCAACCTGGTGCTGCGCTACGGCGCGGCGACGGACGGCAAGGGCGTGCTGGAGGATCTGCGCCTGCTACTGAAGTTGTCGAAGATCGGCTGAGACCGGAGGAGATCGTCATGGACCGACGCCGCCGGCCGGGCTTCCGCCTGGCCCTGTTCGCCACCGGACTGGCCCTGCTCGTGGTGCTGCTCGGCGCCTATACCCGGCTGACCCACGCCGGGCTCGGCTGCCCGGACTGGCCGGGCTGCTACGGCTTCCTCCACGTGCCGAGCAGCGCGGAGCAGCTGGCCCACGCCGAGCGGCACTTCCCCGAGGCGCCGGTGGAGGCGGAGAAGGGCTGGAACGAGATGATCCACCGCTACTTCGCCGGCAGCCTGGCCCTGGCCATCCTCGCCCTGGCCGTACAGGCGCTGCGCCGGCGGCGCGAGCCGGGCCGGCCGCTCGGGCTGCCGCTGGCCCTGCTCGGGGTGGTGGTGGCCCAGGCCCTGTTCGGCATGTGGACGGTCACCCTCCGGCTCTGGCCGCAGGTGGTCACCGGCCATCTGCTCGGCGGCATGACCACCCTCGCCCTGCTCTTCCTGCTCGGCCTGCGCCTCTCCGGGGGCGTGCCGGGACTGTCCGCGCCGGCGCCGGGGTTGCGCGCCCTGGCGGCCTGCGCCCTGGCCCTGACCGCCGGGCAGATCGCCCTGGGCGGCTGGGTCAGCAGCAACTACGCGGCCATGGCCTGCCTCGACCTGCCCACCTGCCACGGCCGCTGGTGGCCGCGGATGGACTTCGCCAGCGCCTTCCACCTGACCCAGGCCATCGGCCCCAACTACCTGGGCGGCCAGCTGGACGGCGAGGCGCGCATCGCCATCCACCTGAGCCACCGCCTCGGCGCCCTGGCCGTCGCCCTGACCCTGGCGCTGCTGGCCTGGCGCCTGGCCAGCGCCGGCCTCGGGCGGCTGGCCGGCCTGCTGCTGACGGCGCTGGCGCTGCAGCTGGGGCTGGGGCTCGGCAACGTGCTGCTGCACCTGCCGCTGGCCGTGGCGGTGGCCCACAACGGCGGCGCCGCCCTGCTGCTGCTGACGCTGGTGCTGGTCAACTACCGGCTGCGCCCGGTGCCGCTCACGGCGTCCGATGGTGCCCGGGGCCCGGTGTGGGCGCCCCGCTCCGCCTCCGGAGGGGCCGGATGAGGGCCGGCGTGGGAACGCTCGGCTCCGTAGGACGGGTTGGAACCTGGGGTGGATGGCCACCCCGTGGAAAACCGCGTGCGTTACCCAGCCGACGCTCCGGGTCCGCTCCGTGGGCGACGCCGCCGGCCTCGCAGGACAAGAACGACAACAAGGAGAAACGACCATGGCCACCCTACTCGCCACCCGCAGCCAGCGGGCCACCTGGCGCGACTATCTGGAACTGACCAAGCCCAGGGTGGTGCTGCTGATGCTGATCACCTCGCTGGTCGGCATGTTCCTCGCCACCCGCGCCGGGGTGCCCTGGACGGTGCTGCTGTTCGGTAACCTGGGCATCGCCCTCTGCGCCGGGGCGGCGGCGGCGGTCAACCATGTGGTCGACCGCCGCATCGACGCGCTGATGGCGCGCACCCATAAGCGCCCGCTGGCGGAGGGCCGCGTCTCGCCGGGGGCGGCGCTGGCCTTCGCCCTGCTCCTGGCCGTGGCCGGCACGGCCCTGTTGCTGGCCTTCACCAACGAGCTGACGGCCTGGCTGACCCTGGCCTCGCTGCTCGGCTACGCGGTGGTCTACACCGGCCTGCTCAAGCGCGCCACGCCGCAGAACATCGTCATCGGCGGACTGGCCGGCGCCGCGCCGCCGCTGCTCGGCTGGGTCGCGGTGAGCGGCCACCTCTCCGCCGAGCCGCTGCTGCTGGTGCTCATCATCTTCGCCTGGACCCCGCCGCACTTCTGGGCCCTGGCCATCCACCGCAAGGCCGAGTACGCCAAGGTCGGGATTCCCATGCTGCCGGTGACCCACGGCGAGCCCTACACCAAGCTGCACATCCTGCTCTACACCCTGATGCTCCTGGCGGCGAGTCTGCTACCCTATGCCATCCACATGAGCGGCCCGCTCTATCTGGGCTGCGCCCTCGTTCTCGGCGGGCGCTTCCTCCACTGGGCCTGGGCGCTGTATCGGGGCAGCCGGCCGCATGCGGCGATCCGGACCTTCAAATACAGCATCTGCTACCTCTTTCTGCTCTTCATCGCGCTGCTCGTTGACCACTATCAGTCCGCCGAAAATCTGCTGCGCTAGTCTGACCGGTGTCGAAGCCGCCCCGGCCCGCTCCGGGGCCGCCTGCCGAGCCGATGAAGCCTAAGGACCCCCGATGACGCGTATCCAGAAGACCGTTCTCATCCTCGTCGCGCTGATCGCCCTGGTGCTCGGCCTGACCTTCTCCCGGGTGCTGACCGGCACGCGCCAGGCCGACCCGGCCGCGCTGCTCGACGCCGGCATCGTCCTGCTGCCCAGGAGCCGCCCGCTGCCGTCGCTGCCGCTGACCGACCAGGACGGCCGGCCGCAGGCGCTGGACCAGCTCCGCGACAAGTGGAGCCTGGTGTTCTTCGGCTACACCTTCTGTCCGGACGTCTGCCCGACCACCCTCGCCGAGCTGCGCCAGCTGAACGGCCTGCTGCCGGCGCAGACCCGCGAGCGGCTGCGCGTGGTGATGGTCAGCATCGACCCGAACCGCGACACCCCGGCCCAGCTCAAGCAGTACCTCGGCTACTTCGACCCCGCCTACGTCGGCCTGACCGGCGAGCTGGCGGACATCCAGAAACTCGCCGGCGCCGTCGGCATCCCCTTCATCCCCGGCGACACCAGCCGGGAGAACTACACCGTGGACCACAGCGGCAACCTGGTCCTGCTCGGCCCGGACGGCACCCAGCGCGGCTTCGTCCGCGCGCCGCTGAACCCGGGCAAGCTGGCCGAGCAGCTGCCGCTGCTGGTCGAGTCGCAACCCTGATCACGGAGGAATCCCCATGCGCGCCATGGTTCTCGAAGCGGTAGGCCAGCCCCTGGTGCTGCGCGAGTTGCCCGAACCCCAGCCCGGCCCCGGCGAGCTGCGGGTGCGGGTCAGTGCCTGCGGCGTCTGCCGCACCGACCTGCACGTGGTCGACGGCGAGCTGCCGCAGGTGACCCCGCCGGTCATTCCGGGGCACGAGATCGTCGGTCGCGTCGAGGCGCTCGGCCCCGGCGTCGAGGGCTTCGCCATCGGCCAGCGGGTCGGCATCCCCTGGCTCGGGCACACCTGCGGCCAGTGCTGGTACTGCCGGCACCAGGCGGAGAACCTCTGCGACGCGCCGCAGTTCACCGGCTACACTCGCCCCGGCGGTTACGCCGAGCAGGTGGTGGCCGACGCCCGCTTCGCCTTCGCCCTGGGCGAGGACGGCGACGACGTGGCCCTGGCGCCGCTGCTCTGCGCCGGGCTGATCGGCTGGCGTTCGCTGGTCAAGGCCGGCGACGCCCGGCGCCTCGGCCTCTACGGCTTCGGCGCGGCGGCGCACATCGTCATGCAGGTGGCGCGCTGGCAGGGGCGCGAGGTGTACGCCTTCAGCCGCCCGGGCGACCGCGCCGCCCAGGACTTCGCCAGCTCCCTCGGCGCGGTCTGGGCCGGCGGCTCGGACGAGCTGCCGCCCGAGCCGCTGGACGCGGCGATCCTTTACGCGCCGGTCGGCGACCTGGTGCCCGCCGCGCTGCGCGCCCTGCGCAAGGGTGGCCGGGTGGTCTGCGCCGGCATCCACATGAGCGACATCCCGAGCTTCCCCTACGACATCCTCTGGGAGGAGCGCGAAGTGGTCTCGGTGGCCAACCTGACCCGCCAGGACGGCCTGGACTTCTTCGCCGTCGCCGCCCAGGCCGGCATCCGCACCGAGACCCATCCCTACCGCCTGGAGGACGCCAACCGGGCCCTCGACGACCTGCGCTGCGGGCGCTTCCAGGGCGCCGCCGTACTGGTGCCCTGAGTCGCCGGCGGCGCGCCGGCTGGACCCGGCCGCCCGCCGGCGGGTATCGTGGGTGCCCGCCGAGCCGAGCGCTCGATCCAGCAACTGCCGATCGCCCGCCGGGCGAAGCGCGAGGAAACCATGCCCCGCCCCGCTCCCCTCGTCCGCTCCCTGGGCCTGCTGCTCGCGCTGGCGCTGGGCGGCTGCAGCCAGGTGCCCCGGTCCGCGCCGGTCGAGGTCAACCTGGCGGTGATCAACGATCTGCACGGCTACCTCCAGAGCAATCCCTTCAGCTACGAGGAGCCGGCGGGCGGCCGGACCACCCTGCAGGCCGGCGGCCTCGCGGCGCTCGGCGGACTCTTGACCGAGCTGCGCCGACAGGACCCGGAGCTGCTGTTCGTCGGCGGCGGCGACCTGATCGGCGCCAGCCCGCCGCTCTCCGCCCTGTGGGCCGACGAGCCGACTCTCAAGGCATTGGACCTGCTGGGTCTGAAGCTTTCCGTGGTTGGCAACCATGAGCTGGACAGCGGCCGCCAGGAGCTGCTGCGCCAGGTCCGCGGCGGCTGCGCCTCGCCGCGCCCGCAGCGGGCCTGCCGCTTCGACGGCGAGCACCGCGGCACGCGCTTCCCCTACATCGCCGCCAACCTGATCGACAGCGCCAGCGGCGAGCTGCTGTTCGCGCCCTACCGCATCGAGACCGTGCACGGGGTGAGGATCGCCTTCGTCGGCGCGGTGCCGCAAGACCTGCCCTCGATGGTCCCCCGTTCGAGCCTGGCGGGGCTGGACACCCTGGACGAAGCCGAGGCGATCAACGCGCAGCTTCCCGCGCTGCGCCGCCAGGGCGTGGACGTCATCGTCGCGCTGGTGCACAACGGCGGGCGCACCGACGAGCCGTTCGACCGACAGGACTGCCGCGGCCTGCAGGGCGAGATCGTCGAGGTGGCCCGGCGGCTCGATCCGCAGATCGAACTGTTGATCAGCGCGCACACCCACGAGGGCTATCTCTGCCGGGTCGGCGACCGGCTGGTGACCCAGGCGTCTTCCTACGGTCGCCTGCTCACCCACCTGACCCTGAGAATCGACCCGGCCAGCCGCCGGGTACTGGGCATCGAGGCGCGCAACCTGCTGGTCGACCCGCGGCGCTACCCGGGCGACGCCGGGATGCGGGCCCTCGAGCAGCGGGTCGAACAGCGCAGCGGGGCACTGCTCGAGAAGCCGGTCGCGCGTCTGGGGGCCGCCCGCATCCCCAGGGCGGCCGACGCCTCGGGCGAGTCGGCGATGGGCGATCTGGTGGCCGATGCCCAGCTGGCGGCGACCCGGCACCTGGGGGCCGAGGCGGCGCTGGCCAACTACGGCGGCATTCGCGGCGAACTGGCGCTGGAGCCGGGGCGCAGCCGCGTCAGCTTCGGTCAACTGGCCGCCGTGCAGCCGTTCGGCAACCGCCTGGTCGTGCTGACCCTGAGCGGCGCCCAGCTGCGCGAGCTGCTCGAACAGCAGTGGCGCGACGGCGAATTCGCGCCGCTGCAGGTGTCCGCCTCGCTGAGCTACCGCTGGGACGCCTCGCGGCCTCCGGGGCGGCGCGTCCTGCCGGGCAGCCTGCGGATCGACGGCCGGCCGGTGCGGGACGGGCAGGCGTATCGGATCGCGGTCAATGCTTTCCTCGCCGACGGCGGCGATCATTTCACCGTGCTGACCCGCGCCGGCCAGCGCCTGGACACCCCAATCGAGGACCGGCAGGCGCTGATCGACTACCTCCAGGCCTGCGACCGCAGCGGCGCGCCGGCCGGCCGCGGCGAACCGGCGCGGCGCTTCCGCCCGGTCGGCCGGCCGGTCGTCGCCGGCCCGTAGGAGCGAGCGCTCAGAACGCCGGCACCAGGCTGCCCTGGTACTTCTCCTCGATGAAGCGCCGCACCTCGGGGCCGTTCAGCTCCTCGGCCAGCCGGCGCATGGCCGGGGCGTACTGGTTGTCCGGGCGGGAGACCAGGATGTTGACGTAGGGCGACTCGTTGTCCTCGATGATCAGCGGGTCGCGGCGCGGGTCGAGGCCGGCTTCCAGGGCGTAGTTGGTGTTGATCAGCGCCAGGTCGATCTGGTCCAGCACCCGCGGCAGGGTCGCCGCTTCCAGCTCGCGGATGCGCAGCTTCTTCGGATTGGCGGCGACGTCGCGCAGCGAGGCGGTGACGCCGGCGCCGTCCCGCAGGCTGATCAGCCCGCCCTTGGCCAAGAGCAGCAGGGCGCGTCCGGCGTTGGTGGCGTCGTTGGGGATGACCACCTCGGCGCGGTCGGGCAGCGCCTCGAGGGTCCGGTACTTGCGCGAGTAGGCGCCGAACGGCTCGATGTGCACGGCGACCACCCTGACCAGATCGGTGCCCCGGCTGCGGTTGAACTCGTCCAGGTACGGCTGGTGCTGGAAGAAGTTGGCGTCCAGGCGCTTCTCGGCGACCTGGACGTTGGGCTGCACGTAGTCGTTGAAGATCTTGACCCTCAGCTCGATGCCCTTCTCGGCCAGCTTCGGCCGGACGAAGTCGAGGATCTGGGCGTGCGGCACGGCGGTGGCGGCGACCGTCAGGGTCTCCGCGGCCTGGGCGGAGAAGGCCGCGACGGCGGCCAGGGCGAGCAGCAGTTTCTTCATGGGGTCGGACGCTCCGGAAGGCGGGGTTACTTGCGGGAAAAATGCACGACCAGGCGGTCGCCGAGGCTCTGCAGGACCTGCACCAGCGCCAGCAGCAGGACCACGGTGACCACCATCACGTCGGTCTGGAAGCGCTGGTAGCCGAATCGGATCGCCAGATCGCCGAGGCCGCCGGCGCCGACCACCCCGGCCATGGCGGTGTAGGACACCAGGGTGATGGCGGTGACGGTGACGGCGGCGATGATCCCCGGCCGCGCCTCCGGCAGCAGCGCATTCCAGACGATCTGCCGGGTGGTCGCGCCCATCGCCTGGGTAGCCTCGATGATGCCGCGGTCCACCTCGCGCAGGGCGGTTTCCACCAGGCGGGCGAAGAACGGCGTGGCGCCCGCCACCAGCGGCGGAATGGCTCCGGCGACGCCCAGCGAGGTGCCGGCGAGCAGCAGGGTGACGGGAATCATCACGATCAGCAGGATGATGAACGGCAGCGAGCGCAGCAGGTTCACCAGCAGCGACAGCAGACCGTACAGCGGCCGGTTGGCGAGCAGTTGGTGCGGCCCGCAGAGGAACAGCAGCACGCCTAGCGGCAGGCCCAGCAGCACGGTGAACAGCAGCGAGCCGCCGAGCATCAAGAGGGTGTCGAGGCCGGCGATGCCGATCTCGTACCAGTCCAGGTTGGCGAACAGGGCTTCCATCAGCGCAGTACCTCCACCTGTACTTCGGCGGCTTGCAGGCGGCTCAGCGCCTGGTCCAGGTCGCCGCCGGAGAGGGCCAGGGTCAACTGGCCGTAGGGCTGGTCGCGGATGCGGTCGATGCGTCCGGCGAGGATGCTGTAGTCCACGCCGGTCTCCCGCGCCAGGCGGCCGAGCAGCGGCGCGTAGGTCGCCTCGCCCTGCACGGTCAGGCGCAGGATGCGCCCCGGCACGTGGGCGAAGTCGTCGACCTGCTCGCGTTCGTCCAGGTGCTCGGCCTCGTTGACCAGGCGCCGGGTGGTCGGGTGCCGGGGATGCAGGAACACCTCGGCGACCGGCCCCTCCTCGACGATCGCCCCGGCGTCCAGCACCGCCACCCGGTCGCAGACCCGGCGGATCACCTCCATCTCGTGGGTGATCAGCACGATGGTCAGGTTCAGCTCGCGGTTGAGCTCGGCCAGCAACTGCAGCACGGAGGCGGTGGTCTGCGGGTCAAGGGCGCTGGTGGCCTCGTCGCAGAGCAGGATGCTCGGCTCCGTGGCCAGCGCGCGGGCGATGCCGACCCGCTGCTTCTGCCCGCCGGAGAGCTGTGCCGGGTACTTGCTGGCGTGCTCGGCGAGGCCCACGCGCGCCAGCAGGCGGGCGACGCGGGCGTCGATCTCGCGGCGCGGCAGCTCGCCGGCCAGCTTCAGCGGCAGGGCGACGTTGTCGGCCACGGTCTTGGAGGCCAGCAAGTTGAAGTGCTGGAAGATCATCCCGATGCGCTGGCGCAGGCGCCGCAGGTCCTCGTCGTCGAGGGTGGCGACGTCGACGCCCTCGACCAGGACGCGCCCGCCGCTGGGCTCCTCGAGCCGGTTGATCAGGCGCAGCAGGGTGCTCTTGCCGGCGCCGGAGTGGCCGATCAGGCCGAAGATCCGTCCGGCCGCGATGGTCAGCCGGGTCGGCTGCAGGGCGGCAACGTCGCGGCCGCCGACCCGGTACGCCTTGTGGACGTCGTCGAATTCGATCACGGGATAACCTTGTGGGAGCGCTCTGGGACGAGACTTCTAGAGGCGCATTCTACCCGCTCGGGGCGGCTGCCGCTGCGCCGGGCGGGGCCTGTCGCGATAGACCATGGCAGCGGGACCGATAGGCGGACCGCATGGATCGGGTGCAACCAATGCGCCGTCATTCGGTCACTAGCTGGTGGCCTGTGCGGTCGTCGGGGTGAGCCGGCTGCCGTCGGCCGGGGTTCCGAGGCTGGGCAGTATCGGGATCGCGGCGGCGGGAGCCGGCCATCGGGCCGGCCGGCAGGCCTCCGAGCAGCGGTCGCTTCGCGGCCGTCCGCCCGCCAACCGAAGCCGTGCCGGCCCGAGGCTCAGGGCGTCTCGGCGGCGGGCTCGTCGTTCTTCAGGCGGCCGTCGAGGCCGTCGGTCAGGGCCGGCGCCTGCGGCATCAGCGCGCGGGCGTTGCCCAGGGCGGTGGCGGCGGCCTTCATGTCGCCGCGCTCCAGGGCCTTCTGGCCCCGCTGCAGCCAGGCCTCGGCGAGGCGGCGCTGGTAGCCTTCCAGGTTCGGCGCCGGCTGCACCGGGCCTTGCTGCAGACGGCGGAAGGAATCGGTGGCGGCCGGCAGGTCGCCGTCGGCCAGCTGCTTCTCCAGCAACCGCTCGGTCGGTGCCAGGGCGGCCCTGTGCTCGGTGTGATGGCAGGCAGCGAGCGACAGCAGCAGCAACAGCGGCGACAGACGACGGAGGGAAGTCGCGAACATGGGGAATCTACTCTGACAGGGTATGGTTATAACTCTATACCGCCCGCCGCGCGGGCAGGAAAGGGGATGGTGCGGGCCGTCGCAGGCGTGGGCGGCGGCACAACCATCCTGAGACCCCGTTCGCGCGGGATCGTTCAGCGCCCCAGGCGCCGCGGCAGGGCCAGGCTGACGAGGAACAGCGTCGCCGCGGCGACGACGATGGACGGCCCGGCCGGGGTGTCCTCGATCCAGGACAGCGACAGCCCGGCGCAGACCGCGACCACGCCGAGCAGGCTGGCGCCGACGGCCATCTCCTCCGGGGTGCGCGCGTGGCGCTGGGCGGCCGCGGCGGGGATGATCAGCAGCGAGGTGATCAGCAGCACGCCGACGATCTTCATCGCCACCGCGATCACCACGGCGATCAGCAGCATCAGCGCCAGACGGATGCCCGCCACCGGCAGGCCCTCCACCTGGGCCAGCTCCTCGTGCACGGTGATCGCCAGGAGCGGCCGCCAGAGCAGTACCAGCAGCGCCAGCACCAGGGCGCTGCCGCCGAGAATCCAGGCCAGGTCGTTTGACCCGACCGCCAGCAGGTCGCCGAACAGGTAGCCCATCAGGTCGACGCGCACGTTCTTCATGAAGCTCAGGGTGACCAGGCCGAGGGACAGGGTGCTCGGCGCGAGGATGCCCAGCAGGGTATCCGAGGCCAGCGGCTGGCGCTGCTGGAGGAACACCAGGAGCACCGCGAGCAGCACGCAGCCGACCACCACGGTCAGGGTCAGGCTGACCTCCAGCAGCAGGCCGAGGGCCACGCCGAGCAGCGCGGCGTGGGCCAGGGTGTCGCCGAAATAGGCCATCCGCCGCCAGACCACGAAGGAGCCGAGCGGACCGGCGACCAGCGCCAGGGCGAGGCCGGCGAGCAGGGCGTTGAGCAGAAAATCAGCCATGGTTGCAGTCGGGGCCGTGTACGTGGGGTTTGCGCACGACGCTGCCGTGCAGGTCGTGGGCGTGGTCGTGATGGTGCTGGTAGAGGGCCAGGCTGCGGGCGCCCTGGCCGAACAGTTCGAGGAAGGCCGGGTCGCCGCTGACCTGTTCCGGGTGGCCGGAGCAGCAGACGTGGTGGTTGAGGCAGACCACCTGGTCGGTGGCGCTCATCACCAGGTGCAGGTCGTGGGAAACCATCAGCACGCCGCAGCCGTAGCGATCGCGCAGCTGGCCGATCAGCCGGTACAGCTCGGCCTGGCCGGCGATGTCGACGCCCTGCACCGGCTCGTCGAGCACCAGGAGCTGCGGCTGGCGCAGCAGGGCACGGGCCAGCAGCACGCGCTGCAGTTCGCCGCCGGAGATGCGCTGCAAGGGGCTGTCGATCACCTGCGGCGCGCCGACCTCGGCCAGCGCGGTCTCGGCGCGGGCGCGGTCGACGCAGGGTACCAGGCGCAGGAAGCGCAGCACGGTCAGCGGCAGGGTGGCGTCCACGTGCAGTTTCTGCGGCATGTAGCCGATGCGCAGTTGCGGCTGGCGCCGGACGCGCCCGGCGTCCGGCTTGAGCAGGCCGAGCACGACCCGCACCAGGGTGGTCTTGCCGGCGCCGTTGGGGCCGATCAGGGTGACGATCTCGCCCTGCCGCACGGCCAGGTTCACGTCCTGCAGCATGTCCTTGCCGTCGAAGCGGACGCGCACGCCTTCCAGGCTGATCAGGCTGTCGCTCATTGCGCTTCCCGGCAGCTGGCGCAGAGGCCGACCACTTCCACGGTCTGCCCCTCGACCTTGAAGCCCAGGTTGGCGGCGCTGGCCAGAATGCTCTCGCTGATCGCCGGCTGCTCCAGCTCGATGGCGGCGCGGCAATGCCGGCAGATGAAGAACTGGCCCTGGTGGGCGTGCTCCGGGTGGTCGCAGCCGACGAAGGCGTTGAGCGAGGCGATGCGGTGCACCAGGCCGTTCTCCAGGAGGAAGTCCAGCGCCCGGTAGACCGTCGGCGGCGCCGCGCGGCGGCCGTCCTGCTCGCTCAGCACGGCGAGGATGTCGTAGGCGCCGAGCGGCTTGTGGCTCTGCCAGACCAGCTCCAGCACCCGCCGGCGCAGGCTGGTCAGGCGTACGCCGTGGCGGCTGCAGAGCGCGTCGGCTTCGGCCAGCGCGTGGCTGACGCAGTGGCTGTGATCGTGGGGCGCGCAGGCCAAAGGCGGCGTGGTCATGGGCGACGTCCGGGAAAAGGGACGTTATTCTATTACACTTTCCATCCCGTGGTAGCTCGTCCATGTTCCGCTCGTTCGTCGCTTTGCTGTTGGCCTGTCTCACCCTCCCGGCCCAGGCAGACGTGCGCCTGCTGACCAGCCTGAAGCCCCTGCAGCTGATCGCCGCCGCGGTCCAGGACGGGGTCGGCGAGCCCGCCGCGCTACTGCCGCCCGGCGCTTCGCCACACCACTACGCCCTGCGCCCGTCCGACCTGCGCAGCCTCGAGGCGGCGACCCTGTTCTACTGGATCGGGCCGGATCTGGAGACCTTCCTGCCCAAGGTGCTGGCCGGTCGCGGCGGGCCGAGCGTGGTCGTGCAGGAACTGCCCGGCCTCCAGCTGCGGCACTTCCAGGCGGGGCACGACGACGAGCACGACCACGAGCATCGTCCGGGCACGATCGATGCGCACCTCTGGCTGCTGCCGGCCAACGCCCAGGTGATCGCGGCGCGCATGGCCGCCGATCTGGCCACGGCCGACCCGGAGCACGCCGAGCGCTACCGGGCCAACCTGGGCGCCTTCGAGCAGCGCCTGGCGGCCCTCGACCAGCGCCTGAAGGCGCGTCTGGACAAGGTCGGGAACAAGCCCTACTTCGTCTTCCACGAGGCCTACGACTATTTCGAGAGCGCCTACGGCCTGGAGCACGCCGGGGTGTTCAGCGTTTCCCCCGAGGTGCAGCCCGGCGCCCGCCACGTGGCCGAGATGCGCCAGCGCCTGCAGGCCGCCGGCCCGGCCTGCGTGTTCAGCGAGCCGCCCCTGCAGCCGCGCCTGGCCGGGACCCTGAGCGACGGTCTGCCGGTGCGCCTGGCGGTGCTGGACGCCATGGGCAGCGACGTGCCGGTGGACGCCGGCGGCTACGAGCGGCTGCTGGAGAACCTGGCCGACAACCTGGCCGGCTGCCTGGAAGCGCTGTAGGGCGCCCCCCCGGCGCGGAGCGCACGGCCTGCTAAGGTGAAAGGGGATCGGTTCCCCTTCGCCGCAGGAGGCTGCGCGTCATGGCCAAGACCGGAGAAACCCTTCCGCCGCGCAGCGGCGGCATTCCCCTGCAGGCCGCCTCCGAGGACATCTGGGCGCAGAAGTACCGACTGACCGCCAAGGACGGCCGGCCGGTGGACGCCGACATCGACGCCACCTGGCAGCGGGTCGCCCGCGCCCTGGCCGAGGTCGAGGCCGAGGAGCGGCGCGAGCACTGGTACCAGCAGTTCCTCTGGGCGCTGCGCAACGGCGCCATCCCGGCCGGGCGGATCATCTCCAACGCCGGCGCCCAGGCCTGGAAGCCGGCGACCTCGACCATCAACTGCACGGTTTCCGGGACCCTCCACGACTCCATGGACGACATCCTCGGCAAAGTCCACGAAGCCGGGCTGACGCTCAAGGCCGGCTGCGGCATCGGCTACGAGTTCTCCACCCTGAGGCCGCGCGGCGCCTTCGTCTCCGGGGCCGGCGCGTACACCAGCGGGCCGCTGTCGTTCATGGACATCTTCGACCGCATGTGCTTCACCGTCAGCTCCGCCGGCGGCCGGCGCGGCGCGCAAATGGGCACCTTCGACGTGGCCCATCCGGACGTGCGCGAGTTCATCCGCGCCAAGCGCGAGGACGGTCGCCTGCGCCAGTTCAACCTGAGCCTGCTGATCACCGACGAGTTCATGCAGGCAGTGGAGGCCGACGCCGACTGGCCGCTGCTGTTCCCGGTGCACGCCAAGGAAGTGGGCGAATACGACCTGGACGACCCGAACCAGGTGCTCTGGCGCGAGTGGCCGGTGCACGAGGACTACCAGGTGCGCGACGACGGCATGGTCGCCTGCAAGGTCTACGGCCATGCCCGCGCCCGCCACCTGTGGGACATGCTGATGGTCTCCACCTACGACTACGCCGAGCCGGGCTTCATCCTCATCGACCGGGTCAACCAGCTGAACAACAACTGGTGGTGCGAGGCGATCCGCGCCACCAACCCCTGCGGCGAGCAGCCGCTGCCGCCCTACGGCTCCTGCCTGCTCGGCTCGGTCAACCTGACCCTGTTCGTCGAGCATCCGTTCGACCCCCGCGCCCGCTTCGACTGGGACCGCTTCCGCCAGGTGGTGCGGATCTTCACCCGCCTGCTGGACAACGTGGTGGAGATCAACGGTCTGCCGCTGGAGGCGCAGCGCCGCGAGATCCTCGCCAAGCGCCGGCACGGCATGGGCTTTCTCGGCCTCGGTTCGGCGCTGACCATGCTCCGGCTGCGCTACGGCAGCGCCGAGGCCTGCGTGTTCACCGAGGAGGTGGCGCGCGAGATGGCTCTGGTCGGCTGGGAGGTGGCGCTGGAGCTGTCGCGGGAAAAGGGCCCGGCGCCCCTGCTGGCGGAGGAGTTCGAGGTCAGCGCAGAGATGCTGCGCAAGCGCCCGGAAATGGCCGCCGACGGCTACCGGGTCGGCGACCGGGTTCCCGGGCGCATCCTGCACGCCCGCTATTCCCGCTACCTGCAGCGGCTGGCCGAGTTCGCTCCCGAGCTGGTCGCCGCGCTGGCCGAACAGGGCGCGCGCTTCACCCACCACAGCTCCATCGCGCCCACCGGCACCATCAGCCTGAGCCTGGCCAACAACGCCTCCAACGGCATCGAACCGAGCTTCGCCCACCGCTACTCGCGCAACCTGATCCGCCCCGGACGCAAGGCCAAGGAGCAGATCGATGTGTTCAGCTACGAGCTGCTGGCCTACCGCGCCCTGGTCAACCCGCAGGCCGAACCGGGCAGCGACCAGCCGGCGCGGCAGTTGCCGGACTACTTCGTCACCGCCGACGACGTCAGCCCGACCCAGCACGTCGACATCCAGGCGGCGGCGCAGAAGTGGGTGGACTCCTCCATCTCCAAGACCGCCAACGTGCCCACCGACTACCCCTTCGAGGTGTTCAAGGACATCTACCGCTACGCCTGGCGCCAGGGCCTCAAGGGCTGCACCACCTTCCGCTTCAACCCGAGCGCCTTCCAGGGCGTGCTGGTCAAGGACGCGGATCTGGAGAAGACCCGGTACCGCTTCGAGCTGGAGGACGGCAGCGTGCTGGAACTCAAGGGCAACGAGCGGGTGGAGTACGACGGCGAGGTGAACACCGCCGCCAATCTGTTCGATGCGCTGAAGGAGGGCTATTACGGCAAGTACTGAGGCGGGACGGACAGGCAGGGGCGAATGCCCCTGCCGGATGGCCGCTCACTGCAGCATGGACATGGCCGCGACCATCGAGGCGGACAGGTCCTCGTCGGCGCGGATGTCCACGTTCGGGTCGAGCCCGAGCTTGGCGAAAGCGGGAACGCTGTTCCAGTCGAGTTTGGTGTAGGGGTGGTCGCTGTCCAGGTAGCTCAGCAGGGTCGCCACCTGGACGATGTCCACGTAATCGACCCGGTCCGAATTGCGGGCGAAGTACAGGCACTGTCCCGGCACGATGGCGATGGGCTCCGGGAAGTCCCAGTTGTGCAGGATCTTCGCGCCGATGCGCGGATGGGTCTGCTCGATCACCCGCCCCAGGCTGAGCGGGTCGGCCAGCAGTTCGCTGTGGCTTTCCGCATAGGTGAGGATCGGCAGGACGCCGATCTGGTGCACCAGGCCGGCCAGGCTGGCCTGGTCGGGCACCAGGCGGGTGAAGTGGCGGCAGAGCATGTAGCTGATGCCGGCGATCTCGGTGCTCTTCTTCCAGATCTCGCGCATCTTGCGGTTCACCACCACCGAGGTCGCCTGGAACATCTGCTCCATGGCCAGGCCGGTGGCCAGGGTGGCGGTGAAGTTGATGCCGAGACGGCTGATGGCCGTCTGCAGGTCGGTGATCTCTTTCTGCACGCGCATCAGCGGGCTGTTCACCACGCGGATGATCCCGGCAGACAGCGCGGCATCGTTACCGATCACCTTGGCCAGGGCGCTGATGCTGATATCCGCGTCCTTGGCCGCCTCGCGCACCTCCAGCGCCACTTCGGGCAGTGTCGGCAATATCAGCTGGTCGCGGTCGATGGCCTGCATCAATTCCTGCTGGACCTGCTCGGCTAGCTTGCTCATCTCGTTCCTTTTCCGGTCTGTCATTACCATGGCCATCACAATCGCTCGCATCCAGGGACATTTACCGACGGGGCGGTACCCGGGGTAGACCCTAGTGGAAACCAGCGAAGGAATCCTTCCACGGCTGCACGCTCCCGACGTTCGAGCGTCCGCCGCCGCCGACCTGGCCAGGTGGTCGGCTCGTCGCCTTGCTTAGCGCGGCGCCTCCAGGACCAGCTCCACGCGCCGGTTCCTGGCCCGCCCTTCGGCCGTGGCGTTGTCGGCCAGGGGCTGGGTGTCGGCGTAGCCCACCGCCCGCAGACGCCGGCCATCCACGCCGTTGGCTTGCAGGTAGCGCACCACGCTGCCGGCCCGGGCGCTGGACAATTCCCAGTTCGAAGGGAAGCGCGCGCTGCTGATCGGCACCGAGTCGGTATGGCCGACCACCACCACGTTGTGCTGGCTGCTGTTGAACACCGGTATCAACTGCTGCAGCACCTTGAGGCCGTCGAGGCTCAGGTCGGAGCGCGCCGAATCGAACAGGATCTCGCTGCTGATGCGAAAGCTCACCGTGCCCTTCTGTACCACCACCTCGATGTCCTTGCCCAGCTTGTCGAGCGGCAGGCCGGCCAGCGGGTCCTGAGCATTGGGGTTCGCCGGGGCTTCCTCGGGCGGCACCGGTTTGGCCTGGGTCTGCCGGTCGATCAGCCCGGCACCGCCCGGCAGGAGGCCGTCGCCGGCCGGCATGATACCCCGGCCGGCCGATTCGGCCTGGTCGTGGCGGCCCTTGCCGGCGAAGGACAGCATCACCACCAGCAGCACCAGCATCAGGGTCATGGTGTCCAGATAGGTCAGCAGCCAGCCCTCGGCCTCCTCTTCTTCCGGGGCCTCTTCGCTCTTCTCCGCCGCCTGCCGTTTGGCGAAGCGGGCGGACTGGCGCGCCTGGTTCAGTTCGAGTTCGAGGGCCCGTTGGCGCGCCAGCAGCTCCTGCTTGGCCGTGCTCAGCGAGGTGGGCGGCGGCGAGGCGGCAGGCGCGGCCGCGGCGGAGCTCTCCGTCGGCTCGCTCATCGCGCGGCCCCCTCCTCGGTCTGTGCCTGCTCGGCGGCGTCCGGCCGGCCGCCGTCGCGGATCTCGTCCTGGTACTGGGCGATGAAGGAGTTGAGGGTTTCGCGCATCACCCCAGGGCTGCGGCGGTTGCACATCATGGAGATGCCCTGCAGCACCATGTTCATCACCACCACCCGCTGCTCGGTGCGTCGCTCCAGCTTCACCGCCACCGGCTTGAAGATCAGGTTGGCCATGAGCACGCCGTACAGGGTGGTCATCAGTGCCACCGCCATCTGCCGGCCGATGGCGGACATGTCGCCATCGCCGAGCAGGAACATCAGGTTGACCAGGCCGACCAGGGTGCCGAGCATGCCGAACGCCGGCGCGTAGCTGGCCATGACGCGGAACAGCTGCGCCTCGGCGCGCTCCTTGGCGCGCAGCCGGGAAATCCGCCACTGCAGCAGCTCGATGATGTCCGCCTCCGGGGTCATGTCGATCACCAGCTGCACCCCGGTGCGCAGGAAGGGATTGCGCACCCCGGCCAGCTCGCGCTCCACGGCCTTCAGGTCGCCGGCTATCCAGAGCTTGGAGATCTTCACCAGCTCTTCGATATCGTCCTGGGAGTACAGCCGCTCGTTGCGCATCACCGTGCCGATCAGGCTGAACACCCGCACGACCTCGCTCAGCGGATAACTGATGAAGGTGGCCGCGAAGGTGCCCACCACCACGATGCCCACGCTCGGCAGATCGATGAACAGCGTCGGATCTTCGGCGGTGAAGACCAGCATCACCGCCAGCAGCACGAGACTGGCGAGCATGCCGATAAGCGTCGAGGGATTCATGCGTGGCTCCAGAATAAAGAATCGTTCAATCAGACCTTATCGGCTGTGTGGACGTTTTCTGAAGTCCGCAGGCATGATGCCCCTTTCCAGCGCTACTGGCCGGCGCACCGGACACTGAAGTCGATGCTGCCCCAGCGGGGCGAATTCCTTCGCGATGAAGGAACCCGGCGTACCCGGATCACGGATGAATCTGCTCGCGCGTGGCCATGGCCCGGCCGCCTGCCTGTGAAACAACGCGCAAAATCCTGTACCACTCGCCAAAAAATTTTCTTTTCGCCCCTAAAGCTCCGGTCGCCCTCGCCGATAACTGGGGTAACGGCCAACGGCGCCGTTGCCGCCAGGCGCAGCTCGCCACTGGCATTCACTTCAGCAAGACAAAGGATATTCAGCATGGCTGTTATCAACACGAACATCACTTCCCTGATCTCTCAGAACAACCTGAACAAGTCCCAGAGCGCCCTGCAGACTTCCATGGAGCGCCTGTCCTCCGGTCTGCGCATCAACAGCGCCAAGGACGACGCCGCCGGTCAGGCCATCGCCAACCGCATGACCAGCACCATCACCGGTCTGAACCAGGCGTCCCGCAACGCCAACGACGGTATCTCCCTGTCCCAGACCGCTGAGGGCACGCTGAATCAGGTCAACGACAACCTGCAGCGCATCCGCGAACTGACCGTACAGGCTCAGAACAGCACCAACTCCGCTTCGGACATCGACTCCATCCAGAAGGAAGTCAACCAGCGTCTGGAAGAGATCAACCGCGTTACCACTCAGTCCTCGTTCAACGGTATCAGCCTGTTCAGCCAGTCCGCCAGCGGCACCTTCAGCATCCAGGTCGGCTCCGAAGACAACCAGAACATCGATATCGCCGTCGGCGCTGCTTCCGGCTGGAACGCTTACAGCGCCACCGGTACGGCTGCAGCTACCCTCACTAGCGTCCACGGCACTGCCCGTACCGTCGACGCAAAAGGCTTCGACGTGCTTTCCGCTGGTGCGCTCAAGACCTTGGATACCAAGATCAGCAGCGTCGACAACGAGCGCAGCAACCTGGGTGCGGTACAGAACCGTTTCGAGTCCGCCATCAGCAACATCAGCACCACCGCTACCAACCTGTCCTCCGCCCGTTCGCGGATCCAGGATGCGGACTACTCGACCGAAGTGGCCAACATGACCCGCGCGCAGATCCTGCAGCAAGCCGGTACTTCCGTGCTCGCCCAGGCCAACCATCTGCCGCAGAGCGTTCTGTCCCTGCTGCAGTAAGGGCCAGCCGCCTCATCCCGGCAGCGGCCTAGGCCCTGCCGCGGAGCCCCCAAAAACGCCCCGACCCGTTCGGGGCGTTTTCGTTTTGGCTCGATCTGTACGGTCCGCCACGTCGCGCCCGAATAAGCCGGAATAGCATCGCAAAGCGGCTAGTATTCGCCCCACGCCTTCGCTTCATGCCTTGATACCCTGCGGCAAATATCCCGGGCAATTCGTCCCCTTGCCAGCAGGTCGAGCATGAGTCAGAAAAAGCGCCGTCAAACCGATAAAGCCCCTCTTCCTGTCGCGGACCGCGCGCAGGATTTCGGCATGCCGCGCCAGCAGCGAGATCGGCTTCTGAGTCTGTACGACCGGGATGCCGCCCAGGCTGCCGAATATGCCGAGCAACTCGTCGGCGAGTATCCGCAGAATGCCTTTCTCTGGAAGGTTCTGGGCAATTCCCGCTTGAAACTGGGCGAGTACGAGCAGGCGCTGCAGGCCCTGGAGCGGGCCGATTCCCTGGCCCCGGACGATGCCCTGATCGCCAATTCCCTGGCCCGGGCGCACTATGCGCTGGGCGATCACGAGCGGGCCCTTGCCCTGCAGCAGCGTTGTGTCGAGCTGGACCCCGAGTATGCGCGGGGACACTTCAATCTGGCGCAACAGCTCGACGAGGCGGGAGATACCGAAGGTGCTTTGAGGCATCTGGAGAAAGCGGAGAGGTTAGGCTTCGATAAGGCTCAGGTACTGCACCATCGCGTCTCGATTCAATCGCTCAATTTCAAATTCGACGATGGCCTGCGCAGCCTCAAGGAGCTGCTGAGGCTTGCCCCGGACAGTGCGAGCACGCATACGAACTGCGGCAATTACTACAAGGACATGGCCGAGTTCGAATTGGCCGAGCAGCACTATTCGAAGGCCTTGGAGCTGGCGCCGAATTATGTAACCGCCTACTCCAACCTCGTACTCAGCATGCACTACGACCCCAAGTGCACGCACGAGCAGATCGTGGATATCGCGAAACAATGGGAGTCGCGCTTCGCCCCGGTGCCACAAGCTCCCGAACGGATAACGGCCGACACGACCGCTAATAAACCGCTTCGGTTAGGGCTCATCTCTTCCGGGTTCAGATTCCACCCGGTCGGTCAGATGATCACCACCGCTCTGGAGCATCTGCCGGAGGACCTGGAGCTCTATATCTACAGCGGCGGCAGGGCCAGTGATCCGATCACGGAAAGAATACGGAAGGCCAGTACGGCCTGGCATTCCGTGCATCATCTGGACGACCGGCAGCTCGCCGACAAGATTCGCGAAGACGGGATCGATATCCTCATCGATCTGGCCGGCCATGGCCATGGCACCCGCCTGGGAAGCGTCTGCATGCGACCCGCTCCGCTGATCGTGAAGTGGGTCGGCATGCAGATCAGCACCACGGGCATTTCGGCCTTCGACTACTTCCTCTCCGACAGCATCGAAACGCCGCCGGGAGTCGATCCCTGGTATGTGGAAAAGATCATCCGCATGCCGGACGACTACGTCTGCTACCTGCCGCCGTCCTACATGCCGGCCATCACCGCCCTGCCGGCCATCGGTAATCGCCATATCACCCTGGGCTGCTTCAACAATCCGGCCAAGGTCAACAACGTGCTGCTGGTCGAGTGGGCGAAGCTCATGCACGAGCTGCCCGATAGCCGACTGCTGCTCAAGGGTGCCCAGTACAGTAGCCCCGAGGTCTGCGCGCGTATCCGCAGCGTCATGGAGGAGCAAGGCATCGCCAGCGAGCGCCTGATACTGGAGGGACCCTCCAGGCACCAGGAGCTGCTCGAAACCTATAACCGGGTCGATATCGCCCTCGATCCCTGGCCCTACTCCGGTGGTCTGACCACCTGCGAAGCCCTGATGATGGGGGTTCCGGTGGTGACCCTCCCCGGCCCCACCTTCGCCGGACGCCATTCCGCCACCCATCTGGTCAACGCCGGCATGCCGGAACTCGTGGTCGACAGCTGGGAGGAATATCGCCGGCGGGTGATCGAACTGGCCAGCGACCTGCCGAACCTGGCGGTGATCCGCGCCTGCTTGCGCAGGGTCGTGGAGGCTTCACCCCTCTGCGATGGCGAGCGTTTCGCCCGGCATCTCCATACTGCCCTGCGATCCATCTGGCAGCGCCACCGCGAAGGCAAACGGCCGGCAGCTCTCACCCTCGACAAGGAGGGGCAAGCCTGGTTCGAGGATGAAACGCAACCTGTGGTGGTGCAGCGTCCCCCCGTGGATATCGCCAAGAAGGTCGGTTTCGACTTCGGCGTTCAGGGCAAGATCATCGCGCTCGACAATGGCGGTCAGCTGGTCGGCGATACCCGATTCGCCGAGCTGCAGAAACTCGACATCTTCGCCACCCTCGCCTTCGATCCTTCCGGCAGGTTGAGCGACATCCAGCGGCTGCAACAACGGGGCGAACTGCACCACTACCCCCAGGTCGTACTGGGCGACGGCCTGCCTGCGACGCTCTACCTGTGCCAGGACCCGGCCATGAGCGCCACGCTCGAGCCGCTACAGGCCGAGCGCCAGCTGCCGGGCAATCGGCAGGCCACTCAGGTCATCGGCGAACAGCAGGTAGCCACCCTGCGTCTCGACGATATCGAAGGCCTCGAAAGCATCGACTGGCTGCTGCTCGACAACCTGAACGACAGCCTGAAGGTTCTCGAGAACGGCGAAAAAGCCCTGGCCAATACCCTGCTGGTCCAGGCCCGGGTCAACTTCGTACCCACCCACGAGCACCAGCCCGAACTGACCCTGATCAGCCACTGGCTATCGCGTCACGGCTTCAGCTTCTACTGCCTGAACAACGCGCAGCACTACAGTCATTTGCCCAAGCGCGACGATCTGATCAAGTCCCAGGCGACCCAGATGACCTGCGCCGATGCGCTGTTCGTTCCGACTGAAAAGCGGATAGCGGAGCTGACGGCCAATCAGCGCCTGAAGCTGGCGTTTGTGCTGCATACGGTCTATGGAGTTCAGGATCTCGCCTTTGAGGTGATTCAGAACGTGGGCGAAAGCACTGCGGAGAATTACCTGAAGGCAATGGACTATATAGCGCGCGACGTTTCCCTCTCGGACAGGGACTCCGGTTCTAATATTCAGGCGATAATCGAGCGTGTTGAAAACTGCACGCTGAGTTCAAGGAAGCCGAATCATGGGTTGCCGGGAAGACTTGTCGTTTCCCTGACTTCGTATAAGTCCAGGTTCGATACTCTTCATCTGACGCTGAGGTGCCTGCTGAATCAGTCAGTAGTGCCGGACAAATTGGTGCTCTGGATAGCCGAAGCGGAAAAGGATCTGCTGCCCCAAGAAGTTAAGGACCTGCAAGAATATGGGCTGGAGATATCTTTCTGTGACGATATCAGATCATATAAAAAGTTTGTTCCGACTTTAAAGGCACACCCGGACTGGTTCATCGCAACTGCCGACGATGATATCTATTACCGAGAGGATTGGCTCCAGCGTCTTGTTTCTGCATGGGACGGAAGCTATGAGACTGTGGTAGCGCATCGTGCGCACAAGATAGTCCTGGATAAAGAGGGCCTTCCCGTTGACTATGCGAAATGGGATTGGGAGTGTCGAGCCGATCAAAAGCCAGATGGACTAATCTTCCCTACCACAGGAGCAGGTGCATTGTTCCCCCCGGGGATATTCCATCCGGATGTCACGTTGGCGGAAAAGTTCATGAAGGCTTGTCCTGACGCTGACGACGTCTGGCTTTATTGGATGTTTGCACTGAAGGGAAACAGGGCCAAGTTGTCCGGATATGCTATGGACTTGACTACTTGGCCCAACTCCCAAGAGACCACGCTTTGGCATGGCAATATTTACCAGGGAGGTAATAACAAGAAGATTCGAGCCATGATTGAGGAGTATGGCCTCCCATGGGAATCTCTGGCTCACGCGGATGTTGCTGAAAAGCAAAGTTGCACCACTTTTGCTTATAGGGGGAAGGTGGTGAGTTTTTATCTGCCGAATGAAGCAGATCATATACAAAAAATAATTCGATCAAGCCAGTCGTTTTATGAGCTTGATATGCTTGAAGATATAAGAAGAAGAAGTAATGAGGATGGGGTTATCGTCGATATCGGGGCAAATGTTGGAAATCATACTGTATTCTTCTCTATGTTCTGCAAGCAGCGAGGAGTATATTCTTTCGAGCCGCAACGAGATGTCTTTGAGGCTCTTAAGAAAAATGTAATGATAAACAACATGGAGTATGTGAGTGTTTTTAACGTAGGGATAGGTGAGAGAAGATCTTGGGCTGATTTGGGTGAAGTCGACCCATCAAATCTTGGGATGACTAAACTTATACCTAAAAAAGAGGGCGCTATTGAGATAGTACCTCTTGATGAGATAATCGATGCCGAGGAAGAAAAAGTATCGATTATTAAGATTGATGTCGAAGGAATGGAGGTTGAGGCGCTGTCTGGTGCAAGAGGTATTCTTGCAAAGCATAAGCCAATAATTTATGCAGAGGCAGGAACACAGGAAGAGTTTTATAGGCTAAGTTCGTTCTTGGCTGATTTTGGCTATTCTGCTAAAAGCCGTTTCAATGCGACAGCGACTTATCTGTTTACGGTGCAATAAAAATATGATGCATGCTCCTGCGTTCGGTAGGGCGGGTGAAACCCGCCATTGCCGATGGAGTTGCCGATGACCGCGCGGGTTGCACCCGTCCTACCAGGCTGGCGTGCCGGCCGATGAGCCGGCACGCCTCGGGGTCAATCATTGGCCTTCAGAAACTCGGCAATCTGCGCTGGCGTCTGCAGGATATCCGCCTGATCTTCGGGGATCATCACCCCGGTCTTTTCCTGAATCTCCATAAGCACCAGCATCACATCCAGCGAGTCGACCCCGAGATCGGTCAGGGTCTGCTGCATCTTTTCCTCCGACATTTTGAGGCCATTCACGTTGGCCTCGAGCACTTCACTTACGATCGTCTCAAATTTACGACTCATGCAGCCGATTCCTCGTTTCTCGAATAAATAGCGGTAGCCCAGGACAGCCCCACGCCAAAGCCGGACATGAGCAACCGGTTGATGGATGAATCGCCCATGACCTTTTCAAGGAGGATCGGAAGCGACGAGGAAACGGTATTCCCCGTCTCCCCGAGACTCACGGGAGATCTGTCCTGGATCCCGCCGATCTTCTTGATGACGTTCTCGATCATGAAGCGACTGCCTTGATGCAGCAGGAACAGGTCGATGCTCTCCTTGGCCACGCCGGAGGTTTCGATGACTTCCGAGACCTGTTTGACGACGTCGGTCAGGGCGAAGTTGAAGACCGCCCTGCCGTTCATGTGCATCAGCCCATCCTGTTTGGTCAGGGCATCGGCCGCACTGCCTCGGGTCGAGAATCTGACGAATTCGGAGGTGAACCTGGGCGCGTCGCTGAGCAGCGTCACGGTCGCCGCATCCCCGAACAGCAGGGAGGTGTTCTTGTCGTCGGCATCCAGAATCCTTGAGTAGGGGTCGCAGGTGAACAGTAGCCCCTTTTTCATGCCATGCATTTGCATGAAGGAAGCGACGACTTGCAGGCTGTACACGTAGCCGGAGCAGCCCAGGCCGATATCGAAGCAGGCGCAGTTTTCCGAGGCACCGATGGCGGCCTGCACGAGAGCCGAGGTGTGCGGAATGCCTCCCCGATCGGGGGTCTGGGTGCAGACGACGATGCACTCGATTTCCTGACTATCGACCGGGAGCTTCTGCAGTAGCCGCTGGTAGGCGCTCGCGCAGGCGCTGGTCACGCTCTCCCCTTCGGACAGGCGCGGGAGGCTGCGGCAACCGATCTTCTCCAGAATGAAGCTTTCCTCGACGTCGAAGCGCTTGCCCTGTTCGAGATTATCGATGCAGGTCTGGGGAATGTAGGTGGCGATCTCTTGGATGCCGATATGGAATTTCAAGGGATTCATTGTTCCGACCGGACTCTCACGAAAAGTAGATTTCGCCGACTTTGCTGCCGGCCGTATAGACCTCGCTGCACGTCAGGCGGGTTCCTACCGCACGGACTATGCGCAATTGGACGTCTTCCCCGAGATCCAGCGGAATTCTTCCCTTGAAACGACTGAATACCCACCGTTTTCCGGCAGCGAAGTGCGTCTGATGCAATTTCTTGCACAGGGCGACCATGATCTCCACATCCGAGTAACCCGAAGGCCGTATGGAGGTGATCGTGGAGCCATCGATCTCGGCAGATTCCCCGATCCGGTCTTCGTCGTACTCGATGCCTACCGGCTCGGCCATCTCTGCCTCGGGATTCAGGCAGATCACCAGATCGTCTCCCTCCGGCCGGCTTATGGTGGCGACGACGCTGTCATCCGCCTGCGGCGGACGGATTTCCAGCGTGCAGTTCGGGTTCGGAATCATCTTGCGAAAGGCAATATCGATTCGGGCACCGACGCATCCCTGACTCTTCAGAAGCTCCCCTATCTCATCGAACATGCTGGTGCCATGCACGTAGGTTCTCCCACCCTTGAATGGGAAGGCTGTCTTGACCTGCATTTCTTTCCTCAGCGTTTGGGGCCGGTTGTCAGGGTTGCCATGCGTTTGGCCGGATTGCCGAATACCGAGGTCCCGGGATCGACGGACTTGACCACCACGCTGCCCATACCGATCGAGGCATGGTCGCCGACGAGTTGATTGTCACGGATTCTGGAACCCATGCCGATGGTGGCCTTGCGCCCGATATGGGTATGTCCGCCTATCAGGGTACCGACGGACATCCAGACATCGTCGGCGACGGTCGCGCCATGTCCGATGTTACTGAGATTGCCGATCACGACATTGCTGCCAATCCGGGTCGAGCTCAATATTCCTCTCGCTACGACGCAGCCGGCGCCTATTTCGGTGTTCTCTCCGATGACGACGCCGCAGACATGGGGGAACTTCATCAGATCCCCATTCTTATTCTTGTATACCGTTATTCCGTCGCAGCCGATCACGCTGTTTTCTCGAATGACGGTATTACATCCGATTTGAGTGCCGCGCTTTATCACGCAGCCAGCGGATATCACCGCACCGTCACTAATCTTGACCCCCTCCTCCAGACAGGCAGAAGGATGGATTCTGGCAAGGGGCGAAATCGATATGTCCGCCGACATGATGGATGTATAGGGCTGCAGGCCGAGCTCGGTGGTCAGTCTGTCCAGCAGCGCGATGAATACGGCGCGGGCATCATCGACCGTGACATATAGGTTGGTCGTGTCCTGCCTGGTCATGGGACTTTCGGTCAGGACAATGCAGTCCTGCAGCTTTTCTTCGCTCTCATCCGGATTCAGCGATGGGGAGAAGGCAATGGAGTTCTTACCGCCCTGACGCGCATCGCAACAACCGCGAACTTCGAAAAATCGCTGCTGGTTGATGGCAAGTGCATGGTCGATATCCTGCAGGATCTCGATGACGCGGTCAGAGTTCGTATGACTTGTGAAGAATGAAATTTCCATTAATAGGCGGCCTTGACGACGACATTACAGTCAAGTGAAGCATTCAGTATTGAGAGAGTCCGTTGCTGCGTCCGAGCGGGGCGTAATCATATGCCGCTCTAGCCGGAACCGATGAGCAAGGGTCGGGAATTGCGCCATTTTGGCTTTCCGTTTCGCTAGTTCGGATGTCTCTCGGTGAGGCGATAACCTGCATGGAGCGGCCTGGAGGCGGCAGCACGACACTTGGCGACGGTGCCTGGAGAGTCATGCCCGGCACTTCAGGCTTATGCTTCGGGGCGGACACAGCGGCTTGCCGAGTCTCCCCTTCCCACCCCGTAATACAGCAGTCCCGCCTGCTGCAGCGCTTTGGGCTCGTAGAGGTTGCGGCCGTCCACCACGACCGGCAGGTTGAGCTCCCGCTTGAGCCAGGCGAAATCCACCGTGCGGAATTCCTTCCATTCGGTGCAGATCACCAGGGCATCGGCGCCTCTCACCGCCTGGATGCGATCTCCGGCCAGCATCAGATCGTCGCGTTCGCCGTAGATTCTCCGGCATTCCTTCATCGCTTCCGGATCGTAGGCCTGCACCTTGGCGCCGGCCGCCCAGAGGGCCTCCATCAGGGTGCGGCTGGGGGCGGCGCGCATGTCGTCGGTATTGGGCTTGAAGGCCAGGCCCCAGAGGGCGATGGTCTTGCCGGCCAGCTGCCCGTCCAGGGCCTGGTTCAGCTTGGCGAACAGCGTGCCCTTCTGCCGGTTGTTGACCTCCTCGACCGCCTCCAGCAGCTGGGCCGGGTAATCGACCTGGCGGGCGGTGCGGCACAGGGCCTGGACGTCCTTGGGGAAGCAGGAGCCGCCGTAGCCGCAGCCCGGATAGATGAAGTGGTAGCCGATGCGCGGGTCCGAGCCGATGCCGCGGCGTACTTCCTCGATGTCCACGTCCAGGCGTTCGGCCAGATTGGCCATTTCGTTCATGAAGCTGATCTTGGTGGCGAGCATGGCGTTGGCCGCGTACTTGGTCAGCTCGGCGGCGCGCACGCTCATGAACATCAGCTTGTCGTGGTTGCGGTTGTAGGGCGCGTAGCACTCGCGCATGGCTTCGCGAACCCGCTCCGAGTCGGTACCCACGACGATGCGCGGGCCGCGGGTGAAGTCCTCGATGGCGGCGCCTTCCTTGAGGAATTCCGGGTTGGAGCAGACGTCGAAATCGAGCGGGATGCCGCGGGCATCGAGGGCGGCCTGGACGGTGGCCCTGACCTTGTCGGCGGTGCCCACCGGCACGGTGGACTTGTCGATCACCACCTTGTAGTCCTGCATGTACCGGCCGATGCTCTCGGCCACCGCCAGCACGTATTGCAGGTCGGCGCTGCCGTCTTCGTCGGGTGGCGTGCCCACGGCGATGAACAGCAGGCTGCCGAACTGCACCGCTTCCTCGGTATCGGTGGTGAAGCGCAGGCGGCCGGCCTCGGCATTCTGCCGGATCAGTCCGTCCAGGCCCGGTTCGTGGATAGGTACTTCCCCGGCGCGCAGCGTGGCGATGCGCTCGGGATCGACATCCATGCAGAGCACCTCGTGTCCCACGTCGGCGAGACAGGCGCCCGATACCAAACCCACATAACCGCTTCCAAATACGCTGATTCTCATGCTGCGACTCGCCAACTTAGCTACGGGGCAAGTCTACCATCTGCTCGCGGAGCCATAAGCCACGAACAAGGGAGGGCATAGGCCGGTTTTTTATGGGGAATTTTCTGCTGGATACGGGATCGGCTAAAGATTCCTATTCCCTCTGCCGATAAGGATCCTTGGTCATCTCGTTTTTTCACGGAGGATACAAACATGAGTTCCCCCCTGCTCGATGCCAGTGGCGCCTCCTCTTCGCCGTCGCTGAGCAATCTGACGCCGCGCCAGCGTCTGGAAAAGGTCCTCGATCAGTTGCCGGTGGCCGGTAGTGCCGCCGCACAGTCCGACAGCGCACAGCCGTCTCTGATCGCCCGCGATCAGCTGGTTGCCCCGGTGCAGCGCATCAACGAAGTGCTGAAGAACTACGGTGTCGAATTCCATCTGAGCGATCCGACTGATCCGGACTCGCGAGTGGTCACCCAGGTGGTCGACATGGATAGTGGCAAGGTGATCCTGCAGATCCCCAGCGAGGAGGTGCTGCGCTTCGCCCAGAACCTGGACAAGCTGCGCGGTCTCCTGTTCCAGGGCACGGCCTGAAGGCAGGGCCTGCACCGGGCTTCGGCCGCTGCCGTGCCCTCTCCGTCGGCAGGCGTCAGGCGTCGTTCGCCGTCGGCGCCACCAGTCCCTCGACCTGGCCCAGGGCGATCAATTCGCTGCCGGAGACCGGTTCGCTGAGGGCGGCGCCGCGCAGGCCGGGCTGATCGGTGAGGCGGACCTGGGCGATGCGCCGGTCGCGGTCCAGCCGCTCGACCCAGCCCAGCGCGCCGCCGGCGAAGCGCACCAGCGTACCGATCGGGATCAGGCCGAAGTGGCGGACGTAGTTCTGGCACCAGCGCCGATCGAGCTGGCTGTCGCGGTTGAGCAGGTCCCGGTAGATGCCGCTGATGGTCTGCTGCGGGCGGTCCGGACGGGGGCGGCCCATGGCGTCGATGACGTCGACCACCGCCGCCACGCGCGCCAGCTCGCCCAGCTGCTCGCCCTTGAGCCCCTGTGGGTAACCGCTGCCGTCCAGGCGCTCGTTGATGTTGCCGATCACGCCCTTGACCACCGCTTCGGGCAGCCACTTGCAGCCGACCATCCGTTCGCGCAGTAGCTCCACGTGGCGGGCGAAGGCCTCCCGCTGGGTCGGGTCGAAGGATTCGCTGCGCAGCAGCTCCGGCGGCAGCAGGCCCTTGCCCAGGTCGTGGATCAGCGCACAGGCGCAGATGGCCTTGATCAGGTCGTTGGGCAGCCCCTGGCTGCGGGCCAGATCGGAAAGGCGCACGGCTACGGCGATGCAGTGCTGGATCAGCGGTTGGTCGTCGGTCAGGCAGTGCACGGCAAACAGCAGTTCTTCGCGATCGTCCTCCAGCAGGGCGAGCAGGGATTCGGTGAAGCGCGACAGTTGGGCCGGGTCGATGTTTTGGCCGTGCTGCAGGTGCAGCAACTGGCTGTTGAGGTAGAGCGCCACCCGCGCCAGGCGTCTGGCCATCGGTGTGATGTAATCGAGGCCGTGCTGGCGCTGACCGGGAGGAGCGGCGCGCGGCGGTTGGAACAGCGCCGAGGGGGCGCGATTGTCCCCGTCCAGGGCACTGCGTGCGGCCTCCCGCTCGATCTCGCGGACGTAGAACCACAGCCGCCGCTCCTGATCGGCGCGAACGGCGCCGAAGGCGCAGCCGAAGCGCACGGCCAGCCAGTCCCGGCTGACCTGGCGCTGGCGGATCTGCGCCTGCAGGTCGATCTTCTGGCCGCTGGGGAAGCACAGGGTGATGCGCTCGATGCTCTGTCCGATCTGCAGCTCGGCGGCCTGGGTGGCCGGCAGCTCGACCTGGCAACCGCCCTGCGACAGGTTCAGCAGGCGTCCGCCCAGCGGCTTGGCGTCGGCGGTCATCTGCAGTTCCACCGGCACCGTCATGCGCGAGGTCAGTTCGGCGCGGAACGAGCCGCGGCGCTGCAGGATCTCCACCCACTCCGGCCAGGCACAGGCCATCTGCGTCCGCCCGGGCACGTCCAGGGGCAGCCATTCGTGCAGCGGCGCCGTGCGCAGCAGTCCCCTGTCGACCCAGCCGGTCAGCTGGCAACCGTCGCCGTCCTTCGCCAGCTGCGGGGCCAGTTCCGGCGAGGAGGTCAGATCGAGGACCAACTGCTCGCCGGCGTGCACGTCCATCAGCAGGACCGGTTGCGACTGCCCGTCGGGGGACAGACCGAGCAGCTGCACGCCGCCCAGTTCGCAGAGTTTCTCCAGCAGATCCTGGCACTGGGAGGGATTTTCGATGCGGAGATACGACTCGCTGGGCTGTTCCATTCTGTTCTTTACCATCGGCGGGGCAAGGCGCTCGGCCGTTTCCATCTGTCATGGCGATTGCAGGGGAGACCGGCAGCCGCCGGCGAGCCGGCCGGAAGTCCGGTGCGGGCTATTCGGCTAGGCTGCTGCGCAGGCGCGAGACTGCCTGGCTGTGCAGCTGGCAGACGCGCGATTCGCTGACCCTGAGAACGGCGCCGATTTCTTTGAGGTTGAGATCTTCCTGATAATACAGGCCGAGCACCAGCTTTTCCCGCTCGGGAAGCGCCTCGATGGCCTTGACCAGGCGCTCTCGGTCGCGCCCTTCGGCCAGTTCGGCGAAGGGCGAGGCATAGTGGCCGCTGCTCATGGCATCGATCTCGTCCTCGCCCAGTTCGTCGATCGCCACCAACTGGCTGCCGTTGGTGTCCATCAGCAGCTGGCGGTATTCGTCGAGATCGAGGCCCATGGCCGCTGCCACTTCGCGCTCCTCGGGGGGGCGGCCGAGGCGCTGCTGCAGCCGGCGCATGGTGTCTTCCAGCTCCCGGGCATTGCGCCGCACGCTGCGCGGCACCCAGTCGCGGCTGCGCAGCTCGTCGAGCATCGCGCCGCGGATGCGCTGGCTGGCGAAGGTGGCGAAGCTGGCGCCCTGGCCGACGTCGTAGCGCGAGAGGGCGTCGAGCAGGCCGATGGTGCCGGCCTGGATCAGATCGTCCAGCTCGACGCTGGCCGGTAGTCTGGTCTGCAGGTTGAGGGCCTGCCGACGCACCAGGGGCAGATGCTGTTCGAGCAGGTCGCGCTGTCTGAGTTTGCCCTGTGCCGTATACATCCTGCTGGCCCGGAGTGTTTGAGTTGCGGCGCGCCGTCCCCGGCCCGTTGGCACGGGAGCGCGGTCTCCCATTGTTACCCTGCCCCAGCCGCGGGAAAGCCCGGAACAGTCGCCGGGTAATCGGGCTTTTCCGGGCTTTGCCGCGGCTAGCGGTACTCGGCGATTAGCTCGATCTGGCGCACCTGCAAGGGCTCTGCCCCGGCTGCCAGGCGAAAGCGCAGCTGCAACGGCTGGCCGGCGTCCAGGCCGGCCAGGACCCCGCTGCTGCCGCGCGGCTGCTTCAGTTCGAGGCAGCGGCTCGGGTGGCAGAGCCAGGCCTGGACCGGTGCGGCCGGCGGCAGGGAGAAGCTCCAGCGCACCTGGGCGAGTCGCCGGCCGTGGGCCAGCGTCGGCGGCTGCAGGGCTGAACTGGCGGTTTCCCGGCCGGGCAGGCGCAGCCAGAGATTGCCGATGCGGCCGTGCCAGCTGCCGGGGCCGGCCTCCACTGCGGGCGGGCCGTCGGCGGCCGCGGCGGCGAAGAGCTGGCAGAGCAACAGCGCCGGGAGCAGCCGGCGAGCGATGCGGCTCATGGCGTCGCCACCGGCTGTTCGGCGAGCAGCAATAGCTCGATGTCGAGGAAGCGGGCGGCGGCCTGGCGCAGGTTGTCGAGCAGGCCGGCATGGCTGGGGAAGCCCGGATGCAGGACCAGCAGGCGACGCGGCCCGCCGCTTTCGCGCAGCCGGCGCAGGCACAGGTAGGCGCGGCGGAAGCTGTCCAGGTCGCCGTCCACCCACAGGCCCCAACGCGGTTGCTGGCAGGCCAGGGTGTGCAGATGCGGGCTGTCCGCCTGCAGGGCGACCAGGCGCCAGTGGTCGGGGGCGCCGAGCCAGGCGTGGCCGTTGGCGTACCAGCGCGCCAGGGCCTGCCGTACCCACTCCAGCTGTTGCCGCTCCGGTCCGGACGACAGACCGACCACCATCAGGGTACGGCGCTCGGTCGGCGCCGCCGGCGGCGGCTCGGCGGCGGGCGCTGGCGCAGCCGCCAGGCCCTGCTGCTCGGCCCAGCGGCGCAGGCCGGCGGCCTGGTCGATGCCCAGCCCGTGGCTGCCGGTTCCGGCGATGGGCATCAGTGCAGCCCGTCGCCGGCGGCGCCGAGCTGGCGGAAGGCGTCGCCGGCGGTCAGCAGATGCAGCAGGGCCTCGAGCTGCTGGGCCGGGCCGCGCTGGCGGCGGCCGGGGCAGAGGCCGAGCAGCTGCGCGCGGACGTCCATCGCCCAGTCCTCCGTGGCCTGATCCAGGCGCTTGGCGCAGGCGGCGAGGCCGGCGGCGAGGAACAGGCGCAGTTCGGTTTGCAGCTGGCCGTGGGATTCGCCCAGGGCCTGCCAGGCGCGCAGGGTCAGTGCCGGCAGGTCGTCGTAGGACAGCTGCAGGCGTAGACCGTCGGCCTGCTCGGCGAGGGACTCCCGCCCCGGCTGCGGCGACCAGGCCAGCCACTGGCGCTGGGCGAGCGGCTGGCCGCTATCGGGATCGCGCAGGGCGCCGAACCAGGCCTGCACGGGCCAGAACGGCATCTCGGCGCTGGGGCCGCGCAGCTGCACCGGCAGCTGATTCAGCTCCAGTTGCAGGGTCCGGCCGCGGTGGCGCAGCGTCAGGCTGGAATGGAATTCGCTGACCTCGGCCAACTGGCCGAGGGTATAGCGCCCGCCCTGGTAGCCGACCCGGTTGCTGCTGCCTACCGGGCACAGCCAGGGGCTGCGCAGGTCGGCCAGTTGGCGCAGGGCCTCGCCGTCCGGGCAGGCCGCCAGCAGGTGGCGGCGCGCGCTCAGCCGCTCCCCGGCCCAGAGCAGGCGCTGCGCCTGGCCGGTGGGCAGCCAGTGGGCCAGCCAGGGTCGCACCTGCAGCCGGCCCGCGGCGTCCAGGGCCAGCAGCGGCATGTTCCAAGTCGCGCCGGACACCGGTTTGCTTCGTCCCCACAGCAGCTGCCGCGGACCGCTGACCGGCGGTGCGGCGTCCAGGGCGGCGAGCAGGCGGCTCAGACGCTCGCCCTGCACGCCGACCGGCAGTGCGGCGAGGCGCCAGGCGCTTTCCAGCAAGGCGAAGCCGTCGACTTCCCGGCGCAGGCTGTCGAGCACCGCGGCCAGCGCGCGGCCCTGGCCGAGCAGGCCGCGGGCCCAGACGTCCAGGCGCTGGTGGTTGCCGGCGGGCGGGTTTTCCGGAACGAAGGGCGACGGCTGGCTGACCGCCAGGGCCTGGCGCAGCAGCGGCAGGGCTTCGGCCGGCTGCAGGTCCTCGGGCACCTGCTGGCCGGTGGACAGGTAGTGCAGGCGCAGCCCGTGGCGGATCAGGATGTCCAGCACCGGGCCCAGCCGCGCGGCCTCGTCGGACTTGCTGACGATGCAGTCGGCGAGCCGGTTGCCAGCGGCCAGGGCGGCGCGCTGGTAGGTGTCGACCACCTCTTCCAGGGTGTCGCCGTGGCTGGCGGCGTTGAGCAGCAGCATCAGCCGCACCGGGCGGCCGGCGGCGCCGAGCTGGTTGATCTGCACCAGCAGGCGCTGGTCGCGCTGGCTCATGCCGACGGTGTCGATGATGACCAGGCGCTTGCCGGCCAGTTCGGCGAGCAGGGCGTCGAGCGGTGCGTCGGCGCCCAGCGCGTGCACCTCGACGCCGAGCAGGCGGGCGTAGATGCGCAGCTGTTCATGGGCGCCGATCCGGAAGCTGTCGGTGGTGACCAGGGCCACCTGGCTGCCGCCGTGGCGCATCACGTAGCGTGCCGCCAGCTTGGCGGTGGTGGTGGTCTTGCCGACTCCGGTGGGGCCGACCAGAGCGATCACCCCGCCGTGGTCGAGCAGGTCGGATTCGTCCTCCTGCACCGGCAGGTGCGCCGCCAGCTGGCGCTCCAGCCAGGCCTGCAGGGCTGGGTCGTCGGCGCCCGCCGCGGCCAGCTCGGCCGGCAAGCTGGCGAGGATCTCGCCGCTCAGCCAGGGGCCGAAGCCGGCGCCGAGCAGGCGCTGTTGCAGCTGGGCGCGGCAGCCGGCGGTCTGCGGGGCCTGTATCTGCCGGTCGAGCAGCGCGCGCATGTCCTGGATCTCGCCGAGCAGGCGCTGGCCGAGGGCGGCGAAATCGGCGGCCGCGACCGGGGCTTCATCCGGGCGCGGGGCCTGGGCGGCGTAGGCGGCCAGGCTGGAGGCTTGGCGGTAGTTCATCGGCGGCGGCGAGGCGGCCGGCGCGGCGGGCGGGGCCGGTCTGGGAGCCGGGGGCGCGGCCGGCGGTTGCGGGGTGGCGCTGGCGGCGAGCAGCTGCTGGTCGTCCTCGGCCAGGGCGAGGATCTCCACCCCTTCGGGAATGCTGCGGTTGGACAGGATCAGGGCATCCTCGCCCAGGGCCGCGCGCACCAGGCGCATGGCCTCGCGACTGTTGGCCGCGACGAAACGTCTGACGCTCATCGGTTATTGCCTCCGATCAGGCTGGTTACCCGCAGGGTGCGGTCTTCGGGAATTTCCATCAGCGACATCACCGCCAGCTGGCGCAGGCGGCGGCGCAGGAAGCGCGCCAGCAGGGCGCGCAGCCTGGCCGGCACCACCAGCACCGGCGGTTCGCCGCTGGCTTCCTGGCGGGCCAGGGCGGTCTCGGTCTGCTGCATGAGGTTGTCGGCCAGCCCCGGCTCCAGCGCGCCGCCGCTGTTCACCGCCTGCATCAGCACCTGTTCCAGGTTGAAGTCGAGGCCGATCACGTGCAGCTCGGTCTGGCCGGGGAACCACTGCTGGGTGATGGCGCGGCCCAGGGCCACGCGGACCACGGCGGCGAGATCCTGGGCGTCGGCCGGCTGCCCCGCGCCGTGCTCGGCCAGCGCGTCGAGGATGGTCTGCAGGTCGCGGATCGACACCTCTTCCTCCAGCAGGCTCTGCAAGATGCGCTGCAGGGTGCCGAGGGAGACCACCTTGGGCACGACCTCCTCGACCAGTGCCTTGTTCTCCCCGCCGAGCTTGTCCAGCAGGCGCTGCACCTCGCTGCGCCCGAGCAGATCGGCGGCATGGCGGTGCAGCAGGTGGTTGAGGTGGGTGGCGGTGACCGTGCCGGCGTCGACCACCGTGTAGCCGTAGATCTGTCCGTGCTCGCGCAGCTTGGGGTCGACCCAGATCGCCGGCAGGCCGAACGCCGGGTCGGTGGTGGGAACGCCGTCGAGCTTGCCGCTGACCTGACCGGGGTCGATCGCCAGCCACTTGCCGGGATAGATCTCGCCGCGGCCGATCTCGACGCCCTTGAGGGTGATCACGTAGGTGTTGGGGCCGAGCTCCAGGTTGTCGCGGATGTGCACCACCGGCGGCAGGAAGCCGACGTCCTGGGCGAACTTCTTGCGCACGCTCTTGATCCGGGTGAGCAGCTCGCCCTGCTGGCGGTTGTCCACCAGCGGGATCAGCCGGTGGCCGACCTCCAGGCCCAGGGTGTCCACCAGCTGCACGTCGTCCCAGCTGGCTTCCGGGGTTTCCAGGGCGGCCTGCGGTACTTCCTTGACCGCCTTGTCCAGCAGTTGCGTCTGCTCGCGCTGGGTCATCCACCAGCCCAGGCCGCCGAGCAGGGAAGCGAACAGCAGGAAGACGAAGTTGGGCATGCCCGGCACCAGGCCGAGCAGGCCGATCACCCCGGCGGCGATGAACAGCACCTGCGGCCGGTTGAACAGCTGGCCGATCATCTGCTGGCCGACGTCCTGCTCGGTGTTCACCCGGGACACGGTGACGCCGGCGGCGATGGAGATGACCAGCGCCGGGATCTGCGCCACCAGGCCGTCGCCGATGGTCAGGATGACGTAGGTGTGCGCCGCGTCGGAGAAGCTCATGCCGTGCTGCAGCATGCCGATCAGCAGGCCGCCGAGGATGTTCACGCCCATGATCACCAGGCCGGCCATGGCGTCGCCGCGGACGAACTTGCTGGCGCCGTCCATGGAACCGTAGAAGTCGGCTTCCTGGGCCACCTCGCGGCGGCGCTGGCGCGCCTCGGCCTCGCCGATCAGGCCGGCGTTGAGGTCGGCGTCGATTGCCATCTGCTTGCCGGGCATGGAGTCGAGGGTGAAGCGCGCGCCCACCTCGGCGATCCGCCCGGCGCCCTTGGTGATCACCATGAAGTTGATGATCACCAGGATCATGAACACCGCCAGGCCGACGGCGAAGTTGCCGCCGATGAGGAATTCGCCGAAGGCCTCGATCACCTTGCCGGCGGCGCCGGTGCCCTGGTGGCCCTCCATCAGCACCACCCGGGTCGAGGCGACGTTGAGGGACAGGCGCAGCAGGGTGGTGAACAGCAGGACCGAGGGGAAGGCCGCGAAATCCAGCGGCTTCTCGGTGAGCATGCTGACCAGCAGCACCATGATCGCCAGGGCGATGTTGAAGGTGAAGAACAGGTCGAGGATGAACGGCGGCAGCGGCAGGATCATCATCGACAGGATCAGGATGATCAGGACTGGCCCGGCCAGCATCTTCAGGTCCGCATTGGCCAGCCAGGGGGTGCGCCCCAGCAGATCGGTCAGTGCTTTCATCGGTTCCTCGGTTATTCAGGTTTGCCGCGTGGGCGGCGCTCGTCCATTCCCGCCGGTACCGGCAGGTCGTGCGGGGTGGCCGGCGCTTCGCCGCCCTCTTCCCGGACCCGCTTGAGGCGGTAGGCCCAGGCCAGTACCTCGGCCACGGCGGTGTAGAGTTCGCTCGGGATCTCCTGGTCGAGATCCACGTGGAAATACAGGGCCCGCGCCAGCGGCGCGGCCTCCAGCAACGGCACGCCGTGCTCGCCGCCCACCTCCCGGATGCGCGCGGCCACCGCTTCGGTGCCCTTGGCCACCACCCGCGGCGCCGCCATCTGCCCGTCCTGGTAGCTCAGGGCGACGGCGTAGTGCGTCGGGTTGGTGACGATCACGTCGGCGGTCGGCACCTTACTCATCATCCGCGCCCGGGCCATGGCCTGCTGCTGGGAACGGATGCGGCCCTTGACGTGCGGGTCGCCCTCCGTCTCCTTGTGCTCCTGGCGCATGTCCTCCTTGCTCATGCGCAGCTTCTTGGCATGGCTCCATAGCTGGTAGGGCACGTCCAGGCCGATCACCAGGATCAGCGCCAGCACGGTCATCCCGCAGGCCAGGGCGATCAGATGCATGGTGCTGGCCAGCGCCTGCTCGATCGGCAGACGCGACAGCGCCAGCAGCTGGCTGATATGCCCCTTGAGGAAGAACACCGCGACCGAGCCGATCAGCGCGCTCTTGGCCAGCGCCTTGGTCAGCTCGGCGAGCGCCTGGAGGGAGAACATCCGCTGCAGCCCCTTGAGCGGGTTGAGCCGGGCCAGCTGCGGCTGCAGCGCCTTGCTCGAGACCAGCAGGCCGCCGAGCATCGACGGCGCCACCAAGGCCATCACCGCCATCAGCAGGAACAGGGGCAGCAGGAAGAACAGGGTACCCTCGGCCAGCTCCCAGAGATGGGCCAGCGCCCGTGCGCTGTCGAAGGCCAGACTGCGCTCGAACAGCAGGGATTGCTCCATGACCAGGGCGAGCCGGTCGTACAGCAGCCCGCCCATGCTCCACAGGGCCGCGACGCCGGTCAGCAGCATCATGAAGGTGGTGAGTTCGCGTGAGCGGGCGACCTGTCCCTCTTCCCGGGCTTTCTCCAGGCGTCGGGGTGTCGCCGCTTCGGTCTTTTCCTGATCGCTGTCGTCAGCCATGGCCCTCTACTGCGCCGGTGGCGACTCGTGGCGGATTGGACAGCGCGCATTGTGCGCGTCGTCAAGCCGCCCTGATCGGGGGAACAGCAGGGCGAATCGCACGCTTATGGGGAAATTGTCGGAAAGCGCCGGGCGGCGGCCGCCCCGACGGGGGCCGACGCGGTTGAAGAGCCGCCCGCGACCTGGCTCTTGCGGTGGCGGGCGAGCGCCGGAACGCCGAGCCCGGGTGGGCTGCGGCGAGACCGGCCCGCACCGGAAGCGTCAGAAGCCGAGCTGCGCCAGCAGGTCGTCGACCTGATCCTGGTTGGCCACGGCCTCGCCGGGGGTGGGCTTGATCTGCGGGCCGTTGAGCAGCTTCTTGGGATCGTCGTCGGACTCCCACTCCGACTCGGCGAGCCGTCTGAGCGCGGCCTGCTCGCTGCCCTCGGGGGTGCTGTCGATCAGCACCTGGACCAGCTGGTGCTCGATCTCGTGGATCACCTCCATCATCTTCTTGATGACCTGGCCGGTGAGATCCTGGAAGTCCTGGGCCATGAGGATATCCAGCAGCTGGGCGTGGGTCGCCTGGGTCTGGGCCGGCACGTCGGCCAGGTAGCTACGGGTGTCGCTGACCAGCGACTTGGCCTGATCCAGCTCCAGGGGGTTGGCGAACCACTCGTCCCAGCGTTTCTCCAGGGCCTTGGCCCCATCGGCCAGCCGGTCCTGGATCGGCTGGGCGCGGTCGACGGCGTTCAGGGCGCGTTCGGCGGCCTGTTCGGTCATCGCCGCGATGTAGCTGAGGCGATCCCGCGCATCGGGGATCGCCTCGGCCGCCTTCTCTATTTCCTTGTCCAGCCCCAGCTCGCGCATGCTGTCGCGCAGCATGCGGGTCAGCTGGCCGATCCGCTGGATCAGATCGTCCGGGACGTTCCCTTCCCCCTTCACGTTATTGGCGCTCATGGCATGCCTCCATTCACTTACCGAGCTTCTCGAAGATCTTGTTCAGTTTTTCCTCAAGGGTCACGGCAGTGAACGGCTTGACCACGTAGCCGTTGGCACCGGCCTGAGCCGCCGCGATGATGTTCTCCTTCTTCGCCTCGGCGGTCACCATCAGGACCGGCAGGTGCTTGAGGGCATCGTCGGCGCGGATCTGCTTGAGCATTTCCAGTCCGTCGAGGTTCGGCATGTTCCAGTCGGTGACGACGAACTCGAAGCTGCCCGAACGCAGTTTGTTCAGCGCATCTAGGCCATCCTCGGCCTCTTCCACGTTGTTGAAGCCCAGCTCCTTGAGCAGGCTGCGGACGATCCGCCGCATGGTCGGAAAGTCATCCACTACCAGGATGCTCATGTTCTTATCGGCCATTGGTATTCCTCTTTTCGTTGCGGGCTTCGCGGCCGCCCGCAGGAGATGCAAAAACGGGGCGCGCACTGGCGCACCCCCGGTTGATCGATGGTCGGCCAAGGTGCCGCCGACCCTGTTAGGCCGTTGAAGGACCACCTGCCGATGCTGGGCTAAACATGGCCCGGAATGCCGCGTGGCAAAGACTCGTTTACACCCGTTAAACGGCGTCTTTTCTCACGCTGCATCCCGGAATGCGGCGTTCTGTCAGAACTCCTCCCACTCCTCGACGGCGCTCGCCGTGGCCGGCTTGCGGTTTTCCTTCGCCGCCGGCTTGGCCAGGGCGGGCGCCGCCGTGCGGGAAAGCTGCGGCTTGGCGGCCGGGGCCTTTGGCCGGCGCGGCTGGTACTCCTGCTCGGCGGCGAGGCGGAACACCGCCACCGTCTGCTCCAACTGCCGGGCCTGCTCGGCTAGGGAGTCCGAAGCGGCCGAGGCTTCCTCGACCAGCGCGGCGTTCTGCTGGGTGACCTCGTCCATTTGCGCCACGGCCGTGTTGACCTGGCTGATGCCTTCGCTCTGCTCGTGGGAGGCGGCGGAAATCTCGTCGATGATGTCGGTCACCCGGTGTACCGAGGCGACCACCTCGCCCATGGTCTTGCCGGCCTGCTCGACCAGCTGCGAGCCATCCTGCACCCGGCGCGAGGAGTCCTCGATCAGGGCCTTGATCTCCTTGGCCGCATCGGCGCTGCGCCCGGCCAGGTTGCGCACCTCGCCGGCGACCACGGCGAAGCCGCGGCCCTGCTCGCCGGCACGGGCGGCTTCCACCGAGGCGTTGAGGGCCAGGATGTTGGTCTGGAAGGCGATCGAGTCGATGACGTTGACGATATTGGCGATCTGCTGGGAGCTCTCGCTGATGCCCTGCATGGTCTCGACCACCCGGCCGACCACTTCGCGGCCGACGCCGGCGGTGCTGGAGGCGTCGTTGGCCAGGGCGCTGGCCTGGCGGGCGTTGTCGGCGTTCTGCTTCACGGTAGCGGTGAGCTGCTCCATGCTGGCGGCGGTCTCCTCGAGGGAGGCGGCCTGCTGCTCGGTGCGCGAGGACAGGTCTTCGTTGCCCTTGGCGATCTGCTCGGAGCCGACCAGGATCGAGCTGCTGCCGGCGCGCACGTTGGCGACGATCTGGATCAGGCTGTCCTGCATGTCGCGCATGGCGGTGAGCAGCTGGCCGATCTCGTTGGTCGAGTTGACTGGGACCGGCTCGGACAGGTCGGCCTTGGCGACGCGCTGCAGGTGGCCGACGGCTTCGGATACGGGTTTGACCACGAAGGTCATCAGCACGAAGCGGATGGTCAGCATCAGCAGCAGGGCGACGGCCAGCACCAGGCCGCCGAAGATCGCGAACGTCCGCAGGTTGCCGTGATAGTCGTTGATCTGCTGGTTGCCGTGAGCGTTGAGGTAGGCGGTGGTGTCGTCGAGCGTCTTGAAGATCTGCCCGCCGCGCTTGAACATCATCTCGTCGCTGAGCCGGTTGAAGGTCGCCGTGTCGCCGTCCAGCCAGGCCTTCAGCTGCTGTTCGTCGGATTCGAGGGCTTCGTCGAGGGCAGCGGCGGAGGCCTCCAGCAGACGGCGTCCCTCGTCCTTGGCGAAGGCGGGCATGGCACGGAACGCGGCCAGGCTTTCACGGCCTTTCTTGATCAGCCCTTCGAGGTCTTCGCGCTGCTTGTTCTTGTCTCCGGCGATGCCTTCGGAGGCCATCTTGGAGTAGGCCTCGAGACGGGCGAAGGCCTTCAGGCGCAGCATGTCGGTTCGTGCCAGCAGGTCCAGCCGCGTCGCAGTACGGGTTCGATCCTCAAGCGCCTGGCTGCCGAGTTCGGTACTGGCGTAACCCAACGCCGCGATGATCATCAGCAACAGCGAGAAGCTGACGATGGTGATGAGCACTAGGCCCCTGATGCTCAGATTACGTAGAAACGTCCACATTGATCGATCCCCCATTTTTATTGTCGCCGGATCCGCCGGAGCAGACACAGGCAGAATGCCACTTACTGCAAAACCCTTCATCTCCTATCCGGAATATCTCCTTGCCCTCGGCGTAGGGCATTCCGGAACGTCCCGCCAGAGAAGTCACTAGAATTCTTCCCACTGCTCCTCGGCGCTGACTGCGACCTGTTTGCGGCCTTTCTTGGCTGCCGGTGCTCCCAGAGCGGGGGCCTCCATGCGGGCCAGCTGTGGCTTGGGGGGCGCCGGCTGAGGCCGGCGTGGCTGGTATTCCTGCTCGGCGGCAAGGCGGAACACCGCCACCGTCTGTTCCAGATGCCTGGCCTGCTCGGCCAAATCGGAGGACGCGGTGGTGGCTTCCTGAACCAGCGCGGCGTTCTGCTGGGTGACCTCGTCCATCTGCGCCACGGCGGTGTTGACCTGGCTGATGCCTTCGCTCTGCTCGTGGGAGGCGGCGGAGATCTCGTCGATGATGTCGGTCACCCGGTGCACCGCCGCGACCACCTCGCCCATGGTCTTGCCGGCCTGCTCGACCAGTTGCGAGCCGTCCTGCACCCGGCGCGAGGAA